>CAIUEN010000038.1 GCA_903898185.1 uncultured Verrucomicrobiales bacterium
AGCGTAACACCCGACTAAAGTCGGGTGTTACTGAGATGACAATGATCAGCATGAACTATCTTTCCTCAATTCAACACCCTACCGTCACGCTCCCTGTCCGCGCCCGATGCTCTTGTAAAGGAAACCCAGTTTTTCCATTTCATCGACATTGAACAGGTTGCGTCCGTCAAAGAGAATCGGGTGAGTGAGATTCTTGCGCGCGCGTTCGAGGTCAAGCTGCTTAAACTCAGGCCATTCAGTGGCAATCACCAAGGCGTCGCACCCTTCAGCGACTTCATTCATATCGGACACGTAGGTAACATCCGTGAGGACGGCTTTGGCTTTGTCCATCGCGCGAGGATCGTGGACGCGCAGTATCACGCCTTCTTGCTGAAGCCGCTGGCAAAGTTCGATGGCTGGCGACATGCGCACGTCGTCGGTGTTCTGCTTGAATGCCAGGCCCAGGATGCCGAGTTTCTTGCCCTTGAGTACCCACATGGTTTCCGAGATTTTTTTCACGAAGCGGTCCATTTGTGTGGCGTTGATCTTCTGGACTTCCTTGAGCAGTCCGAATTCGTAGCCCAACTGCTCGGAAATCTTGATGAAGGCGCTCAGGTCCTTGGGAAAACAGCTTCCGCCAAAGCCGAGCGAGGCATCAAGAAACTGGCGTCCGATGCGCGTGTCCATGCCCATGCCGGCGGCCACTTCCTGAACGTTGGCGCCGGATAGTTCGCAAAGAACTGATACCGCGTTGATATAGGAGATCTTCAGGGCTAGGAACGAGTTGGCGGCGTGCTTGATCAATTCGGCTGAATTGATGTCGGTGACAACGATTGGCGCATTATACGGAGTATAGACATCTTTCATCGCCTGCACCGGACGCTGCGAGGCAACGCCGACAACCACCCGGTCGGGCTTCATAAAATCGCCCACCGCAAAACCTTCCCGCAGAAACTCGGGATTGCTGACCACATCGAAATCAACCTTTGCCTTGCAGTAGCGGTTGATCGTTTCGGCGACCTTTTCGCCGGTCTTGACCGGAACAGTGCTCTTATCGACAATGATCTTGTAGGCGGTCATTGAGCTGGCAATCTCACGCGAAACCGTCTCGATGAAGCTCAAATCGACCGAACCGTCCGGCTGCGGCGGGGTGGGCACGGCAATGAAAATGATATCCGAGCGCTCAACCCCCTCGCCTGTGCTCGTGGTAAACTGCAGGCGTCCGGCATTGACGTTCTTGCGAACCAGTTCGTCGAGACCAGGCTCATAAATGGGCATTCCGCCCTCCAGCAGGAGCTTGATTTTCTCCGGATCCTTATCGACGCAAATAACTTGGTGGCCGACTTCGGCAAAACATGTGCCCGTCACCAAACCCACATATCCTGTTCCAATAATGGTTAATTTCATAAAAAAATCCTAATAATCAGTTAAGTGTTATTTATATTGCAACAGCACTGGTGCCACCTTGACCAGTTCGGGATGTTTGATCAGCAATTCTGCTTTGCTCTCGCGGGCCTCAGCCGCCCAAGGATCATACGGATTGGGAGTTGCCGAGCTGGTCAATTCGTCGTAGTACCGAAGAGCTTGGTCAAATTGTTTCTGCTCTTCGAATAAGCGCGCCAAGGTCAGCTTTACTGGAGAACTGATGCCAGTGCCGCTGTATTTGGCGAGCGCCTCCTTATAGGCTTGGACGGCCTCTGGAATTTTGTTTTGAGCCTCAAGCGAGGCCGCTACGCCGATGGCCGCTTGCGGAGCGAATTGGCTCAACTCATGGTTCACCATAAACTTGGAAAACTCGCGCTGGGAATCCTCATACTTGCCTTGAGAAAAGAACGTGTTGGCCGCAAGCAGTTCGGCCTGCATGCCAACGCTGGTGCTGGGAAACTGACTGGCTACGGACAACAGCGCCTGCGCAGTGGGACGAGGCATCCTTTCACCTGCGGCAGCGGCCTGCGGCAGGTTGAAGAACGTCTCGCTCGCAAGCAGTTCGTCCTGGTTCTTCTTCCACGAGTAAATCGCCAAAACTGTTGCGGTGACGGCTACAATGATTGTGCCGGTGACAACCTGCTTGAGATTGGCATGCAACCAAGCGGCCCATTTGTAAACATCGAACGTGTGCGTCAGCGCCGATGTTTGCTTTGTTTCAGCTTCCATAGTAACGCGGCAAATTCTCGTGGTAGCTGGCAGAAAGTCAACCCTAAACACATTTCCAGCAGCAATTCTCATTTTGGCCTGGCGCGGGCGTAATTGGAAGCTGGCACTGGACTTGCTTTGGCCGCTTCCTACTTCATTATTGGAAATTCCTTGTTCGATATTGGATATTCAGGAGCATTCACGCGAAGGCGCGGAGAGCGCGGAGGCTGAAATCTTCCACTCAATGTTGGGAATCTTGCCTGCCTGCAAAAATGAGAATTGCTGCATTTCCAGTCTCAGAGATGCGCACTAGCTCGCGCAAATTCAAAAATACAGCTTGATTCCATGTTCAAGAGCTTTTACATTGAACGCTCTTTTGAGAAAGTTCTAAGCAATATGCGACGCCCTAAAGGTATTAAAACAAAGAAATCGGTGGCAAAACGATTTAAGATAACCGGCACCGGCAAGGTGCTGCGCTCCCACGCCGGCAAGCGCCACCTCCTCCAAACCAAGAGCCCCAAGCGCCGACGCGCCTTGGGAGGATCTAAAGTTGTCGATAAAACCGACACACACCGGATTCTTCAGAACCTGCCCTTCAGCCACTAATAATTTTACGATTTCAGGATTATGCGAGTTACTAATTCACCAGCCTCACGCAAACGCCGCATCCGGACGATCAAAGCCGCCAAAGGCTTCCGTGCGCGACGCTCTAAACTTTATCGTTACGCCTCTGACGCCGTTGACCACGGCCTCCAATATGCCTATCGCGACCGCAAGACCAAGAAGCGCAATTACCGTGCTCTGTGGCAGGTGCGCATCAATTCTGCGGCCCGCGCTGCCGGCCTGACCTACAGTCGTTTCATCGAAGGTCTCAAGGCCGCCAACTGCGCTTTGGACCGCAAGGTCATTGCTGACCTCGCTGCCCAGGACGTTGCTGCCTTCACCGAACTGGCTCAACTGGCGATCAGCAGCCTGCGCGCCAAGGGCGTCAAAGGAGTCTAAGACCTCCAAAAGGCGGCCAATGCGCCTTTTGAAATCCTATTTTGCCATCGGGCGTTCAGCAATGGACGCCCTTTTTCGTCTGACATTATGAGAATGATGGGATGAGGGATGAGAGGGATGCTGAATAGTAACCATTCAGGTAGCATAGGCATCCTTGCCTGTGACTCTCTTTCCGGCGAGCGTCAGCAAGACGCTAATTTCTCCATCTGACCTGAACAGTCACATTTTATTCAGATTTATTCTGAAATTTGTTGAATTAGGGAAGCAGAGTTCTACAATCCAAACTTCTTGGTAGTATTGGCCGGGGCGTAGCGTAGCTTGGTAGCGCGTCTGAATGGGGTTCAGAAGGTCGTGAGTTCAAATCTCACCGCCCCGACCACTCTTCCAGCAGTTCTTATTTTGACTTGGCCCAACACCTTGATATTAGGTGACTTGGCCGACGGTTAAACCATCTTTGCTGTTGGATTCAACAATTTCTTCAATGGCGCCATCGGTTTTCTTGGATCTCCTTTTGCTGCCAGGGGCCTTCTTGAGTTTCAAGTTGTATTTTGTCAAAAAGGCTTCTGTTTCAATGTCAGACTCTTTGATAAAACCCGTTCCATCCGTTAAACCCAATTCCAGCAACAAGGGTTTAATGGTTTCGTTGGCCCAGACGTTTGTGGCTCCGCACTCGATATAGTTTTTGTAAACCTTCGCAACATTCTTAATTGTCGTTTCAAACTCGTTTCTCAATTCATCCTGCAAATGTTGTTTCTTACTGTTCAACTTTGCCAGCAATTCGATCTCTTCCTGCTTAATTGCCTCAAGACGTTGCGAGGCTGTAACAGGTGATTTTGATGTTTCTTCTTTGGAACTTGGTTCTTCGGCCATATTTTTTTGTCTATCGGTTAATAATACCAACGTGAAGACTGGGATGCATCCCGCGTTGATTTCAATAACATTTTGAATATTTCCCCAACGCCCGTTCATTGAACATCAGTCACTGTTCGGGGCGCTGGAATAAGGTTGGGGCAGGCAGGTTGAGTTTTGAACGTACGATCGCCGCAAACTCTGGACTCATGCCCGTCTCAGGGTCCAGCACTTCGTCCAAAACAAGCTTCTTCAAGACCGGCATCGGATCAAGCCCCACGCGGACATCTGCTGATTTGGGTATCTTGGACTCATAATAGTCCCAAGCCTTTTGCGCAATCTTGTCAAGGTTAAAAGCCTTGTCGTCCAAATCTTGCGCAAGCGCGACGTACGTCTGGCGCAGGATTCCCTTGATCGCCGCAGTAGTCTTGTTGCGGTCGGTCCCGGTAAGTTGAACGCCGAGGCGCTCGATGGCATAAACATCGAGCGTGCAATTGGGAGGCATGGACTGGGGATAGGTTTTGCGGGTGTAATCATACCATTTCTGCGCGTCCCTGGCGCGTCCGTCAGTGTAGAGCAAGTAAATGATGGTCATGAGGAAATTGCGGTGGCTGGTGCGCATGCTCCCTGCCTGGCCGGAATCAGGTTCCTCGGCGATCAATGTTTCGTAAGCCAGGTTGACTTTCTTGACCATGTCAAAATTGGGCCCAACGACCATTGTTTTGCGGTCTTTGCCAATTTCGGTCAGACGTCCGCCATAGCATGCCTGTTGCATCGATTGATAGATGGATCGGCGCAGGGATTCCTTGTCTTTAGGCTTGGCCAATCGGCGACCCAGTTCGGCCCAATAAATGGCGTGCGCATCGGGCAACCGCCATTCCAGCGGGCCATAATCGTTGTCCACCTCTCGCATGGTTTGGGGATTCAGCCCATATTTATGGGTGAGAATTTGCAGGCGCTGAATGGCTTCTGGAGTTGTCGGATTGATTAGTTGGTCGAGGTTGGGTTTGCCCTTGAAGAGCTCCTGCATCTCCAGGAACCACGCCTGTTTGTAGAATTGGTTTGCATCGTCTGTGCTGCCCCCCATCTTGCACTGATACATCCATGAGAGTTCGCGATAAATCAAAGCTTCCTGCGGGTTATACACCAGCCCCTGATCACGGAGCAGGGAAATGCCACGCTGCACCCAGCGCCACCGATCTTCCGGGCTGGCGAATTTCACCGATATATTAAAGGCCATGTTCCATGCCTGGTTGAGCCAGACCTGGACATAATGTGGTTCGAGTTTGGTAATCCAATCAGCCAATTGCACCATCTCAAAGAATTTTTCCTGTTCCTGAAGCTCGGTGGCGCGAATCCAGAGTATGTTCGCGATCAACCCGCGAAAGCCTCCCAAGGCAACCGTCGTAAAGGCCAGCATGGGGGGCGCGTTTTGAAGAGGCGTCAACTTGGTGAGGCCCAGCGCCTCGCGGTCATGATTGAGCAACTGCTGGGTTTTGAAAACACCGCAGAGCATCACAACAGCCAACGCGATCAAGACCAGCTTATATCCCAGCGAATTCATCACGATCACTTTTTCGAGTTTTCTTGGATGTCTTCAAGGATTTTCTTTGCACTGGCATCTCCTGCCGTCGCTGCCCTTTTGAGCCGAATATACAACTCACCAATGGCCATTTTCACCGCCATCTCTTGTTTATGAGTCAGGTTCATTTGCCTCAACGAATCGTACACTTCCGCTGCTGACATGTAGTCGTTTTCGGCATCAAGAGATTTTGCCTTGGCCCACGTTTGCGTGATCTTTGGACCGGCGTCAGCAAAGATTTTATCGCCCAAATCGTCCTGTCTGCATCCCGTCAAGAGGCATCCAGCTAATAAAAGAAGCAACAGACAATAGTTAAGTCCAATGAGGGCGCTTGATTTTCGTTTCATTCTGATTCCCTCCAAAGCCCCATATCGCGCATCTGCCGGGTCACCGTGCCGGCCCAGTCGCGGTTGGCTGCTGGACACGCCGGGCTGGGGTGAAGAATCTGGACGACTTGGACTGGGGAGGACGCCACCAACCGGGCGCGCTCGGCTGCGAATCCGCCCACCCCTACAATCCAGCGCGGTCGCAAAATGCCGATCAGAGCCCGCAGATGGGCGTCGCAAGCGCGTCCGAGCGCCTCAGCCTCGGCAGCGGGCAACTTATCCGGCGTATGATTTGCGCCGGTGTCCCGCAAAAACGCCAGAGGACAGTAATTGGCCACGAAATGGCTCGCAAAGAACCGTTCGGGCGTTCCGAATCGCTGCGCAAACAGGCCCCAGAGCCGTCGGCCGCTGACTTCCGAGCGCGGACAGGCAAATCCAAGGATTGGCCGCTTCGGATGAGCCGACGCCGGACTGGATATGGCGCAATGGATTCCCATCCAATCGCGCACGGCCTGGATTTCGCCAAAGGGAACGCCCGTCTGCATCATGCCAAATGGACCGGGATTCATCCCCAGGAAAATCACCTCTTTGGGGCCTTTTCCAAACCGCCGGGCATAGGCTTCGTATCCCCCCCACGCATAGGTGAGCGGGTTATATACATGCGCCACAGGCGGAGCAAACCGAAGTTCTTCAACCGCGACACAAAGCTCGCGCGCGGCTGCAATCAATTGATTTGCGCTTGGGTTCATTGTAGCGGAAGAATTTTGAATTACCGGAACACACTCGAGAAAATCGTCTCTTTAATTTTCCAAATCAATGCCATTGTGATGGCCAGCGGCATCAGGATCATAAACACAGCCAGCCACAGTCCTTCCGAGCCAATCAATGCCAGAAACCCTTGGATTACGCAAGGCAAATCCGGAATTCTCAGCAAGGCAAAATACAGGCAGAGCAGACCAAGCACCGTAAGTAACATCAATGTGTTCAAACCGGTGAATGTCCGAGTTTCGGACCGGAGCGTTTCATCTGGCAGCATGGCGGTGAGACGGCGCAGCACACAATTGAGGTGAATCAGAAATAACAGGCCCGTGATAGTCAGCAGCGTCACGCAAGCCGCATAGAGCGGCACGCCAGGCATCCGATGCCACCAAAACAGAAACGGAACCAACCCCAAGTTGAGCACGGCGAAGACTTCAGCGCGGTCCAGAGATTGTTGCCAGATTCGTTCCTGCCGTTGGAAATGGCGCAGTTGAACCAAGGCGTGGAAAAGCACACCACTCAAGATGAGCGCCGGCGCCACCGAAAACGGGCCAAAAGAATCAAGCCAATCGGTACGGGCCGTCTGGACATAGGCAATGAACCCAAGCGGAACGCCCCAAAAGAGGGCCGAAAGACCCTGCACGACTCTGCCCAGCGATTGGAGTAACTCGGCTTTTGCGGGATCAGCCATGCTAAATTCCGCGGCGCGAAGGACGAACAGCCAAGGCTGATCTAATGCCGCCATTCATTCTATTGAATATTGAGATAGGTATATTCCTTGAGTCCCCGCTCATAGTCATCAAGCAGGCGCATTCCCTCCGATGGCTTGAGCCGGTCGGACTTGATCGCTTCATCAATCTGCATCTTCATGCGCCGCTTGAGTTCGTTTTCGTCGTATTGAACCGACGTAAGGGCCTGCGCGACAGTTGTCCCTTCGATGATCTCTTCAATGTAATACCCAGCCGGTTCGTCGGGGTCCAGGAAGACATGCACCTCGTTGACGCGGCCGAAAAGATTATGCAGATCGCCCATGATATCCTGATAGGCGCCCATAAGAAAGAACCCGAGATAATAAGGCTCCGGCCCGTTGCCATTGGAGCGCAAGGCATGGATTTTGAGCGTGTCTCGAACGTCCCGCAGGTCAATGAATTTCTTGACCTGCCCATCCGAATCGCAGGTGATATCGACCAGCGTGCCTTCCCGCGTTGGAAGTTCATTCAACCGGCTCACGGGCATGATCGGAAACAATTGTCCCAGAGCCCAGTGGTCGAGCAATGATTGGAACACCGAGAAATTGCAGAGAAATTGGTCGCCCAAGCTGTCTTCGAGCTTGAGAATCTCTTCGGGGATGTAAGCCTGGCCGCGAAAGCTCGCCACGACCTCCTGCGCGATTGCCCAGTAAAGCGATTCAATCTTGGCCTTGTCGGGCAATTCCAAGAGCCCAAGCGCGAACATTTGCTGTGCGTCTTCCTTGCGCTCAAGGGCATCGTGATAGGCCTCAAGCTTGTTGAACCGGGCGATGTTCTTCCGCAAGTCCAACAACTCCCGTACCAACGAATGCTCGTTATCGCCGTATTGAAACTGCTCGACGTCCTTGAGTTTTTCGATTGCTCCGAGCACTTCCACAATCAGAACACTGTGGTGAGCGACCAGCGCCCGTCCACTCTCGCTGATGATCTGGGGATGCGGCACTTTCTCCTGGTTGCAGATATCCCCTATGTAATAAACGATGTCATTTGTGTATTCCTGAAGGGAATAGTTGGTCGAGCTGTCAAAGGCGCAACCGCTGCCGTCGTAATCAACGCCACAGCCACCACCGACATCCAAAGTTTCAAGCGCAAAACCCATTTTAAAAAGCTTGGCGTAGAACCGGGCCGCCTCCTGAACGGCTTTCTTGATGGTAAGAATGTCCGGCACCTGCGAGCCAATATGGAAATGCAGCAGCTTGAAACAATGTCCCAGTTTCTCGGCTCGCAACAGATCGGTCGCCGCAATGAGTTCCGCCGTGTTCAAGCCGAACTTGGCATTCTCTCCGCCGCTCTCGGCCCATTTGCCTGCGCCTTTGCTCATCAGCCGCGCGCGAATTCCGATGATAGGCTCAACTCCCATCTGCCGCGAGACGGCGATGATCTGCTTGAGCTCTTCCAATTTCTCGACAACCAGAATCACTTTGCTGCCCAATTTGATCCCCATCAACGCGATGCGGATAAACTGAGCATCCTTGTAACCGTTGCAAATAATGAGGCTTCCGGGTTGATTCTGAAGCGCCAAGCCGGCGAAGAGCTCGGGTTTGCTGCCAACCTCGAGTCCAAATTGATACGGCTTGCCAGCGTCAAGAAGTTCCTCAACCACTTCGCGTAATTGGTTGACCTTGATTGGAAAAACACCCCGGTAGCTGTTTTGATAATTGAATTCAGCAATCGACGCGCGAAATGCCTGATTGAAGGACTCGACTCGATGTCGCAAAATATCCTGAAACCGGATCAGCACAGGAAACTTGAGGCTGCGCCCCTTGGCTTCCTCGATGACATCGGTCAGATCAACCGACGCTCCAGCCTCACGCAAAGGCATCGCAACAACATGCCCGGCTTCGTTGATATCGAAATAGCGGGCACCCCACCGATTTATGTTGTAAAGGTTTCGCGCTGCTTGAACATCCCACTCGTTTTTGAGGGCGATTGTCTGGCTCATTTATTCATCAGATCGTGGCGCACTATAAGGAGCCTGCCGTAAAATTCAATAAAGCGATTCACTTTTTTTTCCCCAATCCAGGCGCTCCGTCTCGTCAATAGTTTTGAAGTGGAAACGCGTTTTTGTTTTGATGGCGTCATGTCGCATGCGTCATTGCCTGAAATTGTGGAATATTGCCAAGCCCTGCTTCAACCCGAAACGTTCGAAGACTGGGATGGCGCGGTTAACGGACTTCAAATTCAAAACTCCGGGAATGTCACCCGGATTGCCGCGTCCGTTGATGCGTCACTGGCGACAGTAAAAATGGCCGTGGCCGCCAAAGCCGATCTGCTGGTGGCGCACCACGGACTTTTCTGGTCGTCGGCCACCCAGCCTTGGACCGGTCGCCGCTACGAACTGTTTGAGCTGTTGGTTAAGAACAATCTTGCCGTCTTCAGCTCGCATCTCCCCTTGGATGCGCACCCTGAAGTTGGCAACAACGCGCAATTGTCCAAGGCATTAGGGCTGCGCCGGCTCAAGCCGTTTTTCCTCGAAAAGGGCCGGTTCCTCGGTTTTCAGTCAACGACTTCCATCGCCCGCGACACTCTGGGCCACGCGCTGGGTCGAGTCATTGGCCATCCCCCGATACTGCTGCCTTGCGGTCTGGAACGATGCCGACGCATCGGCATTGTCACTGGCGCCGCCGGCAGCCAGTTAAAAGTGGCTGCCGCAGAGGGCGTGGACACATTCATTACCGGAGAAGGGCCACACTGGACCCATGCCTTGGCAGAGGATTTGGGCTTGAATGTCTTTTATGGCGGACACTACGCCACAGAAACATTTGGCGTAAAAGCCCTGGCCGCGCGTCTATCAAAGGCGTTTGAAGTTCCGTGGATTTTCCTGGATCACCCGAGCGGGTTATAATATCAGCGACTGAAATTCAACCTAAAGCTCAAGAGAAATCATCCGATACATTCAGTGGAAGGTGTGTGACCGGAAAGTAACCTTGTGGGGCAGACCTCTGGTCTGCCGGTTGAATGGGTCTCTGACCCATCGAATCCGCATCTCCCCAGAGCCAATCCACGGAGTCAGAGACTCCGTCAACTGGCAGGTCAG
>CAIUEN010000039.1 GCA_903898185.1 uncultured Verrucomicrobiales bacterium
CGACCTTCAGAACCGCGTGCCGTGCGGAAATTCCATCGCGATTTTCAAGAACTCTTGGGAGATCGCGCCGCCGCACAAGAAACCCTCAGGATTTCCAATGCGAAAAGTTAGTGGCATTGGACAAGAATGTCTGCGCTACGCCCGAAGGTCGTTCCCTGCTCTTGGCGCAAAAAGTAACATCCTACCCGTTCAAAGTATAATTTCTCCCTCTGAACAGTTTCAACATAAGACAGTTCGATGTTTGCGCCTGACGGACTTGTGTAATTGGCCGATTTTGCTACTCTTATCGCAGAATCTATTTAATGTTTATCTTAGCATGGAACGAGAAAAAACCGTCAGCACCGACGTATTGACCGACTCTGCAGCGGCTGATAACGTCCCGCCCAAACCCTTGAGCCAGCCCGAGACTGACCGTTGGGTGCAGTCGCTCGAAGATGTGGTTGAACACATGCTGCGTGGCCAGGGAGAGCCTCGCGCGAATTCGTTCCTTGAAAACCTGTCTGAAAGGCTCCGCAAGAATGGCTTGCAGATTCCGCTGCCGGTCAGCACCCCGTATATTAATACAATCCGTGCTGAAGAAGAGCCTCCCTATCCGGGCAATCGTGAGATTGAACGCCGGATCAAAAGCATGACCCGCTGGAACGCAATGGCCATGGTGGTCAACGCCAATCGCGGCGATAGCGGCGTCGGCGGCCATATTTCCAGCTATGCCTCTTCGGCCACCCTTTACGAGGTGGCGTACAACCACTTTTTTCGCGGCCCTGACAAAGGCGGTCTGGCTGATTTGGTCTATTTCCAGGGGCATACAACTCCCGGCAGCTATGCCCGGGCATTTCTCGAATACCGGCTCGATGAGCGGCATTTGCGCCATTTCCGACAGGAATTGGCCGAGGGCGGCGGTTTGTCCTCGTATCCGCATCCCTACCTGATGCCGCACTTTTGGCAGTTCCCGACGGTTTCAATGGGCTTGGGTCCACTGGCGTCGATTTACCAGGCTCGATTCATTCGCTACCTCAAATCGCGCGGGCTGCTACCCAAGGGGCCTGAACCGAGGGTGTGGTCGTTCGTCGGCGATGGCGAATCGGATGAGCCCGAGACTCTCGGAGCGCTCACGCTCGCCTCGCGCGAAGGCTTGGACAACCTTACTTGGGTTGTCAACTGCAATCTCCAACGCCTGGATGGCCCGGTTCGCGGCAACGGCAAAATCATCCAAGAACTGGAGAGCGCCTTCCGTGGCGCGGGCTGGAACGTGATCAAAGTGATCTGGGGCTCAAACTGGGACGCCCTGCTGGCATCTGATACGTCGGGACTGCTGATCAAGCGGATGGAAGAAGCTGTTGATGGCGATTACCAGAAATATTGTGTCGAGCCTGGCAGCTACATTCGGCGGCATTTCTTCGGCAAGTATCCAGAACTGCTTCGTTTGGTCAATCATCTGACAGACGAGCAACTTACCGGTTTGGTTCGCGGCGGTCACGACCCTGTCAAAGTCCATGCCGCGTACAAAGCGGCCATAGAACACAAAGGACGTCCAACGGTCATCCTTGCAAAGACCATCAAAGGCTACGGTTTGGGGGAAGCCGGCGAAGGTCGGAACATCTCGCACCAGCAGAAGAAGATGAATGAGAAGGAATTGCGTGAATTCCGGGCGCGATTTGAAATTCCTCTAAGCGACGAAGAAGTCGTCGAAACTCCGTTTTACCGTCCAGCCAAGGATTCTCCCGAGACACAATACATTTTGGCGCGACGCCAGGCGCTGGGCGGTTCCATACCGCAGCGGACTGTCACGGCCGAACCGTTGAAAACGCCGCGCACCGATGCTTTTCCCGAATTTGCCCGAGGCTCGGGCTCGGCTGAGTTTTCGACAACCATGGGCTTTGTCCGCTTGCTGGGCGGGTTGGTGCGCGATCCCAATATCGGACGACGGGTGGTGCCGATCATTCCCGACGAAGCGCGCACTTTTGGCATTGACGCCATGTTTGCCCAGATCGGCATTTACTCGTCCAAAGGTCAGGTCTATGAGCCGGTCGATAAGAAAGGCATCAGCTTTTACAAGGAAGCCACCGACGGTCAGATTCTCGAAGAAGGCATCACCGAGGCAGGTTCAACCGCCTCATTCATCGCTGCGGGAACCGCTTACGCGAACCTGGGCGTAAGCATGATTCCGTTTTACACGTACTACTCGATGTTCGGGTTTCAGCGTGTGGGGGACGAAATCTGGCAGGCGGCCGACAGCCGGGCCAAGGGGTTCCTGCTCGGGGCCACCTCCGGGCGCACCACCCTCAACGGCGAGGGGTTGCAGCACCAGGACGGCCACAGCCCGATCTTGGCGAGCACAGTCCCGAATCTCTGCGTTTACGACCCTGCATTTGCCTATGAAGTCGCTGTAATTATCTGCGACGGCATGCGGCGCATGTATGAGGATGGCGAGGAAATCTTCTATTATCTCTGCCTGTATAACGAGAACTACAAGATGCCAGCCATGCCAGCAGGCGTTGAGGATGGAATCCTCAAAGGATTGTATAAATTCAAGTCTGGACCGGACGCTCTCAAGATCAAGGCCCATATTCTGGGCAGTGGCTCAATCATACGGTCAGCCTTGCGCGCCCAAGAGATCTTGGCTGAGCGCTATGGCGTCTCGGCCGATGTGTGGAGCGCGACCAGCTACAAGAATCTCCGCAACGAAGCCTTGCTGGCCGAGCGCTGGAATTTCATGCACCCCGGCGAAGCTCCACGCAAACCGTGGGTTCAGCAGACGCTCGAAAAGGAAACCGGGCCGTTCATTGCGGTTTCCGATTACATGAAGATTGTCCCCGACCAGATTTCCAAATGGGTTCCGGGAGGATTGCGCACGCTGGGAACCGACGGCTTCGGACGCAGCGACACCCGCGCAAGGCTGCGCCGTTTCTTCGAGATCGACGCCGAATGCACCGTTCTGGCCACGCTCTGTTCGTTGGCCGACAGGAGCATGATCGAACGCCAGGTTGCCGCAAAAGCTGTCATAGACCTTGGGATCGATGCCGAAAAAGCATTCCCCCAGATCATCGCATTTTAAAATAATTTATGGATCTTAAACTACCTCCTCTAGGTGAAGGCGTGGACTCGGGCACCGTTGTTGCCATACTGGTCAAAGAAGGCGACGACCTTGCCAAGGGCCAGAGCGTCATTGAAATCGAAACCGGAAAAGCCGTGGCGCCCGTCCCAGCGGCAGCCGCAGGCAAAGTTACCAAAATCCTGATCGCCATTGGAGACAAAATTTCCGTGGGCCAGTCGATTGTGTCTCTGGAAGGCGCAACCGTGACTGGCGCCGTACCGGTAGCATCGCCTGCCGCCGTGCGCAAAGTAGGGACACGCCCCTCGCCGATTGAATCGGTCGCGGTTCCAGCTCCCACACCTGAGGAGCCGGAACTTACCATCGTCGAAGCGCCCGAAGTGGAAGACATCCCCGGAATGCTTCCGCCACCCGCCGCGCCCGCCATCCGCCGCATCGCGCGCGAGCTTGGTATCAACCTGCGCAAGATTCGCGGCTCCGAACACGGCGGACGCATCGTGATGCAGGATTTGCGGCAGTATATTGCGCGGCTGGAACGGCTGGCAGCCGCCCCTAAAGCCGGCCCTGCCAAGCCCGGAGCGCCCGCGCCGATTGAGCGCATCGACTTTGCCAAGTGGGGGCCGGTTGTCTGCAAGCCAATGACTCAATTGCGCAAAATCATCGCCCAGCGCATGCTTGCCAGCAAACAGGGCGCAGCGCATGTCACCCAGTTCGATGAGGCTGACATTACGGCAGTCAATGACTTTCGCAAGCAATACGCGGATACATTTGACAAAAAGGGAGCGCGTCTGACGCTGACCGCCTTCGCGCTGAAGGTCGTTGCCGATGCTCTCAAGAAGTTTCCGGTTCTCAATGCCAGCATCGACGAAGTCACCCAGGAGATTGTATTCAAGGATTACATTCATATTGGCTTGGCGGTTGACACTGAGCAGGGGCTCATCGTGCCGGTTATCCGCGATGTTGACAAGAAAGACTTGTTCACTCTTTCAAAGGAGGTCAACGAATTTGCCGTCAAAACCCGCGACCGCAAGATCGGCCTGGATGAGCTGCAAGGCGGCACGTTCACCATCTCCAACCAGGGCGGCATTGGTGGCGGGCATTTCACGCCGATCATCAACAAGCCCGAGGTGGCAATTCTCGGGTTGGGACGAGGCGCGCTCAAGCCAGTCGTGCGCGACGGCAAAATTGAGCCTCGCCTGACGCTGCCGCTGGCCCTGAGCTATGATCACCGCTTGATTGACGGTGGCGCCGCAGTGCGTTTCATGCTCGAACTAATCCATGGATTCGAGAAATTCCCCGAGGAGAACTTAAAGTAACGATTTAGCAATTAAGCGATTCACGATTCACGACTCACGACTCACGATTCACGATTCACGATTCAACGATTCAACGATTAACACCATGACCCCCATCAAAACTGACATTGTCGTTCTCGGCGCCGGCCCGGGCGGATATGCGGCTGCGTTCTACGCGGCCGATCTAGGAAAAAAAGTAATGCTTGTCGAACAAGACAAACTGGGAGGCGTCTGTCTCAACCGGGGCTGCATTCCATCCAAGGCGCTGCTACAGGCCAGCAAAATGATCATCGAAGCGCGTGAATCGTCGCGCCGAGGCATCACCTTTGGTCAACCGCAGGTGGACCTCGCCAAACTACGCGCTTGGAAGGATTCCATTGTCGCCAAGCTCTCTGGCGGCGTCGGGTTTCTTGCGAAAAAACGCGGCGTGCAAGTCCTTCAAGGGCGCGGCTATTTCGAAAGTTCGCAGACCCTTCGGGTCGAGACTGCCGAAGGCCAGCAGCTTGTCACTTACGACAAAGCCATCATTGCGGTCGGCTCAAAAGCCGCCATGCCCAAGGCGTTTGACCTCGGCAACCCGCGTATTATGACCTCGACGCAGGCACTGGCAATCGAGGAAGTGCCTGAAGATTTGCTCATTGTCGGCGGCGGCTACATCGGCATGGAACTTGGGACCGTCTATGCCAACCTCGGCAGCAAGATTGTGGTGGTCGAGGCGCTTGAAGGCATCTTGGGCGGCGCCGATCCCGACTTGGTTCGGCCAGTCTTGAAATCCGCTCAGCAGAACTTCAAGGAACTCCGTTTCAAGACCAAGGTTGTCGAAATGACAACCAAGGGGAACAAAGTGCGCGTTGTCACGCAAGGCCCGGATGGAGTTCAAAAAGAGGAACTCTACGATCGCGTCTTGGTATCGGTCGGTCGTGTTCCCAACTGCGCTGATCTCGGCTTGGAAAATACAAAAATCGAGCAGGACGAGCGCGGCTTTATCAAGGTCAATGATCGGCTTGAAACCGCCGATCCTTACATTTCGGCCATCGGGGATATCGTTGGTGGTGTCATGTTGGCGCACAAAGCAACCAAGGAAGCTCGCATTGCCGTCGAAGCGATTACCGGTCATGAAACCGGGGCGGATCATGCCATCATTCCCGCCGTCGTTTTCACCGAACCCGAGGTCGCTTGGTGCGGACTGACAGAAGTCGAAGCGCAGGCCAAGGGCATTCAGATTTCTGTCGCGAAATTCCCGTGGGCCGCTTCCGGCAGAGCCATGACCTACGATCATCCCGAGGGCGTGACCAAGATCATTGTCGATCCTGAGACTGAACGAGTGCTGGGCATCGGCATCGTCGGTCACGGCGCGGGCGAACTCATTGCCGAAGGCGTCATTGCCATCGAGATGGGCGCAACAGCCTTGGATCTCGCTGAATCTGTCCATCCGCACCCGACGCTCTCGGAAACGATCATGGAAGCCGCCGAGGTCTTCTACGGCCTTTCCACGCATACCTATTCGCCGAAGAAGACTGTGTTTTGATATGGCCGGTTTCGTGCGTTTGCTCGATGGTTGGGATTTGTTCCATTTGTCGGGAATGAGAACGCAAAAGGGCTTCAAATTGCTCCTGGCTTATTTTGTTGCAAGTCAAGTCCAGCATCGCAACGGTTGCTTGTGGCTCCGACATGGTAATTTCCACGCCATTCATGTCCTGGGTGTTGAATTGAGGAAAACTTGTTCATGCTGATAATCGCCTTTTTCAGTAACACCCGACTTTAGTCGGGTGTTACGCTTGGAATGTGAGTCTTCAGCCGTTTTAACGGCTTCAAAGCGCTTGGAAAGCCGTTAAAACGGCTCGATTTCATTGGCTTGAGCCTGACACCTGGCTAAAGCCAGGTGTTGCTGAAAAGAAAAACAGGGAACATATACTGCATGAACCTAAATTCGGCAGTTGGCCCCCTCAAAAACCGCCATTCGACTTATTGATAATCTGTGAGTAAAGATGAGCCTCGGACAAGGCTGTTCTAAAGTCAGTTAGAACACCCCTGCCATCTCGACTGTTTCAACAGCAATTCTCATTTTGAGCAAGGAAGGGGAAAAGTGATGATCTGCCTGCGCACGAAGTTTTCGATTCCCTGCGGAGCCAGAGGCACCGCAACTGGCAGACCAGAGGTCCAATGCCACTAACTTTTCGATGATTTATTCGATCTGGTTTCGCGGTTTTCGCAGTGTTGCTTGATTTGTGTTTTGTGCTATACAAAACACATTTATGTCAGCTCGTAA
>CAIUEN010000040.1 GCA_903898185.1 uncultured Verrucomicrobiales bacterium
CAAGGATGCCTATGCTACGTAAATTCCATTACAGGCGTTCCCGACCTCCATAGCCAACATCCAGGTCGTGCCAGAATTCGACGTCATCGTCTTCTTTTTCCCAGCATAGAAATATCTCTCGTCCGTTGCGCATCGACGGAAAATCGATAAGGCCACGCGAAACGTCCTTGATCTGAATCTCGCGCCGACTGAATTCCCGCAAGGTTTCCTGGATCAAGGAAAGCGTTCGTGCCTGGGAATTGACTATTTCGCCGCCCATATCCCGTCCGGAATTGACCGGATACATCAGCGATTTATCAACCGGCATGAGCTTCTCGTGGAGTTGGTCGAGGCGGCCCAGCCATTGCCTGATTTCAGGAAGCAGCAACCGGGCTTCTTTGAGTGTGTAGTGTTTGGAGAATTTCATGGTGGGAAGAGGTGTTCAGGGCAATGTGCCCTGTAAACGGTACAGCTTCTTCCTGACCTCTTCGTTGGATTCAATGGTCAGCGATTTTTGCCAAGCTTCGCGAGCGTTGTCATTTTGGCTCAATGCCAGGTAAACATCGCCGAGGTGCTCATAAAGCGTGGCGTCGGGTTCGCCAGAGAGATCACGAGCCTTCAAGAGCCAAGGAAGGGCTTCGGCTGTCTTGCCTTGCTTGAACAACACCCATCCCAGACTGTCGAGGTAGGCCGCATTGGTTGGCTGAGCTTGGACCGCTTTGTCGATCAGTTCGTGGGCGCGAGACAAGTCTTCGCCCCGTTCAGCCAACATGTAACCGAGATAATTCATCGAATCGAAGAAGTCTGGCTTGAGTTTGAGGCTTGTTTCGAAGTACTCGACGGCCTGTGAAATCTGGTGGTTGCGCTCGGCTGCGGCGCCCAAGTGAAAATAAAACTGGTAATCAAGATCCTTTGAGTTGCCCGCCTTGGCGATTACTTCAGCCTTGGTCAGATGCCGCACGGCTTCGGCCCAGTCTTTGAGCCGACTGTAGGCGACCCCGGTAAAATACTCGCCGACGAACGTGTTCGGAAACCTCTTGCGCGCCACTTCAAGGGTGTCCAAGGCTTCCCCGTTTCTCTTGAGATCGATCTGTACGAGGGCCAGATCGTAGTAAGCCTGCTCCATGTCAGGATCCAGAAGGATGGCTTTTTGGAAAAAACCGACGGCTCCAGCGAATTCCTTTACGTCGCACGCCAGTGTTCCGAGCATGAACCAAGCCTGCGGAAAGCGGGTTGGATTATCGTGAACAATGGCTTGGAGCTGTTCAGCCGCCCGCTTTTTGTCACCACTGGCCAGGTACAATCCAGCGAGTTTCTCACGACGCGCGGGCGATGGATCGGCCTCAACGGCTATTTTAAGAATGGCCGCTGCTTTGGCTGGTTGATCCAGTTGCTCGTAGGCGCGCGCCACCGGTATTGCAAGTTTCTCTGGCATCTTATCTGCTGACACGCGATCCACCAGTGCCACTGCGCGTGTTCTGATTGCCGGATTCGCCTGCGGTTGCGCTTGAAGATACTCCGCGTAAAGTTGGGCCAAGCCAAGCAGAGCCAGAGGACTCTTTTTCACGTTTCTGGATGCTTTATTCAATGTTCTCAGGCTGCCTGGATAATCACCGGACTGGATCTGAATGGAAAACAGAGTTTGATAGGTATCGAGAAGATCAGGGCTTTTCTTAATGGCCTTGCGCACGGAAGCAACTGCCTGATTGGATTGGCCGCTCTGCATTTGCGCTTGGGCAAGGCAACACCAAATCATGGATGACGAATCGGGGCGCGCGGACGATCGTAACAGAAGAACCAAAGCTTTCTCAGGCTGTTTCTTGGAAATCAGGGTTCTCGAAACCTCAATGACAATCGGCTCATTTGTTGGATCCGAGATTGCGGATTGATAAAACTCGCTGAGTGAATTGTCGTTCTCGTCATTGAGCGCATGGCTGATGCCAGCGGCAAAATGAGCGAGTGACTGGGCATTCCCGGTGGAAGGTATCTCTTGATCTTCGCAATCCGGTTCGTCGGAAGCTTCGATATTTTCGTCGGATGGCCCCGTTGCCTTGGATAGAGGAGAAAGCGGAGTGGTAGCATTGGAGTGAATTTTCTTCAGAGATGTCGCTTTGCATCCCACCAACAGTGTGCTGCTGATCCCCAATACAATGATCCAATTCAAAAACTGTTTCATACGGCCGAGCGATGGTGGGCCAAAACAAGACGCACCCTATTTGCAAACAGAGTGCGCCCAGCGATTGGAAATCTATACCATGCCGACTATTTCTGCCAAGTGCGCTTTTTATGGCGGTTGGCGCGAAGCTTCTTTCGGCGTTTATGCTTGTTGATCTTGCTTTTACGGCGTTTCTTTAATGATCCCATATTTTTCTGTTAACGTTTCAATAAACAACTTTATTCAACGGATATTCAATAATTCCTTCTGCGCCCAAGGCTTTCAGTTGCGGTATCAACTCGCGCACAACACGCTCGTCGATAATTGTCTCAACCGCCACCCATCCATCCTGACTTAAAGTTGAAACAGTTGGATTACGCAAGGCGGGCAAAGATTGCAACAACTTTTCGAGATTTTTTTTCTCAATGTTCATTTTGAGGCCCACTTTGGACTCGGCTTCAAGCGCGCCTTTGAGCAGCATCGCCAAAGTTTCGATCTTCTTGCGCTTCCATTCGTCCTTCCAAGCCTCGTGATTGACGATCAGACGCGGAGTCGAGATCATCAGTGTATCGACGATTCGCAGTTTATTGGCACGAAGCGACGATCCGGTTTCGGTAATTTCGACGATCGCATCGACCAATTCGTGGGCTTTGACCTCGGTGGCGCCCCATGAAAACTCGACTTCCGCCTTGACCTTGTTCTTACGGAGGTATCGCTTGGTAATGTTCACCACTTCGGTGGCGATTCGCTTGCCTTCCAAGTCCTTGACCGATTTGATGGTGGAGTTTTCTGGGACGGCCAAGACCCATCGGGCCGGTTGGCTGGTTGCTTTGCTGAAAATAAATTCGCCGACTTCATGCACATCGGAATCGTTTTCTTTAATCCAGTCATAGCCGGTGATTCCGCAATCCAGATAACCGTGCTCAACGTAACGGCTGATCTCCTGGGCACGGATAAGACGGATCATCAACTCTTCGTCATCCACATACGGAACGTAAGAACGGCTGCTGACCGAAATATTAAATCCCGCCTTGGCCATTTTGGCCAAAGCAGCTTCTTGCAGGCTCCCTTTGGGCAATCCCAGCTTTAAAATGGTTTCATTCTTCATATCGAACTGCATTCACTTTGACTTGCGGACGGAAATACTTCGCGTCCGATTCTTTTTGCCGCGTTCCCAACGCTGATCAGGGGGCGCTTGGCACCCACGGAGCCGAGGCTCCAGGAACAGTCAGCACAATATCCGCTACACCTTGATAACGAGGTGCTGGCAGGAGCGGAGGTCTGCCCTACAATGGGGCGACTTTAGAGCACTCCAGACGCTGATTGTCCACCTTTTCGTCAACAAAGCCACTTTTTCTTTCTCCCTTCTGGTAGCACGCTCAGGGAGTTGTGGTAAACTCTTATCTGGGCAATCCGGATACGTCCATATCGAACAATATTCTAAGTGTTCTCAACGGAGCCGACGGAAGCACGAATTGGTCGGTCAATCTCGGATCCAGTTTTCCGAGGACGCTGATTCTCAATCCGAACAAGGACGGACTCTATCAAATCCTTGCGCCGCTATCAAACTCGTTGTGCTTCTTCAATGCGGGCGATGGCTCTGTGGCCCACCAGGTACCTCTCACCGTGCCGGATTCCTCGGTGCAAACGTGGCAACTCATCTCTTTTGGCCCATCGTTCCAATACGCATGGGGAGGAGAATCGCAATTGGCCGATATGAACGCGGATTCATCGACCGATGTTGCTGTTGTCTGGAAAGGGAGCAGCGGCGCCTATTGGTTCCAGGTTTACGATGCTATTGTGGGCACTATGACCAGCCAGATGGAAACCGCGAACGATCAGGACGCCACGCAGTTTAGCAACAACCGTTTCTGGTTGAATCCAGACCCTGTTTGTAAATTGGTTTACGTGACCCAGAGTTACAATTCTGGCTCTCAATACTATTACAATCGCTCTCTCAACGTTTTTGATCCATCGCTTCCGCTCCAGATTGTTGCGGCGCCGCAGGATCAGACGGGCCGGGCGGGCTCCAATTTTGTTCTCTCCGTTGGCGTCACCGGATCGCGTCCGCTGGTGTATCAGTGGCTGTTCAATGGAAGCAAGCTGGCTGGGGCTACGAATTCGACACTGACCCTCCGCAATGCTCAGTCCGCGAGCACTGGCAATTATTCGGTAACTGTGACCAACCGAGCGGGCACGCAGATTGCAACTGCGGCGGTGACGATCATCGAGACCAATCCGCCGGTGGTCACAGTCGTCACGCTTGTCCCAGGTCAGTCAGTGGCCGCTTCCTTCCTGGCCGTCACAGGCAAGGCCACCGACGAGAGCGGTGTTGCCCAGGTGCTCTGGAACCTCAATCATGAACTCAAACCGGCCTCCTGCCTGCCTGCAAAAACCATTGCGCCCGCCCTCGCCCGCTTGCGCAACCATTTGTTCTACGCAACTGATCCCGCTGGCAAGGTGAACCAAAAGGTACTGCCTTGTCCCAGTTCGCTCTCCACGCCAATCTGACCCCCGTGAGCTTCCACGGCCAGCTTGCAAAACGTCAGTCCAAGGCCGGTGCCAATATGCTTGTTTCGCAATTCGACCTGACCAAATTTTTCAAAAATCTTTTGTTGGTGCTCAGGGGCAATTCCGCGTCCATTGTCGATGACGGCAACGCGAAAGAATTCCGCCTGACGCGTTACGGACAGTGTAATCTGCCCGTCTGGCTGGGTGAATTTGAAAGCGTTGGTAAGGAGGTTGGCCACTACCCGGCCTACGATATCCTCGTCGTAAAGCGCCAAGCTTAACCCTCGAACATCCAAGCGAATCCGCCGTTCGCGTGCCAGCGCTGCCAGAGATTCGTTGGTGACTCGCAAGGTTTGAGCCAGGTCGTGACACTCTTTTTTGATTGGCATCTGGCCAGCTTCCAAACGGCTAATGTCCAGAATTTGGGTGGCCATCTCGTTGAGCCTGTTCGCAGCGCTATTCGCATCTTGAATCAGTTCATCGGCGTCGCTTCGATCTGCCAAAAATTGCTCCTGCAACACATGCAAACTCATGACGATAACCGCAAGAGGAGAGCGCATGTCATGCACAATCATGTGAACAAGGCTGTCGCGCAGGAGCTCAAGCTCTTTTAGTTGGGCCAGGTTTTTCTCCAACAGGCGCTCCTGGCGGCGGAGCGCCAGGTGAGCGCGCACACGGGACTCGATTTCATCGAACTGGAACGGTTTGGTGACATAATCCACGCCGCCCGTGCCGAACGCCTTGACTTTGTCGAGCACATCATCCAATGCGCTGATAAAAATAACAGGGATTGCCTTGAGGTTTGCATCGGCTTTTAATTGCTCGCAGACTTGGTAGCCATTCATTCCCGGCATGTTGATATCCAGCAGAATAAGGTCGGGAGGTTCGCGACGGGCGGTCTGCAACGCAAATTCGCCGTTAGGGGCTGGCCGGACGTTGTAACCACGCTGCTTGAGCATCTCAACCAACAACTTGAGGTTGGCGGGCGTATCATCCACGACCAAAATGTTCGAAGCCGCAGTTGGTTTGGTGTCAGAGTTCATTTGTAATGTTTGTTTTGCTCCAAAAGTGTTTGCAGTGTGCCAAATTCAAAACCTTCCACCAACTGGCGTAGCCTGCGGCCCAAGGGTTCGTCCACAGTGGCCACTTGATCGGACAGAGCCAGCATCTGGTCAAAATTCGCCAGGAACGTAGCCTCGCGCAAGGCGTCCACCAGTTCAGTTGGCAACCGTCGGATATCCTCGCCAAAGGATGATCCATCCTCAGCTCCGGGCGAAACCAAGGCTGAGGGGCTTTTCGAATCGTTATAGAGGTAGTCCACGCCGGTCAGTTGCTTGATCTGCTCCAACAAATCGGCCTCAAGGAACGGCTTGGCCATAAAAACGTCCGCGCCCTGGTCCAACGCCCGTTGCTGGTCTTGGGTGAATACGCTGGCGCTCAACGCAATAATCTTGATGGACGCGCCGTGAGCTTCCCGAATTCGGCGCGCCGCCTCGTAGCCGTCCATCACTGGCATCCGAAGATCCAGCAACACAAGGTGAGGCAGCCATTCTTTGCATAGCGCCACTGCCTCCACACCATCGTTGGCTGTGCGGATTTCAAAGCCAATCGGGCGGAGCAGTTGTTCGAGAAGTTCGCGGTTTATCGCCCGATCGTCAGCCACCAAAATGCGGCAAGCAGGCGCCTCAGACAGAAGGTGCAACACCTGGCGGGTCGGCGCGATTTCCGCCCGTTTGGCCATGTCAACGCCCAGTCCCACCTGGACGTCAAACTGGAACGTGCTGCCTGTGCCCAACTGGCTGTTGACAGTCAGATCGCCGCCCATCAAGTTCACAAACTTGCGGCTGATGGGCAGCCCCAAGCCGGTGCCACCGGGCACTAGTTTTCCACTGCTGGTTTGGAAAAATGCCTCAAAGAGGTAAGGCAGATCCTCTGGGGATATTCCCGGCCCACTATCCTCGACTTCCGCGTGCAGACGCAACATCCCATCCAAATCTGCAATGGCTCTTACTCTCAAGACAATCAAGCCGCCTCCTGGAGTAAACTTCACAGCGTTGCCCAGAAGATTAATAATAACCTGGCGCAGCTTGGTTTCGTCGCCCATTACGTAGCGAGGAACGTCGTCAGATCGTTCGACATGAAAACGCAGATTCTTGGTTTGGGTGCGCAGGGCAAACATACGTTCCAAATCATCCAGCAACTGGTGCAGATCGAAAGTTGATGGGTTAAGCGTGACACGACCGGATTCAATTCGAGACATCTCCAAGATATCGTTGATGATTTCCATCAGGTGCTCCCCGCTTCGGATGATGGTGGTCACCTGCTGTTGCTGTTGATCGGACAGGCCCTGGGCACGCTGCAATAGTTGAGAAAACCCGAGGATGGCGTTCATCGGAGTGCGGATTTCGTGGGACATGTTGGCGAGGAATGTGCTTTTGGCACGATTGGAGGAATCGGCGGCCTCCTTGGCCTGGCGCAGATCCTCCGCTGCTTGTTTCTGGTCGGTGATGTCCTCTTTAACGGCCACAAAGTGCGTGATAGTCCCGGCATCATCATGAACCGGCGCAATGGCGCACGATTCCCAGTAAAGGTCGCCGTTTTTCTTGCGGTTGCAAAACTCGCCGCGCCAGATCCGCCCAGAGGTAATCTCGGCCCACAAATGCGCGTAGTATTCGCGTGGATGCACCCCTGATCTGACCGCGCTTGGACGCTGGCCAACGACCTCATCCAAGCGGTACCCGGTTATCTGCTCCCATGCGGGGTTGGCATACTCCACGCGCCCCAGATAATCTGTAATGAGAATCATCGAGGGACAATATTCGACCGCTTGGGAGAGTTTGCGCAGCTTTTCGCCGGCCTGTTTGAGTTTCGTAATATCCAGGAAAGTCGCCAGAAAATCTGTTCCCAACATAAGTCCGGAAATCGCGACGTCACGCACAGTGCCGTTCTTGCAGGTAACGCGGTATTCCTGGGGCTCCACATCGGCATGCTCCCGTGCGGCCATGTCTGCAGCCGCATCCCACTGCTGACGAATTCGAGATCGGTAAGCTTCGTCAGGATAAGCCCTCTGCCACCAATCGTCCATGGTGGGAACATCCTCGATGCTGTATCCAAAAGTCTGGAAATGCCGCTTGTTGAGATAGGTGATTTCACCTTTCTCGTTAGCCAGACCAATGGGAATCGGCGCCATTTCAATCAACTGGCGAAATTTCGTCTCGCTGGCCCGCAATTGATTCTCGGCCTCTTTACGTTTGGAAATATCTCGCACAACGCCATGAAGCAACGTTCGATCTCGCATTTTGGCAAGACTGATGGAAATCTCGGCAGGGAATTCGGTGCCATCGGCTCGCTGGTGCTGCCATTCGGAAAAATAGCTGCCTTGTGCCATAACCTGCCTCACGACTTCGACGAAGCCTTCGCGAGAATCCCTGCCATCGGGCTGCTGGATCGGCGACAAAGCACCGGGATTTTGTTTCAACAAACACTCTTTGTCTTGAAAGCCGAACATGGTCACTGCGGCCTGATTGCAATCCAAGCTGTGTCCATTGACATCAGTGGTGATGACGGCATCGCGTGTCGACTCAAACAAAACCCGGAATTTTTCCTCGTTTTCCTGCACAATCGCCTCAAGGCGCTTGCGCTCGCTGATGTCGATCATGGTGGAGCGGGTTCTGAGAAAACGCCCCTCAGCATCCCTGAGCGCTGAGGATGTCACCAAGACGGTAACTGGGGATCCATCCTTGCGGCGCAACTCCCACTCAGCGCTGCGAGTATCGCCGCTTTGAACGAACAAAGAAAACATTTGATCAAACCGTTCAGCATTTTGGGCGCTCAACAGGTCAGGCAGACGCAGTCGTCCAACAACTTCTTCCCGCTGATATCCCAGCCATCTGAGTTCAGTATCGTTCATCTCGATAACCATCCCGTCAGGTCCAAGCGAGTGATAGCCGCACGGGGCGTTGTTGTAGAGATCCAGCACTTCTCTAGTACAATAACTATTTAATTACGTTATATAATGATGGCCAAGTTTTCTATCGGCATCTTGACATGTGAATTTCCATTTGATCTTGTGCTTTTCACTGTTACGTCGTTGCTGCCAGGCCAAGACTTCTTGGGCAATAA
>CAIUEN010000041.1 GCA_903898185.1 uncultured Verrucomicrobiales bacterium
CCAAAACGGTGAATTTTCGATAAAAATCCAGGGGGAGAGAAAAAGAGGGTGGTTTTGATGTTTAACGATAATTGTATATTATATACTTCAATTTGTTTTCTAATGCATTTTTGAAAAAGAGTCGTTTTCTGCCAGACACTAATTAAATGATGGGCGCGATCACCCACTGCCCACCTATCATCGCCGCGCTTACATCCCGCCAAGTGGCGACCACCGCATCCCATGCTTTGGACACTGGGCCGTTGAATGGAATCGCAATCAAGTCCGCGAAGCTTCCGATGGAAATTTCCCCAACTTGGCCGGACAGCCCCAAAGCGCGCGCTCCGTTGCGGGTCGCCATGCGCACGATGGTCTCGGTGGAAACGCTTGGATTTCTGGCAGCGAAGACTCCCATTTCAGCAAACATGCTCAGCACGGGTTTGTTCCCATGGACACGGTTGACGCTCGCCAGACTGTCGGTACCCAAGCACACGTTGACGCCGGCCTTGGACAATTCGGCATACGGGAAAGGATCATATCCGAAGTAGGAATGACTCCGTGGACAGTGAACTACGCTGGATCCCGATTCAGCCAACGCCCGAATATCCTCCGTTTGGAGATAGTTCGCGTGGACGGCTATAAACCGGTCGTTCAGCAATCCGCAACGGTTCAATTGCTGCACAGGGGTGCGACTGCCGCAATCCGACATGTTCCGCTGTTTCTTGAGCCATTCGAACATTGCTCCACCGGCTTTCAAAACCATTTCGAATTCCTCGGACGATTCGCTTACATGCGTTGTAACCAGCCAGTTCTCGCGCCGGGACAATTCGCCGGCCAGTTCCAAGAACTCGGGAGTGGTGGAATAAAGCGCGTGCGGTGACAATCCCATGAATCCACGCTCGGGTTTGAGGGCGAAGATTCGCTCTGCCGCCTCGCTCAGGAGGGCTGAAGCTTGGCGTCGGCTTTTTACGCAAGTCAATTCCAGGAAAGAGCAAACACGCAACGGAGTGGTGGTCCAAAGCTCCGGCAACAGTTCTGGGACGGCCTCAATGTTGGCCACTGTTGTTGTCCCGCTACGCTCCAGCATGTTCGCCCCATTAAGCCACGATTGGGCAAATTCGGTGTAGCTCCAACCGGCTTTGCATGCGAGCATGCCTTTGACCCAGTCCGGAAAACTAGTTGGCGGAAGAAACCCCGCCATGTCGGTGTAGTCCAAGTGGCAGTGCGCGTTGACCAGGCCCGGCATTAAAATTGCGGCGCCCAAATCGACGGTGTTGGCACTGCCCACACCCTCAGCAAGATCGCTCCAGCGTCCAACCGCCGATACTTGGCCATCCCACACAACCACAGCCCCATCCTCAATGGGCGACTCGGAGACAGGGAGTACCACCCGCGCCCTGAGTATGAGGGGTGCATCCACAACACGAATTCTCAATTCTGAACCTGCTACTCTTCAGCGCCACCTTCTTCAGTTGCCTGTCGATCTTCCTTCTTCTTAGCGCCTTCGGAATGCGAGGCTGCTTTGTGCTTGCTGTGGAGCTTTCGTAATTGCTGTTCGATCTTCTTGGTCACCAAGTCGATAGCCGCATAAAGATCGGCCTCGGCGTCCTCAGCGAAGATTTTGTGTCCGGGAAGTGAAAGTTCAATCGAGCAGGCAAACTGGCCCTCCATCGCCTTGAGCTTATCGTGCTCCAACGTAACGCGCGCACTGGTCACATCCTTGTCCATATGATCAAGCTTCTCGATCCTGGACAGAATGTGATCTTCAATAGCCTTGGTCAAAGTTACATTGTGCGTCGATAAGATATATTTCATGATTATAGACTACCTCGGTTTGAAGGAAAAATCCAGCAAAACAATGCCATTTTTTCCCAACTGTTCAGGTCGCCGGAAAAAATTAGCGTCTCGCTAACGCTCGTCGGAAATAGGGGCATAGGCAACTTTCTCTGTGATGATGTCCCAATAATGACCTAACCTGTCCCAAAAGTGAGTAGTAAAAACGTCTTTATCAGCAGATGTTACTAGTGTCGGGCAAAAAAACAAAAAACAAACGCTATTGTATCAAAGCCGGAAGCTAAATCCAATGGCAAGCAAGGAACTCAGAAGAGGATGAATTTATGAATAAGTTAATACTTTCCAAGGATAAAACGAACGAAAACTTATGCAATTCACGGTCGGTGCAACTCGCAGCCATGCCTGCAAGCAGCTATTTATCAAATTATCATTTGGCCAGCGGATTGGATAAGTATCGAAGTCATAGCGCAAGAACCGCGATTCCGTCTCCGGAAGAATTTATGAGCGTCGGTATTGCTCAAATTGTGAATGAATGCACTCAAACATTTTCTTGCAATGGGGATGGCCTTACAAGGTTGGTGAATACTGCAATCCAGATCGTTGAAGAATCCTATGTGGTTTTTCCAAGAAATGGTTATATCGACCCGTGTTTGCAGAAAATTGTTGAGCATTCAATAGGGTATATAAAGGCGACTGATTCCAAAAGTGAACGCGCGGAAGTTTCAAAATTAGTGGATGCATTGGACGAATATGGTTTCACATTAACCATGTTTCATGGCAGAATCGCCGAAGCTGCAAATTTGAAATTCAGAGTTCTAAGCAGGCTGCTGCTTGTAAATTCCATAAAACCTATTTTAGATACATATAATAAAATCGCGGAAATAGATTATGAGCGATTGGAAAAAATAAATGTTTATCGGAATAGTTAGAATGCTTTTCAATCCCCCCAGGCACTGCGCACAAGCCGGTGGATATTCTTACTCACAGCCTGATTGCAGGCAACCACATGGTAGGCGGTCTCTTTCCCGAATGGGCGGTCCGTGTAGTTCCCGCCGGCGCACTCAAGGATGAGACGACCGGCAGCGATGTCCCACAGGCGCAGACCGGATTCGACATAGGCATCGAATCGTCCGCTCGCCACATAAGTCAGCGCCAATGCTGCGGATCCCGTTAGCCGTATCTTTCTGACACGCGGCAGCAGGGCTTGGAAAAGCGCCAGGTTCTTGCCGATGTTTTTTCCTTCCTTGGCAAAACCGCTACCGATAATTGCCTCGGCCAGACCGCTGCGATCACTCACTTGGATTTTTTTCCCGTTGAGCCGGGCGGGTTCACCCTCGATGGCAGTCCAAAGTTCATCTTGGAACGGATCATAGACGACGCCCACGACGATGCCGCCGCTCGCGCGCATTGCAACCGAATCGGCGTTGACCTTCTGTAGCGCAATCGAAACGCAGGCGTGAGGGATACCATAAGCGTAATTGACCGTGCCATCAATGGGATCGATCACCCAGCGACAATCGGAAGACTGATCTCCGCAAACTCCCTCTTCGCCAAGAATCGCGGTGTGTGGAAACTCCTTTAGCACAAGCGCCTCGATTAATTTCTGACATTGGACGTCGAGTTCGAGCTTGACGTCGTGTTGCGTGGCAGCATTGACTTTCTTGACCACGCCAAGGTTTTGACGCATCAATTTGCCAGCGCTACGCGCGGCATTAACGGCGCAGGCCAAGGCGCGTTTGAGTTCGTTTTTTTTCATGAATCGGTATGCTCAGTATGATGCCCATTTGGCACTCAATGGAACAGAGGCTAAGGAATCGGCCCCGGTTTTCGAGAAAAAACAAATGGAACTATTCACGTAGCATAGGCATCCCTGCCTGTGCCCCTCCCTTCGGCGAGCGTCAGCGAGCCGCTATTTTCTCCCTATGAACAGCTAAGGGAGTTGGAAGAAATAATCATACCAGAGCGCACGGCTCAATAAGAACATCCCATTTAGGCAAAGTGGGTGATCGCTGCAATCGCTCTTCTAATTTCGCCTTGGCCGCTTTGCACAAGCGCACGCCTTTGGCGTAGACTTTATCGCATAAATGCACCACTGGGTGCAGTCCCTTCCAAGTCATCGTCCCGGCCCATGACAACGCCGTATC
>CAIUEN010000042.1 GCA_903898185.1 uncultured Verrucomicrobiales bacterium
GCATCAGTTCAACAATCGGTTCATCAGTCAGTTCAACAATCAAGTCATCCGTCAAATCAACGTCAAATCAACGTCAGAAAATCACCCACGCCCAAAAAACAGAAAAAATGGAGAACGCTTAACCCCTATCGCAAGCGATAGTCCGGCGGAGCCGGGGCTGCGCCGTTGGCGCGGCGGGGAAAATCAGCAGGACAATGGAGCACCAAATGCCGCAACCGGAAAGATACCCAATGCGACAGACAGCGCTTCAGTCTGACCTCAGCTTGATGCTTTCGGACTCCTCATAAAGCGGGTGATTGTATCCCTGAGCGCTGTCCACTCATAAGGTTTGCTCAAGAACGCCTGAGGCAGTTCTGGATGGTTGCCGGCCATCACTTGGGCTTCACTGTAGCCGCTGGACAGGATCACCGGAATTCCGGGCACAAGCTTGCGCAAGGCTGCCAAAGTCTTCCAACCGTTCATGCGGGGCATCGTCAGATCGCGCAGAACGCAACCGATTTCGTCCCGATGCTGCCGCCTCAACTCTATCCTTCGCCGTTTACTTCGTTCTCAGGCACGGTTCATACTATTTGGCATTCTCCAATTGCTTCCTTGAGCGCATTGAATTGTTCGTCCAAATCGGACACACGGGATCCTACCGCATTCAGATCCCCAGCTTTGCCGGCTTGCTCCATCGCCCAAGCGACGGCGCGCAAAGCTTCGCCTGCCACCACCGCGCTGGCGCCTTTGATTTTGTGGGCTTGTTGCTCGACAAGGCAGGCATCGCCGACCGCCAGATGGTTCTTCAACTGCGTGATTTGGCCGGGCATATCCTCCAAGAAGCCATCAACAACCGTCCGCGCCAAGTCCGCGTCATCCTCCATTCGATTCATGAATGCCGCGCGGTCGAAGACTACGAGTTCCTTTTCATCATTGGAGATGGCGACTCTTTCTTCCGGTTCGCTGGCCACTGCATGTTCCTCTTCGCCATTTGGTTTCAACCACTTTTCCAAAACCGCAACCAAAGCCGGTCGTTCGATTGGCTTGGTGAGATAATCGTTCATGCCCGCCTTCAAGCATTTTTCGCGGTCGCCTTGCATGGCATTGGCCGTCATGGCGACAATGGTTACTTGGTGGTTTAGAACATGCGATTGCGGATCGCGAACGGCCCTTGTGGCCTCAATCCCATCCATCTCTGGCATTTGCACGTCCATCAGCACCAAGTCGTAAGGCAGAGATTCGAGGGCTTTGAGAGCCTCAGCGCCGTTGGCGGCCACATCGACTCTAAGCCCCAGGTTCTTGAAAATGCACACTGCGACTTGCTGATTGGTGATATTATCCTCGGCGAGCAGAATGCGCACATGGCTGAAACTTGGCCCAAAGGAGATAGAGTGCGTCGATTTCATGCGAGATGGGGCGATTTCTTTGCCACTAATGACGGACGCCAACACATCAAATAATTCCTGTCGCCGAACCGGTTGGGGCAGCGTGGCGGCAACTCCGATTTCTTTGAGCTCTTGATCTTTACCCATTTGACCAATGGATGCGGACATTACCAATCGTGTATTCTCAATGCCGGGACAGTTGCGGATGGCGCGTCCGAGCGATTTGCCATCCATGCCGGGCATCTGCATCCCCAGAATAGCAAGCGTGAAAGGTTGCCGCACGACTTGGGCTTGAGTCAGCACCCTCAGGGCGGACGGACCGTCGCTTGCCTCAGAGGAGTAAACACCCAAAGATGTGAGCAAGGCCATGAGAACCTCCCGATTGACGGGATGGTCATCGACAATCAAGACACGCACTCCGCTCAGGTCGGCCACCTCTGGCACTACCGCAGGTTCGCGCAAGGGCTGCTTTGCCAGAAGCACCGTAAACCAGAATTCCGAGCCCTTGCCCGTCTCGCTGTTAATTCCTATTTCACCGCCCATCAACTCAGTCAGTTGCTTGGAAATTGCCAAGCCCAACCCCGTGCCTCCGTAGGTGCGCGTCGTCGAGGCATCGACTTGCGAGAACTTTCCAAAGAGCCGTCC
>CAIUEN010000043.1 GCA_903898185.1 uncultured Verrucomicrobiales bacterium
CGCTACGTCCGAAGATCGTTCCTTGTTTGTGCCGCAAAAAGTAACATTCTTACCCGTTCAAAGTATAGCATAACTGTTTAGGTCGATGGGAAAATATCCGCGACAGAGGGGAAATATCAGCGGCTCGCAGACGCTCGCCGAAAAGAGGGGCACAGGCAAGGATGCCTGTGCTACCAGTTTACATCAATCCCAGCTCAAGCCGGGCCGCGTCAGAGAGCATCTGGCGGTTCCAAGGCGGATCCCAAACCAGGATCACATCGACCTCGCCCACGCCGGGAAGGCTCTGGATACGGTCCGTCACGTCCTGCTGCAAAATGGGGCCCATGCCGCACCCGGGAGCCGTCAGTGTCATCTTGACATCGACCCGGTTTGCGCCTTGCGGCAGCGGAGTGATTTGCAGATCATAAATGAGCCCCAAGTCAACAATGTTGACCGGGATCTCGGGATCGAAACAAGTTCGCAAGACCCCGTAAATGGCTTCTTCGGTGAGCGGGCCGGTCTCCTCGGCTTTTTGTGGCGTGGCAGGTTCCTTTCCAAGTGCGTCGGCGTTGGCGGCTTCGATTCTCGCCAGGTTCCCGTGAATAAGCACGGTGTAACTGCCTCCCAGCGACTGTGTGATCGACACCGGTTCGCCAGCAAGGAGCGTGATTGGCTCGCCCGACGGAATCAATGCCGCCTGGCAGTCGCGTTTGAGTATGATGGGGTCGCTGCTACTGTTCATCTTTATCCGTTGAGATGGTTTCGGGTTTGTTCTTCAGGGACGCCAACATCGCATGCCAGGGAAGCACTGCGCATTTGACACGCATTGGGAACTGATGCACGCCCGCAAAGGCGCACAACTTGCCCATGTCCTCATTATCGGACTCCCCGGTGGTCACCATTTTCTGGTATTCGGAGAAAAACTTCTCCGCCTCGGCGGCTGTTTTGCCCTTCAATTGGTCGGTCATGATCGACGCAGCCGCCTTGGAGATCGCGCAACCGCCGCCCTCGAAGCTGATGTCCTCGATGACATCATCAATGAGCTTCATATAAATCGTAAAGTGATCGCCGCACAACGGGTTGTTTCCCTCGGCGCGGCGGTTGGCGCCGGGCAACGTGTGGAAATTGCGCGGCTTGCGGCTGTGATCCAGAATAACCTCCTGGTAAAGCTGATTCAGTTCGTCAGACATACAATGATAATCTGTTTGTTCTATACAAATCTCTTGTCCAGCTCATGTTCCAATTCCGCGCGCACCTCTGCGACAGGTATGCGCTCAATCACCGCGCTGGCAAATGCGCGAATGAGCATCCTTCGAGCTGATTCGAGGCCAATCCCACGCGCCCGCAGGTAAAATAGCTGATCTTCGTCCAATTGGCCAACGGTCGCCCCATGAGAGCATTTGACGTCGTCCGCAAAGATTTCGAGCTGCGGCTTGGTATCGATCATCGCGTTTTCGGAAAGCAGCAGGTTGCGATTGGTCTGCCTGGCATTGGTTTTTTGGGCGTCCTGCCGCACGAAAATTTTGCCGTTGAAAACGCCGCGAGAATTGTCATCGAGGACGCCATGGTAAAATTCATGGCTTTCGCAACGGGGTTGGATGTGATCCACCAACGTGTGGTGGTCCACCAACTGTTCTCCGCGCGCCATGTAAAGCCCGTTCAGCAGGCAATCAGAGCCTTGGCCGCTCAACGCGGCATGGATATGGTTGCGGGCGATGCGCGTGCCGATGGAGATCGAATGCGACAGCCAGTGGCTGTCCGCAGCCTGCGTCGCATGAAGGGTTGCAATGTGAAACGCATTCTCGCTCTCGTTCTGGATTTTGCAGTGCTCAATTCGAGCGCCCGTTTCCAGAGATAGTTCGGTGACGGTATTCGTCAAGCAGGGCAAGTCGGTCAGACTGGCGTAGCTCTCGATGACCGTGACCGAGCTTTCTTTGCCCGAAAGAATCAGGTTGCGCGGCAGCGCGGTGGCGCCGGGCTCGGTGGCAGTGGTGAGAAAAAGAAGGTGAATCGGCTTGGTCACAACCCTGTGGGCAGGCACTCGCACAAACGCGCCGTCCCGGAAAAAGGCTGTGTTCAAAGCCGCAAAGGGGTTCAGATCAAACGATGCATGCTTGCCCAAGTGCTGCTCGATTCCGCCTTTGCCACTGGCGATATAATCGCGCAAACTGCCAGCCTCCAGCTCGCCGTCGGGCTGCGCCGAGAGAGCAGGCACGAAATGCCCATCGACAAACACCAGCCTGTAGCAATCCAACTGGCCAAAGGCAGACAGACGAATCTCTTCGTTTGTTAGATTGCGCCAAGGGCCTTCTGAAGGATGCAACGCGAGGCTGGTGATTGGCGCGACATTGGTGAATCTCCAGTCCTCTTGTCGCGAAGTTGGAAAACCGTTTTCAGCGAACCAAGCCATCGCCGATTTGCGCAACTGCTCAATCCATCCCGGGCGAGCTTCATCGTTGTTCAACTGAAAGCGTTGAAACAACGGCTCGGCTTCGGCTCGAATCGGGTGGGTGGCGGTCATCGTGAACCCTTTCCGCTCCCGCCCACAGCGCCACCTTCCTCCGCGATCCAGTCATAGCCGCGTTCCTCAAGCTCCAGCGCCAGTTCCTTGCCACCGGATTTGACAATCTGCCCGCCCGCAAGGACGTGAACAAAATCGGGAACGATATAATTGAGCAGTCTCTGGTAGTGCGTGATGACAATCGCCGCGTTGTCGGGGCTGCGGAGCTTCGCGACGCCGCCAGCCACAATCTTCAGCGCGTCAATGTCCAAACCGGAATCCGTTTCATCGAGAATCGCAAGGTCAGGCTCAAGGACAGCCATCTGAAAAATCTCGTTGCGCTTCTTCTCGCCGCCGGAGAAACCTTCATTGACAGGGCGGTTGAGCAAGGCGGAGTCCAGCTCAAGAATCTTCATTCGTTTTTTTACCAGCACGAGAAACTCCATCGCATCAAGCTCTGACAGCCCTTTGGCTTTGCGCCGTTCATTGAAGGCGGCCTTGAGAAAGTAAGTGCTGTTGACCCCTGGAATCTCGATTGGGTACTGGAACGCGAGAAACACCCCCTGGCGGGCTCGGTCTTCAGGCTTAAGTTCCAGCAGGTTGATGCCCTTGTAAATGACCTCGCCGCTGAGCACTTCGTAACCGGGACGTCCGGACAATATGGCCGCGAGCGTGCTCTTGCCGCTGCCATTCGGGCCCATGATGGCATGAACTTCGCCAGCACCGACCTTGAGGCTCAGGTTTTTCAGGATTTGTTTACCGCCGACTACTCCGGCGCTAAGGTTTCTAACTTCAAGCATGATTGTTTTGATGGTTGTTAAACGGGAGTTAACCGCAGAGGCGCGGAGGCGCAGAGGAGGAAAGAATTTGAGAACTCAATTTTTAAATTTCCTTCTCTCTGCGCCTCTGCGCCTC
>CAIUEN010000044.1 GCA_903898185.1 uncultured Verrucomicrobiales bacterium
GAGAGAAAAAGAGGGTGGTTTTGATGTTTAACGATAATTGTATATTATATACTTCAATTTGTTTTCTAATGCATTTTTGAAAAAGAGTCGTTTTCTGCCAGACACTAAATACGGCGACAACGCCCGCGCGATATGGGATCGTTGAAGGCGTTCCAGCAACCACGAACCGGAGGTTGTTGTCTCTTCGTCCGTAAATCGGTGGGACCAGGCAACCAAGGGACGCCAGACCACTTGATCCACCAGAACAATCATCCCCAGCATGGTCAGAACTCCCAGGAGTTGCGCCCACCGATCCCCACGCTCAATGGCAAAGCTCATGTAGGAACCCAGCCCTGGAAGACGAAAATCATGTTCCCCTAGAACAAATGCCTCACTGACCATGAGAAAAAACCAGCCACCCGCCATGGACATCATGCTGTTCCAGAGCAATCCAATCGCGGCAAAAGAAAGATCGAGCCGGAAGAACCGTTCCCACCATGACATCCGAGCCAGACGGGCGACCGCCACCAGGTCTGGGGGCACTGATTTCAAGGATGAATAGAACGAAAACGTCATATTCCAGACCTGCCCAGTGAAAATCATCAAGACCGATGCAATTTCCAACCCGATGTTTTGATTAGGAAAGAGATAAACCAGGCCGAGCACAAAGCCAGGCAGAAAGCCGAGAACCGGCATGCTCTGCAAAATATCAAGCACCGGCAAAAGAACTTTCTCAGCCCCAGCCACCCGCGCCATCACGTAGCCATAGACCAAAGTGAAAAGAAACGAGACAACATAGGCCATCACCCCATGTGAGAGACTGAAGAGCGCGTAGAGTGGAAGATATCGGGACTCCAAGTGGATCACCGAGACCGGCTGCAGCGGACCACTCCATTGCCGGGCAACTGTAACCAGTGCATAGATCAGCGCGGCCAGTCCGCCGAGCATGGCCAAGTCCATCCAACCAGAGGACCGGGGGAGCTCTTTATATCGTTCATCAGCGACCACGGCAGCAAGAGTTTGGCATCATGCGTGATGCTGGCCGTCATACAGCTCCTTCAGCATTTTGGATTCAAGAAATCCATTGGGATCAACCTCGGTTTTCCTGGCTCCACGAGTGGTGATTGCCAGCAGCTTGTCGAATGCATCCGAGAACTGTTTCACTCCATCGTCGAGAAGTTGGTCGGTCAGTTTCTTCAAAGGAATGCCAAGTTCCCTGGCCAAATCCAGCAGGCGGTCCGCTTCGTGAAGATTTTCAATCAAGGTGGAGCGGACACAACCATGATCGCGGAATGCATCCAGCGTGGCGGGTGGAATGGTGTTCACTGTGTCACGGCCAATGAGACCTTCCACATACCGAACATCGCGATAAGCAGGGTTTTTAGTCCCAGTGCTGGCCCATAAGAGGCGTTGGGTGTGAGCTCCATGATGCCTCAGCGCATGCCAGCGATCCCCGCTGAAGATCTCAAGATACTTCTGGTAGGTCACTTTGGCGCTGGCACAGGCAACGGCACCCAAGAGACGGCGCAAGTCAGACTGTTCACCGGGACTGGTGGATGCCTTCAAGCGCTCAGCAATCACAGCATCCACGGCAGAATCAATACGACTGATGAAAAAGCTGGCCACGCTGCCCACTTTGCTCAAGTCGCCACCACTATGGACAAGATCCTCCAATCCATTGAGATAGGCAGCAGCCACCTGCTCGTAAGCCTCCTGTGCGAACAGCAGCGTCACATTGACATTGATTCCTTCGCTGACCAATTGCTGGACGGCTGGAATGCCCTCCTGGGTCGCCGGCACTTTGATCATCAGGTTCTCACGCGATACAGTCTGCCACAATCGCCGCGCCTCAATGAGCGTGCCATTTGTGTCATGAGCCAGTTTTGGAGAAACCTCCAAGCTTACATAACCGTCACGCCGGTTGGATTCAACATAGACACAGCGCAGAATATCGGCAGCGTCCTGAATATCGCGCACGGCGATTTGTTCGTAGAGTGCCTTGGCATCGAGCGCTTGCGATTCTGGGGTTGCAAGAATGTCCCCATATTCGCCGCTATCAGCAATGGCTTTCTCAAAGATGGAAGGATTGGAGGTCAGCCCGCGCACACCATCCTCCGAGATCAATCGTTTGAGCTCACCGCTGGTGATTAGACTGCGTCGTAAATAGTCCAGCCAGACGGACTGACCGTGATCGTGCAATAACTGCAGGGTATTTTTCATACGCTTGTCAGGTGAGTTCGAATCGATGCCCATTTCCAAGCTCGGCAAACGCCGTATGAACCTCAGAGAAGGTCCATACGGCAGACGGACTATTTGCAGCAGCAGGAATGAGACTTGCCTGAGATCGCCTTTTCGACGGCTTCACGAGTCTCTCCGGTCCGCTTTTGAATGCGGCCCACCAACTCATCCTCCTTGCCCTTGGCAAATTGGAGATCGTCATCTGTGAGCTGAGCCCATTTCTGTTTCAGAATTCCTTTGGTAATGTTCCAGTCGCCTTTGATTTCAAGTGTATTCATATGGATTTTATTAATGTTGAGTGTGACTAAATGCAATCACCGGGGCCTTCATACCGCTGTCCGCGTGGGCTGGCGCAATGGTCATGTGATTCACCACGCTCTTCACGCCAACGATGTCTGAAGCCAGTTTTTCAACCAGTGTTTTTTCATTTTCGTTCTTGGCAATGCCGGTGACTGTTACCACGCCATTGACGGTGGAGACCTTCGTCGTCACGGCGCTGGTGGAGCGATGCGAAAGCAACGCCACCCGGATCTGAGCAGTGATCGAGGCATCATCAACTGGGACAACCGCCTCATCCACCTTGACTGACACCGCAACCACCGTCATGACATTGGTGACGCGCAGCACCCCTTTGACGTCTTCAGCATATTCGCTGGTCAGATCCTTTTGAGCCTCGCTGATGGCAATTCCGCGCAATGTGATGACGCCATCCTTGACATCGACTTCGGTTTTGCTGCCATTGACATTGCGGTGAAAGGCCAGCACGCTGCGAACCTTCGCCCGAATCCAGGTATCAGACTCCTCGGCCCCTTCCAGCTTGACCACCAGTTGGTTCTCCACTTTCTGAACGCCTTGGATGCCCGCCACAGTTTCCTGAGCCAGGTATTTGTGGCTTAATTCACTGACCTGCCCTGTAAGGGTGACAAATCCATCTTTTGACTCTGTCTTGATGGCATCGTCCTTGAGATAGGTTCTATTGGCGTAGGATTTGCTGAATTGGGATTCAATTCGCGCATCGGAATCAGTTGCGTAAAGAGGCAGGGCGACCGCCAACAGGGCGCCTGCCACGATCAATTTGATGGAATGGATTGCGTTCATAGTATTCATGTTTTTGTTCATGTGCTGCGACACTAGCAGCACGTTACCGCGCGATGCAGGCGTTCTCAATGGGGTATAACCCGCCCCCTTGCGGGATCCATTTCCAATTCCGGATTTCCGGCATAAAAGCAATAATGTGCGCAAATTAAATTGAACCATAAGGACTTACGTAACGTTTAAGTCTCAGTAACCAATGGAAGTTCCATATCAACAACTTTTTTGAATAAGCCGGTAGAGGATATCCTAAAAGCAGTTGAAAATTGAAGAGTGGCTCTTGGCGTGGTAACAACCACGCGGAAATAGACTTAATACAAAAGCCACATATGAAAATTGAAACAAAAAACAGAAAAAAGTCAATGGCCGGTTTTCGTCAA
>CAIUEN010000045.1 GCA_903898185.1 uncultured Verrucomicrobiales bacterium
ACCGATAAGTGGACGACACCTTCGTACGGCACCAGGGCAAGAATGGTTATTGTACGCATATCGGGAATGAGATCTTTGCCTGGTTTGAAACCAGCGACTGCAAAAGCAGAATAAACTTTCTGGGAATGCTTCGTGCGGGCAACAAGGATTATGTGCTCAACCCCACCGCCCTTGATTACATGAAGACACAGAAGCTTCCCAAGGTTCAGATGGCACTACTGACTGGTTGTAAAAAAACCATTTTTGAAGACTATACGGAGTGGAAAGCGGCTCTTGAGTCCATGAGCTTCACCAAGAAACGGCATATTCGCATCGCTACGGAAGGTGCCTTGCTGGGAAGCATCCAGGAACACGGGTCCATCAATCCGGATCTGGTCATCCTCAGCGACGATGCAGGGCAGTTTGATGTCTTGAGCCACGCCCTGTGCTGGATACATACGGAGCGGTCCATAAACAAGCTCGTGGGGTCCAACGATGCACAGCGTGAGGCTCTGGCAAAGATACGAACCCAGATTTGGGAATTCTACGCAGAGCTGAAAGCCTACAAGCAGAGTCCTGGCCATGAAAAGACAGCAGAGCTTCAAGAGCGGTTTGATCAAATATTCACCACACACACGTGCTATGAGGCTTTGAATCATGCCTTGAAGAGGATCCACAAGAACAAGCCGGAGATTCTGATGGTGCTGGAACGACCTGACGTGCCTTTGCACAACAATGCAAGTGAGACAGACATCCGGGAATACGTGAAGAAGCGCAAGATCAGCGGATCGACTCGCAGTGATCTGGGGCGCCGCTGCCGAGACACCTTTACGAGCTTGAAGAAGACCTGCCGCAAGCTGGGGATTGGTTTTTGGCAGTATCTCGAAGACAGGATATCCCGGAAGAACTCTATTCCGAGCCTTCCCGATCTCATGAGGCTGAGAGTGCGTGAGTCGCCAGGATAACAACTCCAGACCCTCAGACAATTGGTCAAGAACTCCGTCGCCACCGCCCGATTTGACCCACATCCTCGCCGAGGGAACCAGCGGTACTCAATCCTTAACTATTGTCGGAATCTCCCCTGAATTATTGAGGAGTTACCAAATTCTTTCATCCGGCCCGTACGGGGATGCGGTATTTTCACTCTCATTCCTCCCGAAGGCTCTACATCGGGAGACAGTCCGAGCAATTCCTTGAATATTCTATCCATGCTCGGCTCCACAATGTCCTCCACCATCCGGCCTTGCTTGTTGGAATTTTCACCAAGCTGCTTGTTGAATGCGCGACGATCCTTCTCGTTGTCTTCCTCGAACTTCAGCATCCTTCTTTGAAATCCTTCATCTCATCTTTGAAGTCGCGCATTTCAAGGGAAAGCTGATCCACATTGCGCTGTGTTCTGTAGGAAACTTCGATCAGATCAGCCATCAGGGATTCGAGGCTGGTGACTCGGGATTCAAGCAGGGGGATATTCAATGCAAGACCTCCTTGAGCCGGCAACTCGAGGGAGCCCTCCGACCAGGATCACTCTTCATGTCCCAATCATAACAGACCATTCAGTTTTCTCAAAGTTCTTGAGAGAAACTCATATTTCAAGACCTGGTTCGCCCCATCAAGCCATTTTCGCAAATTCCTGTTCCAGGAGATCTATCAAGTCAACAATGCTCAGAGCAACCCCAGGCCGTACAGAGTCCTCAGGCCCCTCATGAACGTGATCCGGAAAACCGGGCAGGTCGGGAAAATGACCAGCATTGTCCCATCGCTTCTTCAGGACTGTCTCGGACTCATTCATCCACTGGTAACGATAGCGTCGAACGTTCAACCGTGCCCCTTCGATGACAAAATATTCAGCCAATTCAACCGCGTCATTGTTAGTGAGCCGGAGCCTAGCACGGAAATAGCCGGAAAATTGGTACTCGATCTCGGCCATAACAGTAATTTCTGCCACAATGAAACTTGTGGACAATCTGGATCGTGTTTCCGAGAGATGGTCCCGAGCATTCATGAATCTGAACTCAGCGAGTTAGCAATGCGAGATGGTGTTCTAACAAGTGGCTCATGTCATAGAGAGAACTCCATTCCATGAAGTCAGCCGAGTCACCCATTTCACCTCTCTCGTAGGATCGGTAGAATTCTTCGGAGGTCATCTCGTATTGCTTTTCGAATCGTCGAATTTTGGATAGAATATCGGAAAGCTTTTTGCGGATATTTTCTGTCTCGAGTGCGATAATCTTTTCAAGAGTACGATCTATCAAGTCGCTTTGATAGCCTTGGCGTAATAATGTCTCAAGGACTTCAAATTTCGCTGCTGTTGAAGTGTCTGCTAGCATGACTTCAATCCCTCGTCCG
>CAIUEN010000046.1 GCA_903898185.1 uncultured Verrucomicrobiales bacterium
GCGTCGTTGCTTGAGAGGAATTGCCGACATGGCCACCCCCAAGCGTCGAGCGCGGTCGTGCCCGAGAAAATTGAGACAACCGGTGAGCAGTTGGCCCAGACTGCGAAAAAACACCTACCGAAAAGGTGTTGTCAATTACTCAATTTGAGGAATCGATGTGCGAATTCCTAAACGGCATTGACGCTAGTGTAGCGACTGCTTAATAATGTTATATGCTACCATGTTTTATGCGTCGTATTTCTGCATAACAATATTAAATAGTTGCTGTACTAGATCGTAACGCCCGAGTGCAATTGGCTGTAATTCTTATACCTGTAAATTCTGTCAGCGGCGGAATGAAATTGGATGATTTCTGGCGGTTTGAATTTCCCAAGACCGCACTTCGTTTTCTTCCAAAGATTAATGAAAAACCTTCTTCCTTCTTCCATTCTTCTTGAAAAAGGCCACAACCGAGCGTTGATCAGCTCGAAAACCGGTCGTAAAGCAGAAACCGTTCCATGAATTTTCGGGAATTTCAGACTGGCGGTTTTCATCCGTTTTCACGCCGCCGCTGACAAATTCCAAGGGACATTTGTAAGACGCCTGGAGTTAATCCCCTGCTATACCCTATCTGAGCGTTAGCCACGCTTCGAAGTTTCAAGAAAACGAGGTTCATTGCCCTTCTTAATGCATTGGTACAGGGTTCGAGTCCCTGCCAGACAACCACTTTAACAAACTGGTAATCAAGTGCTTACAATCAGTTCTAGGCCAAGAGAAAATTCTTCAGTAAAACGCTAAAAAGCCGATTTTCCCTCGTTTGCCAACAATTCTGCCAACAATCTTTTTCAGTTTTGCTCTGTTCACAGGCCACCACCAATTTGCAATTGGGCAAGAAGATGCACTTTTCTTGCGCTTGCCAGCCACCAGATAAAGAAACCCTCTCTGGCACGGATAGGATGACCTCCCATAAGCCCTTGAGAGCCTCTAAACTCGGGCTTTCCTTCCCGCTCCCGAAGTGGTAAACCCTACGAAACGCGTATCCCATTGAGGTTGCGGTGTAGGCGTTTGCACTATGGACAGTTTTAAGATTCATAGCCGGGTGATCGCCGATTATCGGGGTTACATTGAGAGCTTCATCAACATCCGTGATGAAGCCATTCGGGCTGAGGTGGAAAAAGCACTGGCCTTAGGGCGAATGTGGCCGGAACCGCTGATCCAGTTCAATCCCAGCTACCAAACCAGCGGAGACTTGGCTGGTCTGGTTGAAAGCGAGCATCTTCACCCCTGGCTGAAGGACATTTTCCGTGGATATCGCCTCTACCGCCATCAGGTGGAGGCATTGCGTCTCGGGGCCGCCGGGAAGGACTTTGTGGTCACCTCCGGGACCGGATCTGGCAAGTCGCTGACCTACATGGGGACGATTTTTGAGCATCTGCTCAAAGCGCCTCAATCTCAAAAGGTTGCTGCAATCATCGTCTATCCGATGAACGCGTTGATCAATTCGCAGACCGAAGAGATTGAGCGATATAAGCTCGAATTTGAGAAAAACACCGGAAAACCGTTCCCAATCACATTCGGGAAATACACCGGGCAGGAGGACGACGTCCGGAGAAAAGAGATCCAAGATTCTCCGCCGAACATCCTTTTGACGAATTACATGATGTTGGAATTGATCCTCACCCGCATCCGGGAGCGAGGATTGCGGGAGGCCATCTATAGCGGGTTGAGGTTCATGGTGTTTGATGAGTTGCACATGTACCGCGGAAGGCAAGGCGCGGACGTAGCGATGCTCATACGGCGCATCAAATCGCAGTGCGCGAACGATGTTGTTTGCGTAGGCACTTCGGCAACAATGGTCAGTGGGGCAAATCCCACCGAACAAAAGAAAGTGGTTGCGGAGGCGGCAAGCCGACTTTTTGGAAAATCGTTTTCACCTATCCAGGTCGTTGGAGAAACTTTGGATCGTTCCTTCAACTGGAATGGCATTTTGCCATCGCCGGAGGACTTGCGAAATGCGGTCCTGTCCCCCGTGAGCGAAAAAGGAGCACTCGACGACCTGAAGAATCATCCAACGGCGATTTGGCTGGAAAATGCCGTGGCGTTGGAGAAAAGGGACGAGATTCTGGTAAGGCGTAAGCCCCTGCAATATAGCCAGATTGTCGAACAACTGGCATCCACGATTAACGTCGATCCGATCAAATGTCGTGAGCATCTCCAAGCTGTTCTTCAATGGATCACATGGACCAATGTTGAGCACAAGAGCGACCGATACACGTATTTGCCGTTCAAACTCCACCAGTTCATCTCGCAGACGGGTTCGGTTTATACGACTTTGGATCAAGGCCCGAATCGGCACATAACGCTCGAACCAGGGGTTTACCGCTCCGACTCCGAGGAAAAGAAGCCGATCTTCGCAAATGTTTTCAGTCGAGTTTCCGGGCATGCTTTCATTTGTGTCTTCAAAAACGCTGCCTCCCGATTGTTGGAGCCGCGAGAATTTCGTGAATTTGGCGATGAAGATACGGACCAGACGGACGGCTACTTGATCTTGGGAGAGGATATTTGGGACCCGGTGGTAGACATCGAAAACCTCCCTGACGCCTGGTTGAAACGCCGCGCCAACGGCACCGTCGATGTGGCCAGCGATTATGTCCGATGGCTGCCAACCAAGATCTACTTTGATGAGCTCGGGCGCTATTCTCAGAAAGAGCCCCTCAAGTACTGGGAGGATATCCTAAAAGCAGTTGAAAATTGAAGAGTGGCTCTTGGCGTGGTAACAACCACGCGGAAATAGACTTAATACAAAAGCCACATATGAAAATTGAAACAAAAAACAGAAAAAAGTCAATGGCCGGTTTTCGTCAA
>CAIUEN010000047.1 GCA_903898185.1 uncultured Verrucomicrobiales bacterium
CCAATCCTCTTCGTGCCTTTGTGTCTTCGTGTGAGCCTTCCCCTGAAAGGAACCATCAAACCGCAAAGGCGCAGAGGCGCGGAGAGGAGAAAGCATGCATTATTTTCTTCTTCTTACTCTGCGCCTCTGCGTCTCAGCGGTGATTTTTCCCCTCAAATCACGCACCCATTTGCTTTGTGCCGATCAAAATTCTCTTTGCACTCGCCAAAGAAAACGGTAGTTTATCGAACCGTTGTCCGATGGTGTAACGGTAGCACAAGGCCCTTTGGAGGCTTTTGTCCTGGTTCGAATCCAGGTCGGACAGCCATTCTTGCCTCATTTTTCTCAATATCGGCGAGATACCCCAATCACTCACGGACGAAGGTTGCGCATTTCAGCAGAATGTCCCGCTGTGCCTATATGGCGCATTATTGGCGTCAAACTGTGTCGTATTGACCCTTAATGGCACACTTTCCTAAGAAGCTTAGATCTGAATTTTGCTCCTAATAGGCTATTTTGCAATATGTTACATCAAGTAAACCCTGATGGCACCCTGCCTGCTAGTATGTTGCCATAGATTTTTATGGCAAAAGTAATTGGCATTGATTTAGGTACCACCAACTCCTGCATGGCCGTCATGGAAGGTGGCGAGCCGGCGGTGTTAGAAAACTCCGAAGGCAAACGCACCACCCCTTCTGTGGTGGCATTCACGAAGTCCGGCGAACGATTGGTGGGCGACGCTGCCAAACGGCAAGCCGTGACCAACTCACGCAACACCGTCTATTCGATCAAGCGCTTCATGGGCCGCAAATTTGACGAAGTGCAAGAGGAGATCAAGCGCGTCCCTTATAAAGTCGTACGCGCCTCCAACGGCGACGCTGCTGTCGAGGTCGAAATCGAAGGCAAACCCAAGCTATTCAGTCCGCCCGAGGTTTCGGCGATGATTCTGAGCAAGCTCAAGACCGATGCTGAAATGCGTTTGGGCGAGAAAATCACGCAAGCGGTAATCACTGTGCCTGCTTACTTTAACGACTCCCAGCGTCAGGCGACCAAAGACGCCGGACGCATTGCCGGCTTGGAAGTTCTGCGCATCATTAACGAGCCCACTGCCGCATCGCTCGCTTACGGATTGGACAAAAAAGCCAACGAAGAAATCGCAGTTTACGACTTGGGTGGCGGCACGTTTGATATTTCGGTTCTGGAAATCGGCGACGGCGTTTTCGAAGTCAAGGCCACCAATGGCGACACCCACTTGGGCGGCGACGACTGGGACAACCGCATCATGGATTTTCTGTTAGAGGAATTCAAACGCGATAGCGGCATGGATTTGCGCAAGCAGCCTGACGCCCTTCAACGCATCAAGGAAGAGGCTGAAAAAGCCAAGATCGCCCTCTCCAGCGCGCAAGTCTATGACATTAACCTGCCGTTCATCACTGCGGATGCCACCGGGCCGAAGCACATCAGCACCAAGCTGACTCGCGCCAAAATGGAACAGCTCTGTGACGACTTATTCCAGCGGACCATCGGCCCTGTCAAAAGCTGCTTGAAAGATGCAGGATTGCCCAGTGAAAAAGTGGATGAACTGGTGCTGGTTGGCGGCATGACCCGCATGCCCCGCGTTGTTGAAACAGCACACTCGCTGGTCAATAAACAGCCCCACCAAGGTGTTAACCCCGACGAAGTTGTAGCCGTAGGCGCGGCGATTCAGGCTGGCGTGCTCAAGGGCGAGGTCAAGGACGTCCTCTTGCTGGATGTCACACCGCTTTCTCTCGGCATTGAAACCTTGGGCGGCGTGTTCACCAAGCTCATTGAGCGCAACACAACAATCCCAACCCGCAAATCGGAGATTTTCTCGACCGCATCTGACAATCAACCGGGCGTTGAAATCCATGTGCTCCAAGGCGAACGTCAATTTTCTCGTGACAACAAGACGATTGGCAAGTTCAACTTGAGCGAAATCCCGCCGGCCCCGCGCGGCGTTCCGCAGGTTGAAGTCACCTTCGACATCGATGCCAACGGCATCCTGCATGTCAGCGCCAAGGATTTGGGCACCGGCAAGGAACAAAAAATTACCATCACAGCCAGCAGCGGTTTGTCGAAGGACGAAATCGAAAAAATGCGCAAGGACGCTGAAGTTCACGCTGAGGACGACAAGAAACAGCGCGAAGAGGTTGAGGTGCGCAACGAGGCCGACAATGCCGTTTATCGCAGCGAAAAAATGCTCAAAGACAACGCGGATAAACTCTCAAGCGCGAGCCAGGAGAGCATTCGCACTGCGGTTACCGGAGTTAAAGACGCCATCAAAGGCACCGACACATCGACGATCAAAGCTGCAAGCGAAAAACTTAACGAAGTCTGGCAGACGGTTTCGACCGAACTCTACAAATCCGCCGCTGAACAACAGGCCAAGACCGGCAAGAATCCTCAACCCGAAGGCTCCGCTGGTGACGCCAAGCCTGGCGACGGCGACAAAGGCAAGACGGGCGACGGACCAATCATTGATGCCGAAGTCGTGGATGAGAAGAAATAGGCACGCGATACTAAATCACTATGCCATTCCTGACCGCAGGACAGGTCGGCAGTCAACTTGAGCCTATTGCTAGAGAGCTTTTTTGGTGGCAGACACCGGAAGTTTCTCTGGCGAATTCGCGGCGGTTCTTAGCACAGGTGATGAACTTGGGCACATGGGAACACATTCAAATGGCAAAGAAGGCTTTTGATTGGAATGAGTTTCGGGACGCGCTTGTGAATGCGGAGGCTGGGTGGTTCGAGCCGCGTTCCTGGTCTCTGTGGCATCACGCATTTGGTCTGCCTGTGGGCCCGATGCCCAAACGATCTTTGAAATGAGTTTCGCTCCGAGACTTGATGTCTGCCGCAGGAGAGGTTTGTTTGGGAGAGATTCCATCAATGATGAAGTTACCAGGTGGACTGATCTCCGACTCTGCAAACTGAAAACTAGCAAACTTAATAATTTGTCCCGTCGCGAGTGCGCGGGATTTTAATTCGAAAAGAATAAAAACAAAACACAAAGGAATAACAAATAATATGGCAATCAATGTAAAGCCTCTCGGCGACCGCGTTCTCGTGGAACCGGCCGAAGAGAAGGAAGTTAAAAAAGGCGGCATTATCATTCCTGATAGCGCCAAAGAAAAACCAACAGAGAGCATCGTAATCGCTTTGGGCACTGGAAAGCTCGACGATGACGGCAAGAAAGTCCCCTTCGAAGTCAAGAAGGGTGATCGCGTGCTCGTCAGCAAATACGGCGGCACTGAAATCAAGATCGACGGCAAGGAATACAAAATCCTCAATGCCGAAGATATTTTGGCCGTTCTCGAATAACCACCCTCATAATTAAAGGAAATAAATAATACTATGGCAGCAAAACAACTGATTTTCGACGAAGCAGCCCGGCAGGCGCTCCTCCGTGGTGTCAATAAACTGGCTCGCGCAGTGACCGCCACCCTTGGACCCAAAGGCCGCAACGTTGTCCTCGACAAAAAATTCGGCTCACCCACCGTCACCAAGGACGGTGTCACCGTAGCCAAGGAAATCGAACTGGAAGATCCCTATGAAAATATGGGCGCCCAGATGGTCCGCGAAGTCGCCAGCAAAACCAGCGACTCAGCAGGCGACGGCACCACCACCGCCACCGTTTTGGCCGAGGCGATTTACCAGGCCGGATTGAAGTTCGTCACCTCTGGCGCCAACCCGATCAGCATCCAGCGCGGCATCACCAAGGCTGTTGAAGCTGCGGTTGAGCAACTGGCCAAGATCTCCAAGAAAGTCAAAGATAAGGAAGAGATCAAGCAGGTTGCAACCGTCTCAGCCAACTGGGACAGCACCATTGGCGACATCATCGCCGAGGCTATGGACAAGGTCGGCAAGGACGGCACCATTACCGTTGAAGAAGCCAAGTCCATCGAGACTACCCTCGAGGTCGTCGAAGGCATGCAGTTCGACAAAGGCTATCTCTCACCCTATTTCGTCACCAACGCGGAGACGATGGAAGTGAAGCTTGAAGATGCCTACATCCTCATCTACGAGAAAAAAATCAGCAGCCTCAAAGATCTGCTTCCGTTGCTGGAGAAAATTGCCAAGATTGGCAAACCGCTGTTGATCGTCTCTGAAGAGGTCGAAGGCGAAGCCCTCGCGACCCTAGTTGTCAACAAACTGCGCGGCACGATCAACGTCTGCGCCGTCAAAGCCCCCGGCTTCGGCGACCGCCGCAAATCCATGTGCGAAGACATCGCCATCCTCACTGGCGGCAAGTTCATCAGTGAAGAACTCGGCATCAAGCTTGAAAGCATCAGCTTGGATGACCTTGGCCGTGCCAAGAGCATCGTTGTCGGCAAGGAGAACACCACCATTGTTGAAGGCGGCGGCAAGTCGTCCGACATCCAGGGCCGTGTCAATCAGATTCGTCGCCAGATCGAGGAAACCACCTCGGATTACGACCGCGAGAAACTTCAGGAACGCCTGGCCAAGTTGGCCGGCGGCGTGGCCGTCATCAATGTCGGCGCTGCCACCGAGAGCGAAATGAAGGAAAAGAAAGCCCGCGTTGAGGACGCTCTGCATGCGACCCGCGCCGCAGTTGAAGAAGGCATTGTTCCTGGAGGTGGCGTGGCCCTGATCCGCACGCTCCCCGTCCTTGAGGCCCTCAAACTTCAAGGTGACGAACAGATCGGTGTCGAGATCGTCAAACGCGCGGTTGAACAACCTCTGCGCGCATTGGCAAGCAACGCCGGCGTCGAAGGTTCGATCGTCGTTCAGGAAGTTCGTCGCCGCAAGGGCAACGAAGGCTACAACGTCAGCACCGGCGAATACGAAGACCTCGTCAAAGCTGGCGTTGTCGATCCCAAGAAAGTCACCCGCACTGCCCTGCAGAACGCGGCTTCCATCGCTGGTCTGCTTCTGACCACCGAATGCCTGATCACCGAGATTCCTGACAAGGAAAAATCTGCTCCGTCACACGGCGGCGGCATGGGTGGCGGCATGGGCGGCGGTATGGGCGGCATGGATTACTAATTCCCAAGGTTCGAACGAACCTTTTTTAGCTACACGAGCCCGGCGCAAGCCGGGCTCGTTTTTTTTGTATATTTGGAAGAGAATCTTGCTATTCTGTACTATCAATGTCATAATGTACCCACAAATAGTGCTGAAAAGCCCATTTTGTCTCCGAAACACGAGGTGGAATACCTAGTTGCCGCGCGTGACAAGGAGTGAACTGTTAACCTAAACGAACGAACAAAAACGCAATAACAAAACGTATGAAATCAAAACCAAATACGAATATAATTGTTCTGAGCTGTGCCATCATCAGCTTGGTTCTGGCGGGGTGTGCTCAACAACAACAACGGGGAAGGTATCAGACTACACCCGCAGTCACAAAAACTCCGGAGAAAACCCCGCAGCCAACGAACCCGGGTGGATATGGCCCATCCTACACTTCGTTCGAGGAAAACGGCTCCCGTTGGACCCGTGGTTCCATGGCATTTCCCACGGGACTGCGTGAAAGCAGCGGCCTCCTGATTGAGAAAACAGTGCCGGCTGAGGTCTTGGTCGGGCAAAAGTTCGACTATGCTTACAAGATCATCAACCTGACGGACTATCCCATCCACATGGTTACGCTAACCGACCGCGTTTCCCATAACTTTACGTCTGCGGAAGCCGACCCCAATCCGGCTGATTCTCGCGACGGTGTGGCAACCTGGCAGCTCGGGACCCTTGGCCCCAAGGAAACCAGAATCATCCATGTCAAGGGATCAAGCGCGGAAGAAGGTTCAGTCACGACTTGTGGTTGGGCCACTTATAGCCCGCTTCTGTGCGAAGACGTCAGGGTGGTGAAGGCCAATTTGCAGTTGATCAAGACCGCCCCGGCGGAAGTGGTCATTTGCGATCCAATTCCAATGACGCTTACAGTAAAAAATACTGGCAGCAGCGGCCTGACAGCCGTCAAAGTCAGCGACCCGCTGCCGGATGGTTTGAGCAGCGATGGCAAGAGCAGCCTGGCTTTCGATGCGGGCAATCTGGCACCAGGAGAGAGTCGCGAATTCAAGTTCGCAGCGGCGGCTTCGAAGCCCGGCGGTTACGTCAACAAAGCTCAGGCCACTTCAGCCCAGGGCGTTCAAGCTGAAGCTTCTTCAACCACTGTGGTGCGTGAACCGGTACTGACCGTGGCTTGCGCCTCCCCAGATGAGCGTTATATGGGGCGTCCATTTGATGTGGCGTTCACGGTTGTCAATAAGGGCGATGTCGCGGCGGCTGGAACCGTTTTGGAGGTTCCAATTCCGAATGGGTTGACCGTCAAATCGGCATCCAACGGGGGACAGGTTTCGGCAAACAAGATTTCTTGGGATCTGGGATCGGTGGCGCCTGAAGCCACTCAGAAGGTATCGGCCAATTTTGTCAGCGCTAACGCTGGCAATTTCCAGTTCAGCCCAGCCGCCAAAGGTTCATGCGCCAAGCCTGTAGCTTCCTCCTGCCAAACTCGCATTGTGGGTGTGGCGGCCATTCTGCTTGAGAAAGCGGACGACCCGGATCCAGTCGGGATTGGCGAAACGACCACTTACACTGTTAAGGTCACCAACCAAGGCAGCGCTGAGGACAACAACGTACGCATGGTTGTAACCATTGCGGCGGAACTCACCCCGGTCAGCGCCACGGGTGACGGAGTTATCAGTGGACAGACGGTAACCTTCCCTGCTGTAGCACATTTGGCAGCCAAGGATGCGGTCACCTATAAGATTGTCGCCAAGGGTGTCAAACCTGGCGATGGACGCACTCGTTTCGAATTGAACTCCGATATGCTGAAGGGGGCGGTTCTGGCTGAAGAAAGCACGCACGTTTACTAAGAGCACAGGAAACTGAACTGGGCGAACACTAGGCCGTAGAAAAACGACCAGTTTTCCACTTCAAGAAATGCCCACTTTTTGGAACCAATAACCGTCCTGAATTTGAGAGGTAATTACGATGCACAGACCGGCGTTCCCACGCGGAAATGCTTTCCC
>CAIUEN010000048.1 GCA_903898185.1 uncultured Verrucomicrobiales bacterium
GCTTCTTGGAATGTGAGTTTTGGTGAAATCTCAAATTTGAAATTTGAAATTTAAAATCCTAGAACTGCAAATGAACCGCAGAATACGCGGAATACGCGGAAAGAAGAGGCAGAATGAGGTTTTGAAGATGCCATCCGTCGGATTAAGAGTGCATTCTTCGCAAGGGGCTCTTCTTCCGCGTGTTCCGCGTATTCTGCGGTTAACCCAACTGCGATTTTCAGGCTAAAACGGATCGATTCACTGACGTGCGCCTGATGCCCATCCGTGACTTTCAAAATAAGCCTTTCACTTCTATTTGATTTGATACGACATGAATAATGCATGACCTTTCCAGAGCAAAACCTTGATCAATTCAACACCCTATTACCGTAATTCGTAAGTTCGTGAGTCGGATTGACGTTCATTTTACCCAGTAAAATCGACCAATTCATTGCTCACAAACTTGCGGCTTACTGTACTAGGATAAGGCTCTGCAGGTTGTGGTGCCTCTGGCTCCGCAGGGAGTTGAAAACCTCGTGCGCGGGCAGATCAGCGTTTTTCCCCTTCCTTTGCTCAAAATGAGAATTGCTGAAAACTTCAACCCTGGACTTGCGGATAATCATTAGTAATTGATAATCTGCCGACCAATGAGGGCTGGAAATCAAGCTGCACGGATTGCCGGACACGGCTGGCGCGGGTTTGGTTTGTTTTTCGCGCATTTGCATGATTGAGCATGTCATCTTTATTAGCGGTATCTCGGTAATTGCTTTTGCGCTTTACTTGGTGGCAGATGCGACGCCGGAGGTGGAAAACGCCAGTCCATCGAAACGCAGGCTCGTTGATGCAACCATCTTTGGGATGATGGTTGTCGCCGTCCTCCAATATGGCAGCGAGATCAGCCCGGGAATCATTATTGACGCGCCTGGTGCCGTGCTGGCGATAGCCACAGTCACGGGCGGTCTTGCGGTTGGGGCAATCACGGCGGCAATAGCTCTTGCGAGCCGATTCACCGCAGGTGGCATCGGCATGTCGGCGGGACTGATTGATATTGTTCTCGATTTTCTGGTGTCCGCGTTTCTGGTCTGGCTCTGGCAAAAGCGGAAGAAAGAAGGGAAGAGTGCGAGTCATGTAACGCTCTTAACCTTTCTCGGTTTGTGGGTTGGTTGCGTTGACGCGTTGAGTCTCCGGTGTACCGGTTCCCCAACCACCGGGAAAATGCTCTTTCGGACAGCCGGACTGGATTTGTTCATTACCCAACTGGCTTGCACCGTGCTGATGGGCAAATTGATCCAGCTTCAGCAGGAGCGCCGACGCATGGATGAACAGGCTCGCCGCTGGCAGTCTGTCTTTCAAAACGCGCATTTTGGGCTGGCGTACGCCAGAATAACGGATAACACGTACTTGGAAGTGAACTCCGCCTTCGCAAGGGAGCGCGGTTACACTCTCAAGGAGTTGACGGGTGTGCCAATAGTCGAGACCTATGCGCCGGAGGAGCGGGCGGAGCAGTATCGGCGGGTAAAGATCATCGACGCGACCGGACATCTGGTTTATGAAACCGTCCACCTGCGCAAGGATGGCACGCGCTTCCCGGTGCTAATGGAAGTGACCGTGATTCGGGACGCGCAAGGCCAACCCATGTCGCGGGTTGGCTATGCGTTGAACATAACAGATCGCAAACACGCGGAAATGGAACTGCTGGCGCTCAACCAGCAGTTGGAAAAACGTGTAGTTGAGCGCACTTCCGAGGCTCTTGATCTCTATAACAACGCGCCCTGCGGTTATCACTCCTTGGGGGCGGACGGATTGGTGCTGCAGATGAACAACACCGAACTGCATTGGCTGGGATATCAGCGGGAAGAGGTGGAAGGGCGGATGCGCATGAGTGAACTTCTGACGCCCAATAACGTCGAACGTTTCAGCCAACTTCTGCACCAGTTGGTCAACGGTGAAAACCAAGTCGTCAACGAGTGGGATGTGCGCCGCAAAGACGGCTCGTCCTTTAGCGTCTTGGTAAGCAGCAATGCTGTCCGAGATGCCAATGGGCGCTTTCTTAAAACACGTTCCACCGTGATCGACATCACCGAGCGCAAGCGGACGGAGGCGGCGTTGCTCCAGGCCAAGGATGACGCCGATTCGGCCAACCGTGCCAAGAGCGCGTTCCTGGCGAACATGTCCCATGAAATTCGCACGCCGATGAATGCCATCCTCGGCTTCTCCCAATTGCTACTGCGCGATACGGAGCTATCCAAGCGCCATGTTCAGGAATTGACCACCATCATCCGCAGTGGTGAGCACCTGATGGCGATTATCAACAATATCCTTGATATGGCTCGCATCGAATCGGGCCGCATTACTCTCAATCCGGTCACCTTCGACCTGCACCTGCTGTTGGATGAACTGGAGCGCTTGTTCAGTCTTCGAACCCGTGCCAAGAATTTGCGTTTCCGTGTCGAGCGGAATGCAGAAGTGCCGCGTTGCGTTGTGGCCGACCAAACCAAGGTGCGCCAAGTCATCATCAATCTGCTTGGCAATGCGGTGAAGTTCACTGCCAGCGGCGGCACGATCATCCTGCGCGTTGGCGCCGTCGCAGAGTCGGATGGGATGCTGCGTCTGCTCATGGAAGTCGAGGACACCGGCGAGGGAATTGCGCCCGAGGACATTGTGCACCTGTTTCAAGCGTTCTTCCAAACCAAAGTCGGCAAGAAAGTCGATGGCGGCACCGGTTTGGGGCTGTCCATCAGCCGCCAGTTTGCGCAATTGATGGGCGGAGATTTGACGGTCAGCAGCCAACCAGGCGTCGGCAGCACATTCCGGTTTGAAATCCGCGTGGCCAAGGGAGACCAAGCCGACGTCTTGGATGAGAGCATCACGCCCCCCCGTGTGCTGCATCTGGTGCCGGGACTGCCTGCCTGCCGCGTGCTCGCGGTCGATGACGAGCGGGAAAACCGCAATCTTTTGGAACGTATGCTTGTCCCTGCTGGCTTTGAACTTCGCATCGCCAATGACGGAGCTGAAGCGGTGGCGCTCTGCAAAGAATGGTCTCCGCAACTGGTGCTCCTGGATTTGCGCATGCCGATCATGGACGGCTTTGAAGCCACGCGCCAGATTCGCGCCGAGCACGGATCAACGGTGAAAATTCTGGCCCTGAGCGCCGGCGTGTTTGCTGAGAACCGGCAGCAGGCGTTAGACGCGGGAGCGGACATGTTCCTGGGTAAACCGTTCCGACAAGGCGACCTGCTGGAACGAATCAAGCAGTTGACCGGAGTGGACTATGTCTATCGCGACGTTGAAGAGGAGAAGCCTGCAGATCTGTCCACATCCGAAGCGACATTGCCCACAGCCGTGGAAATAGATCAATTGCCTGCGGAATTAGTGGAACAACTGAGCGAAGCCACCAGTCGGGCTGATTACGACCAAATGCTGGCCTTGGTGGAGCAGATGGCGGCTCGCAACGAAACCATAAGCCGCCAGTTGCGCCAACTGGTGGAACGATTTGACTACGTCACTCTGCAAAAAGTATTGAAAACGTCATAATGGAGGATATCCTAAAAGCAGTTGAAAATTGAAGAGTGGCTCTTGGCGTGGTAACAACCACGCGGAAATAGACTTAATACAAAAGCCACATATGAAAATTGAAACAAAAAACAGAAAAAAGTCAATGGCCGGTTTTCGTCAA
>CAIUEN010000049.1 GCA_903898185.1 uncultured Verrucomicrobiales bacterium
ATGACGAAAACCATGGATGCCTTTTCTTGCATCCAGTTGAGAAAACTCCCAAACACCCGCGCCGACGTACCGCCATCGCTGGAAGCGGAGCTTTTGCTTCCCGCAAATCCTTTCTCGATCTCGTCAATCCACAGGACACAAGGCGAGATCGCCTCGGCTGTTGCGATAGCGGAGCGGAGATTCCCTTCCGATTGGCCAACCAGGCTTCCGAAGAGTTTCCCGGCATCTAATCGAAGAAGCGGAACGCCGAACACGCTGGCCGTGGCTTTGGCTGTGAGGCTCTTGCCGGTGCCTGGAATACCCAAGATCAGCAATCCCTTGGGACACGGAAGACCATAGGCCGTGGCTCTTTCTGTGAACGCCTGTTGCCTATTGATCAGCCAGGATTTGAGAACATCCATGCCGCCAACCAGGTTCAAGTTGACGCGGGATTCGACAACTTCCAAAATGCCGCCCTTCTTCAATGCCTGGGCCTTCTCCCTGGCAACGATTTCCGGGGTCACCGTCTTGGTTTCCACCACCGACAAAGCCATCGCGTTTTCTGCCTCAATGGTCGTGAGGCCTTTGGCGGACTCCAGTACCTTGGAACGGAGGTCACCGTCAATTTCCTGCAACTCCGCTGACGCGATGATCCCGTCCAAGACTCTGCTCAACTGCTCCTTATCGGGCAGTGTGAAATCCAGCACGGTGACTTCACGCTCCAATTCAGGCGGCAGAACCACCCGACACCCAAGAACCACGATGGTTTTGCTCGTCGCCTTTGCGGCGACCAGAACGTCCTTCATTTTACGAACCAGCACCGGATTGGGATTGCTGGCGTCCCAATACAAGTGGAAATCTTTCAAAATAAAGATGCTTTTCTCTTGGGCCTCCGCAATCCCATCCAACGCTTCCAGCGGATCTGCCGCATTCGACACGGTTCCGGTGGCGATGTTGACCAGACCGGCAACCGGGGTCCAGAAGTGAAGTTCGTAGCCAAGCAAATCGGACACCGATTTGAGTTCGGATTCAACCCGCTGCTCCTCGGCAGAGACGATGTACAGGGCAGGATATGCGGCGCGGATGTAATTTGTGATTTGTGTTTTCATGAGGTTATTGAAGATTTTCGTGTTCCCAACGAAGGCATATTTCCCGGGAAGCCTCCTGGAACAGGAGGCTATTGTCCTTTGCGCTCCGCACCTCCCATCGTTGGCTGTGATCGTTAAATTCAATCGAAGTGGCACGCCGGATTTCCAGCGCGCCAATCGAGCCGAGCAGGATCACCTCTGTATAAAGACAATGCCCGTAGCCGTCCGGTGTAAATGTGATGGTGGGAATCATTGGCCGAGTTGCTGTTGATTCTTCGCGGTGTCGGCTTGGTAGAACTCAGCCGTATTCCGGCGACTCTGGACATCACCCATGGCCTCCTCCAATGCCTTTGTTGCCGAATGGCAGGATGTTCCCCGAAATCCATGCACTTGGATGGAAAACTTGCCATCTGGCTCGATGGTGACTTCGATGGTTTTCTTCATGCTAAACTCCAATCGTCAGTTTGATGTTGTCACCAACCTGTTTGCGCTGGACGGTCCAGCCCTTTTTGCGAGCTTCGATGGTCGCTTTATTGACGGCGTAAAGTTGGGTCAGTTTTCCGTAATTAGCCCCAACTTCGGCCTCAACATGCCCCGCAAACCAATCCGTCGTTAGACCGAAGGCCCCGTCTTGCTGTTGATTTGCAGCAATGTCATACGGGCCTTTGAGCCGGATAACGTACTCGCCTTTGGTCGTCTGGGTGTAGTAGCCGCGAGCTACGCCGTTTGGGACGAATTCAAGACCGAGTTCGGCGCATGCCATCCGCAGAGCTTCGGTGTCGCGGATTTGGGTTTTAATAGTGGTGAAATGACTCATATCGGTTAAAACGGTTATTGTTTAGAAGAAGGAGGATGGAATCCGACGAAAAAAGAGTAGCACAGCATCACCTGGCCAACCGCCGGACGCTCGCTCCTCGCCCCACCACACGACACAAGGCTGCCAAGCCCAACCCCGAAAGAGCGAGAAATTGCCTCTTGACGGGGATTTTGCCAGTGTTAAGCATCAAGGCATACGTGAAATCCAAAAGCCAATTCTCCCTGACCGCGCGAGCGTCAAAAAGCAATTCCCTATCATTTTTTTGGCACAGGAACAACCCGGAAGGCGTGAAAGGACGCACTAACGCAATTCTTCAAACAATGGGCTGCCGTCATGAGTACACGCCAACCGCAGGCGGTAAATTTTGTAAAGAGTTGGCATTCTCGTCACAGGAGGACAGTTTGATTGCCCATATATCGGCCTTTAAAACGAAGATCGCCTCGGTTCTGATGCCCCGGGCCGACTACATCCAGCCACTGCGGGATAGTCATAGTCCCTTGCCATCTGCATATAAAAATGCTCAGAACTCACAACTCGACGGGGCCGATGCACGATGCTCCTCAACCGGAGTTCGCCAGCAGTCCTCAAATCCTTAATCTTACGATCTGAAATGAATCACCCATCCTCCACCGTTAGAACGCCCGAAACTCAGAATTTACTCAACGGGATTGACGCCGCCCTTCAAGATTGGAAATCCATTGATCTTGACCCCATCTTTGCTTCGGCAGAGTTCAAGCAACTGATTTGCGATATTGACCGGGCTCGCCGCCAATTCGATTCAAAACTTTTCTTTGTCGTCGTATTTGGTCCCCTAAAGGCCGGCAAATCGACGCTGGCTAATGCGCTCGCTGGCGAGTACGTCAGTCCAGCTGGTTTCGGCAAAGAAACCACTCGCCGCCCCTCTCTTGTTATCAGCTCCAGCGAGTCCGCCATCGACCAGTATTTCTCAACCGACAGTGAGATTAACCACCTCCTGAGCCAATTTCGAATAAACAAACACGCGCCAGTAACTCCTGGTAACGAAGGAGGGGTTTCAAAACAGGCTAAAGTAAGGGAGGCGTTCGACTCGGTCGCCGACTACCTTCGCGGGATTAGAACTAAAGAAGAGTTCAATGGCAAGATTCGCATCGAGACACTGCCGTTGACCCCATCGAATCTTGAAGAGACCTTAACACAGGATCTTACCACGGAACCTCTTCTAACCGTGATTCGGTGCAAAGGAGGTCACCTGCTAAGTCACGGCGTAGCTTTGGTCGACACCCCTGGTCTTGACGGCAGTCGTAGTAACTGGCGCGAAGATCCCATTCACGAATGGGTTATCAAGCGGGCTGAGTTCTTTATCTTCGTCCAAAGTTCAGTGGCGGCGTGGAACCGTGAAACTCGGGACTTTGTACAACAAATCGTGGGGCAGAGCACCAAACCTCCAATCTGGCTGGTTCAGAATATCTTCGAAGCCAGGCACTGGCAGCCGGAAGACAAACAGCACAAGGCTGAAGAAGAACAGCGCGAAGAAGGCAAAAAACGCGTTATTGAACTCCTGGACGAAGCCCCGCGTTCCGTAGTTGGTTTGAATATCGGTTTAGCCTGGGACGGAAAGAAAGAGATGAACAACGACTAGCTGAATCGTTCCAAGTTTATCAAATTCGAGGAAGATTTGGCTCAGGTTCTACATGCTGAGCGCGCATCTATCCAGGAGCGAAATAGTCTCGAGAATTTGCGACAGAAAATCAACCAAGCGAAGGAGCATCTAAAGGAGTCGAAACAAAAAGTGAAAACGATTCGTGATACCCATCAACGATTCCGTTTCAAGCTCCAGTCGGCCAAGGAATTGCTCGATGCGGTGGATTATCGGACTGACTGGGAAGACGCGGTCAGGGGGGATCTCTCCAAACTGGCGGAAACCAGCGCACAACACTGGATCGAAACCCTGGATATGGAGGTTACTAATCTTTTACAGCGAAACAATCGCAAACGAACAGGCAAAGAGGTGAACGCTGAACTGAAGAGGGTTGCCTGCAAGCTCGCAGGGGAGGGAAGCGCGAAGCATTTCGCTAAGTCATTACTTCTTCCGCATTATCAGAGATCCGCAAATCAATACTGCAAGTCAGCAGAAAACGATGCATTGAATCGCTGTAATCAGGAAATCACAGAGGTACAGTTAAGTGTGTTGCCGACGCCAATTTCCCCTTCTCCTGGGGAATTACCTTCCTTGCCCGAAGATGATTTCTCCATAAGTGGCATTCAGGAAAAAAAGAGCGTGCTTGGCATCGACACTTGGATCGACAAACAACATGACGGTGACGTCATATTGGCCCACATAAATCATGTTGCCAAAATATGGAAACAAGAGATCGACGCTCGAAAGGATGCGTGGACGAAGGGCTTGCTCAACAACCATTTTTCTACTTACTGCGAGAAGCGGCGCAGACAGTATCATTCTCACCTCGCGCAGTTGACCGCCGATTTTGAACTCAGAGCGAAGCCAGAGGAGGAAGCGGCTACCGCAACAGAAATCTCCCATAACCAGATTGCCAACAGCATATCTCAGCTCGAGATTTGCCTCGCCAAGGCTATGGTTTCCATCAAATGAGGACCCAGACATGTCGCAACCAAAAACAAAAAGTCTCATCCGGTTGGTCTGGGCTCCACTTGGACTCGCCGCAGCCACCTTTCTTGTCATCACCCTGACTGGAAATGTCCTAGTTATCGGTGCAAAGCTCGGTACACTGTATCCAGCGCTAGAGACGGGCTTCTACGGTGTTTTGGCGTGTCTATTCGTATGGCTCGTAGCCATGCCCCTTTTTCAGGTTCTGAGCGCACCGGTCGTGGCCTTGGCGGAGTTCACCGATCCAAGCAGTAAAACAGACCACAACACTCTCAAGAAGGTTGCTAGACAGTTGGTCCGCTCCCGCGCGCTTCCTCCTGAGCACCATTCCAAACTGGTGGGTGCCTTGGGAATTGGCAGTGCTCTTCAACAGCCTCTGGCAGCGGCAATAACCGCGCAAACAGAAACGGCAACGAAAATCATCCGAGACCATGCTGTGCTCGTTTTTGTCTCAACGTCCGTGTCTCAAAATGGGCGTTTGGATGCGATTACCGTTCTGGCAGCTAATTTTCGCCTCGTACGAGCTCTCGTAAGCCATTTCGGTTACCGCCCCCCGTTGCCCAGTCTCCTCAAGATCTACGCCCAGATCTTTATTGCGGCCCTGATTGCTGACGAGGTCGATGATCTGGACGTTGAAGGAGTAACCGCCCAAATGGGGCTCGGAGTCCTTACCGCAGTCCCTGGTTCCGCATTGATAATCAATTCTCTACTGGATGGCACTATCAACGCATTGCTCACCCTGCGAGTGGGATTTGTGGCGCGCAGATGTCTATTAAACGCCGGCAACCCTCTTACAAGACGCGAACTCCGTAAGACCGCAATTCGCGAATCCAGACAAGAATTGAAAGCAGTCTGGAAAGAAGCTCTGCCCATCGTGCCGGGTGCCGTTCAGCGCGTGGTTCAGACCTTTATCTGACCGCGCGAGCGTCAAAAAACGATTTGTCAGTTCACGCCGCCAAGGCAAACTTGCGTTTACCGAGTTCACCGAAGTTGCGCACCAACGCTGCTTTGTCTTCGCTGGCCATTTGGCGAGCCTTGTCGGCCAGCCCGGTGAGACCGGCGACCAACTGTTGTTTCCAGCCTTCGTTGGAACGGTATTCTTCGGCGGATCGGGACAGGAGTTGTTGGCGCACTTCGTCGAGTTGCGCTTCCATTTCGCGATCTCCGGCAAAATTCAGGCTGCGGAACTGATCAACGAATCGAACCAGGCGGTTTAAAGTCTTCTGGTGGACCCCGGTTTCTGAACCGCCGATGCTGGCGAGCATATCCGTGCAGAGTTGGGCGGTCTGGGCGCGGAGCGTTGTGATGCAGTCTGCCACGAATGATTCGGTTTCATGACGCAGATGTTCCTCCGCTTCCTGCGCCGCTCTTTGCCGGGCTTCGATGATGCCGTGCTGATCGGCTTCCGCAATAGCTTGGACGTTTGCCAGCGGAGCGACGACTTGAAAAAGGTGGGTGTTGAAGCCAAAGAAACGATCTAATCGATGCTGGGCCGGATACGACGCCTCAATGGCCGCGACGACCTCCTGGGCATTGGGCAACCCGAGCCCATCGATCATCGTCTTCCATTCGGCGATGGCCACCTCGCGCCACTGGGAGTAGCAGGCGATGAAAAGCTCCTTGGCATTGTGAAATTCCGATTCCAATTCCTTCAAACGGTGAGTGACCTCATCCAATTTGGAATTGGGCAGGAAATGAGCCAATCCACCCAAGAACGGAAATGTGTTTTCCTCAATATAGGCATGCACACGGCCTTCAATCAGGGCCAGCTTTTCAAAACATTCGCGAGGCAGGAGTCGCTTGTGCCCGAGACAAACGAGTCGGTCGGAGATTTTGGATGGCTCCAAACCGACTTCCTCGGGGCGGAGTTTTTTGTGACCGCGCCAATACGAGACGGTCGTGGTGATCAGGACGCCCTCGCGGGCCAATGCTTCGAAGACTTCGTTATTTTGATGTGTTTCCATAAGAATGAGAATTGTTGCTGCCGACTTGTGAATTGATTATCTCCCTTAGTAGCCACTCGTAGAGGGGCGTTTTTCGACACTTGGATTTGATCAAGGGCGGTGATAAGATGGGGCTTCAGAGATTCACCATGAGAACAGCCTTATGAAACTCCAAGCTTACGTCTTCTGCGACTGTTATGAACAGGGGCGCCTGAAGCGTCCGCCTCCCAACCCTGAAATTGTCGCAGTGCTTCCAAACGGCGACCTTGGTTATTCTGAGGCAACGACGGAACAACATGCCGCTTTCGTTGCATGGCGTACTCATGCATGCCGTCACCCGGAAGGGGTTGTCACAGGCGGCGAACTGGGAAACCGATTACATCTTCTGGTCCATCATGAAGCTCTTTCCAAACAGGCGAGCAGTTTTCCGATCCTTATTCGAAAAATCCTGACCGGCAAACCGTACACCCGTTCATCCCACATCACTATCAAGCAAGTCGAGAAACTCCAATTGGAAGTTGCCCGATTAAAAACATTTCGCTGTGTGGATCGTAAAACCGAGCGCGAAATGCAGTGTCTTTACGGCCAAATGAATCAACTCGTTCGGGCCGCCTTGAAATTTCACAAGCCGATTGCGATATAACCCCATTGGATTCGCAACACGACTAACCCGACTTTCGATACTGGGAAGGGTTTTTGACTATTTTCGCGAGGCTGACCTTCGAAAACCCCAATGAAATCGAGGTTTTTGACTCCAACAATCTCAAAAAGGGCTGTAATGAAGACTCACCCCTTTGCGCGCTCCCCCGGTGGCTCTGGCATACTCGTGCCAGATTATGTTTTTGCGTTTCACCACCCGCAAGAAAGACGGCAAAGAGCATCGCTACTACAGCGTCGTTGAAAACGTCCGCCTGCCGGGCCGTCGCAGTCCCTTCCAGAAAACCCTCCTTTATCTGGGCGAACTGAGCGACGCCCAGCACGCTGCCTGGATCAAGGCCATCGCCGTTTTTGATGATGCCACAGGCCAGTTGCAAAACTTGAGCCTCTTTGCCGACGACCATGCCATCCCGGCCGATCTGGCCAAGACCTCAGTCTCCATCCGCATGAGCGACTACCGCTTGTGCCGCCCACGGCAATACGGGGCTTGCTGGCTGGCCTGTGAACTGTGGCGCGAGTTGGAGTTGGACACTTTTTGGGGCCATCGCCTGCCGCCCAGCCGGGAGGGAACCGATTGGGGCAAACTATTGACTGTCTCGGTCGCCTATCGCCTCATCGAGCCGGGAAGCGAATGGCGTTGTCACCGGCTCTGGTAACCCTTCAAGCGCAACTTCGCCCCCTGGCGCCAGGACTCACCCCGCGCCAGGCACTGGACCAACTGGCTGGAGTGCAAATGCTCGACGTCCAAATCCCAACCACCGATGGACGATTGCTGCAACTCGCCCGCTACACCCAACCCGACGCGGCAGTGCAGCTTTTGCTCCAGCGCCTTGGCAAATGCCTGCCCGAACAGCCGCCACCCAAACTGATAACGCCCGAAAAAATGGAACTTCCCAGGGGGGCTCTGTAGTGAAGACCTTTGGGGCGTCACCCCTCAAAAATCGAGGGATTTTTAGGTTTTGCCTGAAAATAAGTGCCCAGTATCGAAAGTCGGGCTAATTCAAACTCGGGTTCGATGCCTGAGCCTCTTGCTCCTTCCTTTTTTGCCGCAACTGCGCTTCCACGCACCATGCCAGGAGTGCCAAATCGAACGGGTTAGATGTGTCAAACATTAGGTGAAGTTTGCCCTCTTTTTCCAGGAGAGCAAAACCGCATTCCAGCGCGGCCGCCATCATGGCCCATTCTGGCGCATCTGCTTCTTTGAGTCTCCCTTGTTTCAAATGCGCCGCAAAGATTGTTATCGAGTCTTGAAGACGGTCGGATGGGATGGGTAATTTGGGAGTTTCCATAGTTATTATTCGATTGTTGTCTCTTCGCCGACCGCCATGGTTTCACCTTTGCTGGATTGCAATTCCTCGTTGAGCTCGGCTTGCTTCTTTCTCAGTTGAGCCAATCGTGGGGCGTGCTGAAATCCTGCGCCAAGGTTTTGTTGGAGACGCGTCATACGCTCGGTGGATTCAACTTCGGATGATGCTGCTGCGGAAAGTTTCTCGTCCATCCGCCGCAACTGGTTTTCCAGTGAAGCTATGACGCCCAGAGGGCTGTCGCTCAACTCGGCTTCATAGAGACCATGACCGGCGAGTTCAATGAAAGCTTGTTTGCCATCAAAGAAGGCCCGGCGAAGCTGGACCTTGAATCCGCCAATAGCGCCAATCTCCTTGGTCTCATTGTGATTGAGCCTGGGAATATGGTGCTGGGCCATGCCGAGAATCGCAAATCCAGATGCTTTACGTTTCTTGAAAGCTTGGCCACCGACAGTCATGATGAATTTGTCGCCACTGGTATCCTGACGCATGGCCAAGTCAGTCTGGATGTTGACCTGATGCTTTTTGAGTCGCTTGATTTTCTCCCCAAGGGCATGAAACTCCATCTGGTTGCTGTAGCGGCCATTGAGCCATGCTTTTTCGAGGAGGCTCAGCTTTTGAACCTCGTTGTCAACAGCGGCTTTTTCGAGAATTTTGGGATTCCCG
>CAIUEN010000050.1 GCA_903898185.1 uncultured Verrucomicrobiales bacterium
GGGAAAGCATTTCCGCGTGGGAACGCCGGTCTGTGCATCGTAATTACCCCTCAAATTCAGGACGGTTATTGGTTCCAAAAAGTGGGCATTTCTTGAAGTGGAAAACTGGTCGTTTTTCTACGGCCTAGGCTAGGCGTAGTCGCCCTGCTTCTTCGGCGGCACGCCCCAAGTGAAACGCTGGAAGCGGTCGCCGCTGCCGCCCTCGCCCAAGGTGAGACCAGTGGACCAGGTTTTGTCGGAGAAAGGCGGATTGGCGACGACGTAGTCGTAGGTGCGGAGCAGTTCGCCGTCCTTGAACTTGGGATCGTAGAGGGTGTTTCCCGAGAGGACGTTGGCTGTGGGGAAGTCGTGCAGGATCATGTTCATGCGGGCAAGACCGGCGGTGGTCACGTCCTTTTCCTGACCTTCAAGGGTGATGTGCTTGCCGGCCTCGGCGGCGACTTTCAGCAACAGCGAACCGGAGCCGCAGGTTGGGTCGTAGGCGGTGGTGGCGGCTTTGGAATTGGCCGGGGAGATCCCGATGGCCTTGGCCATGATGCGGCTGACCTCGGAGGGAGTGTAGAACTGGCCCTTGCTCTTGCCGCTCTCTGTGGCGAAGTGCCGCATGAGATACTCGTAGGCGTCGCCAAGGATGTCATCGTTTTCGGCGCGGTTTTTTGAGAAATCGAGAGCGGGGTTCTCGAAGATGGCGATGAGGTTGCCCAGCTTCTCGACCTTCTGGGCGCCGTCGCCGAGTTTGTTGGAGTCGTTGAAGTCGGGGAAATCGCTACGGGCGAGCCGGGAGTTGGCGTCAATCAGCGGCTGAATGACCTGGGTATTGATCTTGTCGCCGATGTCATCCCTGCCCTTGAGCGCGACCATGTCCTTGAAGCTCGCTCCCTTCGGAATGACGACCGGCGGGGCAAAATCCTTGGAATCGCCGTATTTATCTGAGATGTATTTGATGAACAGCATGAACAGGACGTAGTCCTTGTATTGGCTGGCATCCATGCCGCCGCGCAGTTCATCGCACGAAGCCCAAAGTGAGGAATAGAGGTCAGATTTTTTTAAGGCCATGTGCTAATTCTGTAAAGCGGTCAGCTCGATCTGGTCGAATATCTCTTGGAGAAAACGCAGTTCCACCGGCTCCCGCTCGAAAGTCATGATCTGCTCCACGTCTTGGGGGATCGCCTGCCAGCGGCGAGGCAGCTTCTCCTCTGCCGGGAGACGTTGCCATTGGCTGATGCTCTCTTCCCAATTCATCGTACGCACAGTTTACCTCCAGAGGCAATGTTTTCAAGAAACATAACTATCTCTGGGTTGTCGAAATGACCATCGTCCCCCGCCCTCTCCTACTTCATTATTGGAAATTCCTTGTTCGATATTTGTTATTCGTTTCCGTTCTATCAGAGCTAGCCAGACTTTCGCATAAAACAGCATGAACATTGCCAGTTTCAACAACGATTCTGGATTTTATTGCTACATGAAAGAATAGTTGGAAACCAACGCTCAATCTCAAAGACCCTTACGGCACGGAGTTGTTCGGTCGTCAGTTCCGGGGGGAGCATCACTGTGGGGCGTCTTCCCGCTGCCCCCGTCACAGTTTGCACCAGCGTGGCACGAATTTCGGCCAGGCTCTTCATCATTTGCTGTGCCGAAGCGCTCGTGCCCAACGCCAGCTTGGCCAAGCTCACCAGCAACAGCCCCAGCACTGTGGCAAAAGTGTGCAACCGCAGCGACCCCTCGGCCCACTGGTGCGACGGCCCCCACGAAATCAGCCCGCCTTTTTTGGTCCGCCGGAAAAGTTCTTCCACGTTCCACTGGCCCCGGAAAGCATGCACGATCCGATCGGTGCTCCAACTGTGTCGGTCGGTGCAAAGCACCCGTCGCCCCAAGCAGGTTTTCTCCAGTTGGCACCGCAAGGCGACATCGACCCGCCAGCCAAACGTGGGCCGTTGGTCGCTGCCGCCGATGGTGGTCACCACGAAACTCGACAGATGCTCCCGGGCCAGCACCTTCTGGCAGCACTCTTCCAAGCGGTCCCGGCATAGACGGCCCGCTTGAACCAAACGCTCCAGCTTGCGCAGTTCCTTTGTGGCCTTGCGCAGCGCGACCGCGATGCCCCGCTTCTGTCCCTCCAACGATTCTTCACTCTCGACCACCACCAGTGTGCGATCCAGCTCACCCACGGGTGTTCGCAACCGAGCCGCTCGGACATGTTTAAGTTTACCCGAAAGCGGCTGCATCGCTCCACACTGCGCTGCCTGTTCCAAAGCGGCTTGCGCGGCGGAGTGCCCGGTCGGCAGCGAGATGATGCTGTGGTAGCCGATCCGATCCAGATCCTGTTCCAACTGAGGGCTCCAGAATCCGCCGTCGCGCACCAGTGTGCGTTGCGGGGCGCGCTCGGCCCCGTTGTCGAGCCCTTGGTGCAGTTGCTTCAATCCCTCCAGGCAAGCCTCCATCACGCCTTGATCGGAGCCATTGCCGGAGTATGTCCGATACAACAACGGCACATGTCCGGTCTCGCTGACCAGCAGGCCCACCCCCACCACGCGCAGATCGCCGCGTTTGCTCTTGGCGTGACCGCGCTGGGAGAGTTTGCCCGATGTAAGAGTGGAAATGTGCGTGTCGAAGTTGGTCGTGTCAAAGGCCAGCACATCGGTCGAGAGTTCGAACCGGGCAACAGCCGCCTTGGAAATCGCCACATGCGCCTTCTCCAAGGACTGCTCGTCAACCTGTTGGGCTACGCGATGAAACGCCTGGCCGCTGAAGGCCGCGCCGCGCAAACACGAGAGGCGAGGCACACTGGCATCCAAGAAGTCGCCCAAGTCGCATTTGGGTCCCGGTGAACAGACGCTCTGAATGGCCACCGCGACCACCAGTTCGCCAATGGAAGGTCCGTTTTTGGCTCCGAGGCAACCGCAGGCCCGGTCTATAAGACCAATCATATCCAACTGCTCGGCTATCCAGATCAAGGCACCAACGTCGCCGATAGCGCGCGTGCCGACGCTGCGCGTAGCGGCCAAGTCTGCGAACGGTGGAGGTGCGACCGGCCCCAGCACAACTTGACGCGCAACCGAGCGCCCACCGGCAGGGTCCCAAACAGATTGGGCGGCGATGCGGTATCGGTGGCCGTTGATTTCACGTTCAAAGATATGCATATTCTTTCACGTAGCATATCCATCGGCACGTCGTCAAGCATGCGTGTTGGATGTTTGCCTCGTGAGTTTATATGCCGTTGAGCGCGGTTTCACAAACGGCAGCCCTCAAAAATGCGAAATGCGGGCTAAACACCCAAAGAGCCATCGGGCGGGACGCCCGATCTTTGTCACTGGCACTGGGCGCGTTGCCGCGCTGATGAAAAATCCCTCGCATAGGATTCGGTTGGTCTTCATAATCACCGAAAGTATGTCGCACGCTGACTTTGTTCATCTTCATGTTCACACCGAGTATTCGCTGCTCGATGGCGCTTGCCGCATGGACCGGCTCATGGATAAAGCGCATGAGCTGAAGTTCCCTGCCTTGGCGATAACCGATCATGGCGTGCTCTTTGGGGCCATCGATTTTTATCAGGCCGCCCGCAGCAAGGGGATCAAGCCGATCATCGGCTGCGAGGTCTATATCGCACGGGGAAGCCGCCTGGAGAAAAAGGCCGGTCTGGGCGGGAAAGATGGATATAATCACCTGATTCTGCTGGCCAAGGACGAGGCCGGATACAAGAACCTGGTCAAGCTGGTTACTTTGGCGCACTTGGAGGGCTATTATTACAAGCCGCGCATCGACCGCGAAATCCTGGCCACCTACAAGGACGGCTTGGTGGCTCTCTCATCCTGTCTCAAGGGTGAAATCCCCGAGTTGATCGCCGATGACCGCCTTCCCGATGCCCGGAAAGCCATTGATTGGTACAAGCAAACGCTTGGGGCGGAGAACTTTTACCTCGAATTACAGGATCACGGCATCCCGGAGCAGGCCAAGGTGAACCGAGTTCTGATTCCGCTTGCCAAGGAATTCGGAATCAAGCTCGTCGCCACCAACGACGTTCATTACATCGAGAAAAACCACTCGCACGCCCACGATTGCCTGATTTGCATCGGCACGCAGACACAACTTGCCGACACCAAGCGGATGCACTACGCCCCCGAGCAGTTTTATCTGCGCTCGGCTGAGGAGATGAAGGCCCGCTTTCACGAGATCCCGGAGGCGGTGAGCAATACGCTGGAAGTGGCCCAGCAGTGCAATGTCGAGATTGAGTTCGGCAAACTCCATTATCCGATCTTCAGTCCACCGGAGCATTTTACGCGCGAGGGTTACCTGCGCAAACTGGTCGCCGAAGGACTCCATTTCCGTTACGGGATGAATGTTCGGGCTGAAGGACAGGAATTCATCGTCGATGGCTTGGGAGACCCGCGCCGATTGCCAACGTACGTTCCTGCGCCTGGAACCACGGTTCCGGAAGACCCGAAACTGGCCATGCAGGATCCCCAGGTGGCCGCCGCGATCAAGGTTGTCATCGACCGCCTTGACCTGGAAATGAAGGTAATCGAACAGACCGGCTTCATCAGCTACTTCTTGATCGTCGGCGACTTTGTTCGCTACGGTCGAAGCAAAGGCGTCACATGCGTGGCGCGCGGATCGGCGGCTGGTTCGATTGTGACTTATGTGCTGGAGATTTCGAACGTCGATCCGATTCGTTACGGGCTGCTGTTCGAACGATTCCTCAACCCGGAACGCGTCAACCCTCCCGATATCGACATCGACTTTGCCGACGACCGCCGGGCTGACGTGATCGAATATGTGCGCGAGAAATATGGACGCGATTCGGTGGCGCAGATCGTCACCTTCGGCACAATGGGCGCCAAATCGGTTCTGCGGGATGTCGGTCGCGTCATGGGCTTGGGTTATTCCGACTGCGACCGGTTGGCCAAGATGATTCCCAACGAACTGAAGATGTCGCTGGAAAAAGCGATGGGGATGTCGCCGGACTTTAAGCAGGCTTACGAGACCGAAGAGGTCACCCATGAACTGGTCGATACCGCCCTGGTTCTCGAAGATCTCACCCGCAACGCATCGGTTCACGCGGCCGGCGTGCTTATTGGCGATCAGCCGTTGCACAATCTTCTGCCGCTCAAAAAGGATGAGGATGGCACCATTGTCACCCAATACGCCATGGGCCCTGTCGGCGACCTCGGCCTGCTGAAGATGGACTTCCTTGGGCTCAAGACCTTGACGGTCATCCGCAATACCTGCGATCTTGTCAAGCAGACCCAGGGAATCGACATCCCCATTGACGACCTTCCGCTCGACGACGCCAAGACCTACGACCTTCTCAACAAGGCCAATACCATCGGTGTGTTCCAATTGGAATCTGGAGGAATGCGCGATCTCTGCAAAAAGTTCAAGATTAGCTCGGTGGAACATATCACGGCGTTGGTGGCGCTCTATCGTCCGGGACCGATGGACCTGATCCCCGATTTCATCAAGCGCCGGCATGGCGAGGTGAAAATCGAGTATGATCATCCGCTGCTGGAGTCGATCAGCAAAGAGACCTATGGCGTGCTGATCTACCAGGAACAAGTCATGCAGGCCGCGCAGTTGCTCGCCGGCTACACGCTCGGCGGCGCTGATCTGCTGCGCCGCGCGATGGGCAAGAAGAAGATCGAGGAAATGGCCAAGCACCGTGACAAATTCGTCAAGGGAGCAGCCAAGCTCAACAATATCCACGAGGCCAAGGCCAACCAGATTTTCGATTTGCTCGAGAAATTCGCTGGCTACGGTTTCAACAAGTCGCACGCGGCCGCCTATGCCATCGTCGCCTACCAGACGGCTTACCTGAAGGCCAATAATCCTGTCGAGTTCCTCAGCGCCATGATGACCAACGACATGAGCGACACTGCCAAGTTGAGCATCCTGATCAACGAGGCGAAGGCGTTCGATGTCGAAGTTCTCGGCCCCGACATCAACGAAAGCGGCGTGTTTTTTACGCCCGCCAAGGTAGAGCAGGCTTCCAGCCTGCTCAGGGGAGACACGAGAGGGCTGCAGTCACCACAGTTGGAACAGGCGGGACGCGCTGTTCTACCAGAGCAGGCTTCCAGCCTGCTCGGGGGGGACGTGAAAGGGTTGCAGTCACCACAGCTTGAACAGGCGGGACGCACTGTTCTACCAGAGCAGGCTTCCAGCCTGCTCGGGGGGGACGTGAAAGGGCTGCAGTCACCACAGCTTGAACAGGCGGGACGCACTGTTCTACCAGAGCAGGCTTCCAGCCTGCTCAGTGGGGACATGAGAGGGTTGCAGTCACCACAGTCTGAACAGGCGGGACGCGCTGTTCTACCAGAGCAGACTTCCAGCCTGCTCAGTCGGAACATGTCCACCGCCATCCGTTTCGGCCTTGCCGCCATCAAAGGCGTGGGCGAGGTCGCCGTGCAAAGCATTCTTGATGCCCGGAAAGCCGGTGGAAAATTCACCTCCCTTTCCGAGTTGTGCGAGCGCGTCGATGGCCGGACTGTCAATCGCAAAGTCCTCGAATCGCTCATCAAATCCGGAGCGTGCGATTGTTTCAACGAAACCCGCGCCTCGCTTTTCGGCAAGATAGATCGCGCGCTTACGCGGGCGGCCGGGGTGATCAACGACCGGCAGCGCGGACAAGACACGTTGTTCGGCATGTTGGAAGAAACGCCCGACCGCAAGCCCGATGTTGAGAAACAGTTGCCGGAGTGGCCGCAGCACGAACTGCTGGCGCATGAGAAAGAACTGCTGGGCTTCTATGTCAGCGGCCATCCGCTCACGCCCCTGGCACCGATCATTGAGCAATACGCGTTGCATAAAACAAACCAGCTTCCGGCGCTGCCTTCGCGCGGAATGACCCGCATCGGCGGCATGATCGCCGTCGTGCAAAAGGGGTTTTCCAAGAAAAGCAACAAACCGTATGCAATGGTGACACTGGAGGATTTGGAAGGCTCGGTGCAGATCCTCTGCATGAACGAGAACTACGACAAATATGTCGATCTCCTGGTTGTCAATAAACCAATCCTGGTGATCGGCGAGGTCAATAATTCCGAGGACAAGCCCAAGATATTCCCACAGGAAATCATGCCTTTGGAAGATGCCCCTCGCAAATTCACCCGGCAGGTTCATTTTCGTTTGCAGACGGCGCAGATTGTTCCCGACGACCTGAATTCAGTGATCGACATTGTGGCGGCCCACCCGGGCCGATGTCCGCTGTTTCTCTGTTTCATGCGCCCGGGCGGCGAGGTTGTATTCCTGGAGACGCACGAAAAATACGGAGTCTGCCCGTCTGTGCCCCTGCAAAAAGCCGTGGACGAACGCTACGGCGAAGGCACGTATTACGCCAGGGTGGATGCAAGCTTGCCAGAGCGGGAGAAACGCCGATGGGAGAAGAAGTCTGAAGGAAACGGTGAATAGGAGCGAAGAGAAACTTATGCCGCAAGCAATCATGGATCCTGAGCAAGTCCGGCGGTTTGCCGAGGAACTTAAGCGTTTTAACGCTGATCTCCAAGACCGAATGTCGGCGTTGCAAGGGCGTTTCGCCGCGTTGGGTGATAGTTGGCAGGATCAGGAGCACAAGAAGTTTGCCGATGAATTTGTCCAAACGCTCAAGGCGATGAAGAGGTTCGTTGAGATATCCAATCAGCACACCCCTTACCTGTTGCGCAAGGCCCAGCGTATCGAAGAATATCTGAACCAACGATAAAATCATGGCCGTCGGCGCCCATGTCACATCCATCGAAGCTCTCGAATCATTTCGAGCGAATCTGATCGTTTACATCAACAAAGCCCGACCGACTTTGGAGGAAATCAGCTCGGATGTAATGCGGACGCGGCTTTGGCTGGAGAACAACCAGCGTCTGCACTGGGAAGCCCAGTTACAGCGGCGCGCCAAGGAATTGGAGGCCGCGCGGCAAGAACTCTTCAGCGCGGGATTGGCAAATCTGAGGGATACCACGGCTGCCGAGATCATGGCTGTTCGCCGGGCCGAACGGGCGCTTGAGGAGGCCGACAACAAGCTGCGCTTGGTCAAGAAGTGGACGCGTGAATTTGACAGCCGGACAGCCCCGGTGGCCAGGCAATTGGAAAAGCTCGCAACCATGCTGGCCAACGACCTGCCGTCGGCGGTCGCGTTCCTGTCGCAAATCATCAAGACTCTCGATGCCTACGGAGCAGGCGGATCAACGCCCGTTCTTTCCGAGGCGACGGCCACGGTCAAAACCGATCCAGCAGCAGCGAAACCGGACGAGACTGTTCCGTCTCAACCCTCGAACTTGCCATGAGCAGCAATTCTCATTTTGAGCAAGGAACGGGGAAAAACCTGGTCTGCCTGCGCACGAATTTTTCGACTCCCTTGCGGAGCCAGAGGCACCGCAACTGGCAGGCCAGAGGCCTACCCCACATAATGAGAATTGCTGTGCCATGAGCGTTGCCGCCAACAAAGCCAGGCTGATATCCTCCACGCGCGAGCTGGCGGCACAATGGGCGTTGACCAAGGATTCCTGGCGAGATGTCAAATGCCTGGAATTCGAGCGCAAATACATGGAACAGCTTGTCTCCAATGTCGAAGCGGCGATGGAAGTGATTGATCAGTTGGACAAGCTTGTCAGCAAGATCAGGAGCGATTGTGAGTAGCGCATTATCGGTGAGTCAGGTATTGGAGTGTCTGGAACGCCTCCGGGATGCGGCGCGCGACTGCGCCGTGCGCGAACGGGATCTCAACCAGAAGCGTCAGTCGCGTCTCAATCTCCTGGCTCAGAATCGCCAGGCGGCCACCGATGCGCAGAATGTTCAATTAGCGGAACAGCTTGACTTGGTTCGCGCCTGGTTTGAAGCAGCGAAGACAACCCCAAGAAACCATCGCGAACGCCGACGGATTCGCATCCATGAAGCTTGGAAGAACAGCCGAAAACAGGCATCTGAGCGGATCGAAGCGCAAGAAGGACGCCGCAAATATAAACTGCAAACCGAAACCATGCAGGCCGCCCGCACTCGCAAAAATGATCTGGAGGCCGCCGAAAAAGCGCGCAACGATTTCAAAGCCGAACTGGAATTGGAAAATCAAACGCTGGCGCAGCTTGAGAATACCGCGAGAGAGGCGTTTCAAGGCTACGCCAAATTTTCCGGGATGCTCAACTACACCGCGCCGGACCTTGCTCCAGGAAGCGATGAATATCAACTGATTGTCACGTTGCGGGAGTCGCTTGACAACAGTCGCAGCGGAATCGAACGGTTCCAACGCTATTTTCTGCCACGTCTTTTCAGGCTCACTCCACTCTTGGTTCCGCTGGCGCTGACCCTCGGCGCTGTGCCGCTGTTGCGGTCATTGCAGATGGTTGTTTACGGTTGGACTACAGCCATCGTATTGGTTGGATCGCTCTTTGCGGTTGGGTTTGTCCTGCATCACATGGGCAAGCGTCAGGGGCTGAGGCTTGCCGGCGAGATATCCCGGGCGCTGGTGCGGGCGCGCAAATTGCGCGATGGCTGTCTTGCCCATTGCGACGCGCGTTACACGCGGGAAACCGAGCGGATTGAAGCCGAACATCGATCTCGCAACGAGTCAATCACTCAGCAGTGGGGCCAGGCCGTGAACGATTCAAAGCAGATGACAGAGCCGGCGCTGGCCAGAATGGATGAAAAGAAAGCGCGCGCGACCACCCGAATGGAACGGCTGTTTCAAGCCGCCGTTGAAGCCCTGGCTCGCGAGCAATCCCGGCGAGTGGAGAGGATCCAACGCGACATACAGGATTACCTCGATGAATTGGAGCGGACCTGCGAGAATAGAGAAACGGCATTGCGCAATGAGATGGAGTCGCAATGGCAGACGCTGGAGAGAGATTGGAAGACGGCTGTAAAACCGCTCTTTGCCACCATTGTGAGCGCTCAAAGTCAGGCTGCGAAATTCCCTGAATGGAACCGTTCAACCGTTCAAAGCTGGACGCCGCCGGCAGTCTTTGAGCATGCGGCCAAATTCGCAAGGGTCGTTGTCGATGTCGAAAAACTGGCGGATGCGCTGCCGACCGACCCACGACTTGCTTTGCCGGGGCCCTGTCATTTTGAGGTGCCGCTCCTGCTGACGTTTCCGCAACAGGGCTCGGTCTTGTTTGAAACCAGCGATGCGTCCACCGAAGGTGTCGTCGCATGCGTCAACAACATCATCCTGCGTCTGCTGTTCGAAGCCCCGCCAGGACGGCTGAACTTTACGATTTTTGATCCAGTCGGACTGGGCCAGAATTTTGCGGGTGTCATGCATCTGGCCGATTACGAAGATCACCTGATCAACAGCCGCATCTGGACACAGCCCGCGCAATTCGAGCAGAAGCTGGCCGATCTCAACGAGCACATGGAGAAGGTCATCCAGATGTACCTGCGCAATGAATACGCGACCATCGCCGAATACAACGAGCAGGCGGGCAACATTGCCGAGAAATATCATTTTCTCGTCGTTGCCAATTTTCCGTCCGGGTTTACCGAGACAGCGGCCCTGCGCTTGTTGAGCATTGCGGCCTCGGGAGCGCGTTGCGGCGTTTATACGCTGATTCACTGGGATCATCGCCAGCCCAGCCCGTCCGATTTCGTGCCGGATGAATTGATCAAGGGGAGCATTTGTCTCACTGTCAAAGGCAGTCGTTTTCTGCTTTCGCGCGGACAGCTTCCCGGCACGAGCATCGTTCCGGATCTGGCTCCCGAGCCCGACCTGGCAATCGAGCTGATTCATAAAATTGGCCTGAGCAGCCGCGATTCCAACCGCGTGGAGGTGCCATTCTCCCACGTTGCGCCACCGGACGACGCGCTCTGGAATCTGGAGACCACGTCGGAACTCCGGGTGGCGTTTGGACGCACTGGCGCGACCAAGTTGCAGTACTTGGCCATCGGCAAGGGCACCCGCCAGCATGCTCTGTTGGCCGGCAAAACCGGGTCGGGTAAATCGACGCTCTTGCACGTTATCATCACCAACCTGGCGCTCTGGTGCAGCCCCGAACAGGTCGAGTTCTATCTGGTCGATTTCAAGAAGGGGGTTGAATTCAAGTGTTATGCCACCAAACGCCTGCCGCATGCGCGGGTGGTGGCCATTGAGAGCGACCGAGAGTTCGGCCTGAGCGTTCTGCAACGAGTCGATGCCGAACTCAAGCGGCGCGGCGATCTTTTTCGCAACCTGGGCGTTCAGGATCTTGCCGGTTACAAACGGGCGGGTGGCGTCGAATCACTTCCCCGGACGCTGCTGATCATTGACGAATTTCAGGAGTTCTTTGTCGAGGATGACAAGATTTCGCAATCGGCGTCGCTGCTGCTGGACCGGATTGCGCGCCAAGGCCGCGCATTTGGGGTTCACGCCATTCTTGGATCTCAGACGCTCGGTGGGGCATATACGATGGCTCGCACAACTTTAGGGCAAATGGTCATTCGCATTGCCTTGCAATGCAACGAGGCGGATTCCTACCTCATCATGGACGAGAACAACTCCGCGCCGCGCCTGCTCTCGCGTCCAGGAGAAGGCATTTACAATGACTCCGCTGGCGTCATGGAAGGGAACAGCCCGTTTCAAACCGTGTGGCTGTCGGACGAGTGTCGTGACATGTGGCTGGACAAAGTGCGCTATCGGGCTGACCAGGCACAACCGAAAGCTTACCCAGGGCCGATTGTGTTCGAAGGCGACGCGCCGGCGGACATTCGCGAAAACCCGTTGCTTCAGTCCCTTCTGGAGACTCCGGTTGTCCGCCCGCCCGCTGCTGCGCGCGCCTGGCTGGGCGCTCCCAATTCGATCAAAGGCCCGACAGAGGTCACGTTTCAACGTCAGAGCGGGAACAACCTCCTTATTATAGGCCAGCAGGACGAGGCTGTCCTGGCTATTTTTACCACAACATTGGTGGCGCTGGCAGCGCAACATCCAGGCGACACCGCCCGGTTTATCGTAGTTGATGCCTCGGCACCCGGATCGCTCCATCGCGACTACGTTGAACGCCTTGTCCAGTCGATCCCTCGCCAGGTTTCGCTGGCGCGGAACAGCGATCTTCCGGAAATCATGAGTAGGCTGGCGTCTGACCTCAAGAAATCTGCTGAGCATGACAACAAGGCAACGCCATCGACGTATTTGCTGATTCACGGTCTGCAAAAATTCTCCAAACTGCGTTACGAGGAGGACTTTGGCTTCTCAAGCGATCCGGCCATCGCAGCCAATCCGTCCGTGGCGCTCAACACATTGATCTGCGAGGGCGCCAGCCACGGTATTCACGTCATTGCCTCATGCGACACCTACAATAACGTCGTCCGGTTTCTGAGCCGGAAAGCGCTGGGCGAATTTGAAATGCGGGCGCTCTTCCAGATGAGCGCCAACGATTCCGCAAGTTTGATTGACAATCCACGAGCGGGCAACCTGGGTCTGCACCGTGCGATTTTCTCCAATCAACACGAGGGATACCTGGAGGTCTTCCGTCCATATGCGTTGCCGTCGGCGCAGTGGATTGAGGAAGTAACGCGGGCGATGGATAATCGTCGCGTTATTTTGTACTGACATCGCGTGAATTTTATGAGAAGGTATGCTTGGGTAGGCAATTAAAAACATGTCATGATCTTTTTCGTTTATGTCATCTGTCTTGGGGCGGGGTTTTTATTTACCCTGCTTGCGGCAGTTATGGGCCATGTGTTTGGCCATGACGGCCATGTCGTGGGCAGCCACGGCTCGGTCGAAGCCGGCGAGGACGGCAGCGATTCCTCAGGCGTGTCGGCGTTCAGTCCGACAATCATTGCCGCGTTTGTAACGGCTTTTGGCGGTTTGGGACTGATTTTCACGCAAGTTCAAGCCACGAAGAGCCCGCTTATCAGCGCGCCATTGGCGATTGTGGGCGCACTGGTCATTGCATCCCTCATGGTGAGGGTGCTGCGACAGCTATTCGCGCACACACAGAGTTCGAGCGAATCCCATGTGGCAACCTTGGTGGGGGTTTGCGCGAATATCATTTCGCCGATCCCAGCAAATGGCATGGGTGAAATCGCCTATGTCCAAGGCGGTAGCCGCTATACCGCGCCCGCGCGGGAACTCACAGGCCAACCGGTGGCGATGGGACAGCCGGTCAAAATCGCAAAAATCATCGGTTCCCAATTTTACGTAACAATCATCAACTAAACTATGAGCATCACACCCATTTTGGCAGAATTGAACCCCTTGAGCGTCCTTTTGAGCGGAGGCTGGGTTGTCATCTCGATCATCGGGATTGTCTTGATGGCCTTCTTTGTCCTGGCGGCCATTCTCAGCCGCTACACCAAGGTTGGCCCCAATCAAGTCCTCGTCGTCTCTGGACGCAAGCATCGTTACTCCGATCCGGATGGAAGAATCCAAACCCGCGGCTTCCGTATTGTCAAAGGCGGCGGAACATTCGTTTATCCCATCGTTGAAAAAGTGGATCTCCTATCGCTCGAACTGCTGACGATCGACGTTCAGACACCCGAGGTTTATACAAGCAAAGGCGTGCCGGTTAAAGTGGACGGCGTGGCACAGATCAAGATCAAGGGTGACGATATTTCCATCGCGACCGCAGCCGAGCAGGTCTTGAGCAAGACGATTGACGAAATCAAGAGCGTGGCCACCCAGACGCTGGAGGGCCATTTGCGCGCAATTCTCGGCACGATGACCGTTGAGGACATCTACCAGAACCGCGATGCCTTTGCGTCGAAAGTCCAGGAAGTCGCCGCAGGCGACATGGCCAACATGGGCTTGGGAATTGTGAGCTTCACCATTCGCGATATCCGCGATGGCCAGGGCTACTTGGACGCGTTGGGCAAGCCTCGCATTGCGCAAGTCAAACGCGACGCCATCATCGCGCAGGCCGAAGCAGATCGCGACGCGACGATCCGCTCCTCACAGGCCACACAAGCCGGCCAGGAGGCCAAGTTTGCCGCCGATGCCAAAATCGCCGAAGCTCAGCGCGATTATCAGATGAACGTCGCCAGCTACCAGGCCTCGGTCAATCTTAAGAAAGCCGAAGCCGACCTGGCCTATGACTTGCAGAAATATAAGACCGGCCAGTTGGTGAAGGCCGAAGAGGTGCAAGTCAACATCATCGAGAAACAGAAGCAGATTGAGCTCCAACAGCAGGAAATCCTGCGCAAACAACGCGAACTGGAAGCCCAGGTGCAAAAGCCCGCCGATGCCGAACGCTACCGCGTCCAGACGCTGGCCAGCGCCACCAAGTTCCAGCTCGAAACCGAAGCCGACGGCGCGGCCGCTGCCACCAAGGCCAAAGGCTTTGCCTCGGCCGAAGTCGTCAGGGTCACCGGTCTGGCCGAAGCCGAAGCCAACAAGGCGCGCGGATTGGCCGAAGCCGCCGTCATCGAGGCCCAGGGATCAGCAACGGCCGAGGCGATGAAACTCAAAGCCGAGTCCTTCAAGCAATACAACGAAGCCGCCGTCGTCGAAATGATCGTCCGCATTCTGCCTGAACTCGCAGCCAAAATCAGCGAACCGCTCTCGAAGACTGAGCGCATGGTTATCATCAATAGCGGCAATGGCCCCGGCGGCGGCGCCAGCAAGCTCACCGGCGATATCACCCAGATCATCAGCCAGTTGCCACCCGTCATCGAGAGTTTGACAGGGATCAAATTCGAAAAACTGCTCGAACAAGTTCCGGCTCTGAAAAACGCGATGAGCAAAGATGCGGAGCCGAAATAGTGGGAGCAGGAGGATTGAATCATGCCTATCCGGTTGCTTGCCAATCATCCACGCCTTGAATTGTGTGGAATTGAGCATTGTGCCACGCCTTCAGCCGACGCCAACGGCGTCCTTCATACCAGCCTGGGGCAACGCCCCAGGTATGGTGCCACGGACGATCCAAGCGCCAAAGGCGCGATTCATATTCGGCGCGGCATGGTGGAACGATGCGCACAAAGAACGCTTCACCAAATGAATCGCGCCTTCAGCGCTTGCGGCTCTCCATATCCCATACCTGGGGCGTTGCCCCAGGCTGATATGAATCGCGCCTTTGGCGCTGGGCGGGCCATACAACACGAAAATCAACCTGTTTTGACCAAAATCACTTATGCGCCTTCTCGAATACATCATTGATGCCAACCATCGCGCGTTGGCGGGAGATCAGAAGGACGGAATTGATCCCGCCGATTACGCTCAATCTCTGCCGCTGATCGCTCTGACTTGTATTGACCCGCGCTTGAACCGCTTTTTTCCCGACATTCTGGGTGTGCCAGAAGAGCAGTTTATCTGGCTGCGCAATGCTGGAAACATCATCACCAGTCCGCTCAGCAGCACCATGCGCTCGATGGCGCTGGCGTGCGCCGTTAAACGTGGACGCGAGATCGCGGTCATCGGCCACACCGACTGCCGCATTCGTCAGACCCCCATTACGGCTTTAATTGAGTATTTCAAGGAACTTGGAGTGAGCCGCGCCGCGTTGCCTGATAATTTGACGGAGTTTTTTGGAGTGTTTGCCAGCGAACAACAGAATGTCATGCGGGCTGTAGATCATATCCGCGCCAGTCCGCTGATCGGCCCTTCCATCCCGGTGCATGGCTTGATGGCGGATGTCCGCACAGGTCGGCTTGAATGGGTGGTCAACGGATATGACGTTTTGGGACGCGCCGCAGTCCCGTTGCCTGCCAGCAAACAGCCCGCCATCGGAAAAGCTCTGGACGAAGTGAGTGCGCTGGGTGATTTCAAGCTCGGCGAAATGAAATTCCCAGAAGTCCGCATCGGCGAGATTGCAACCGATGTCAAACTCAAGGTCAGCCAGGCGAAGGAAACCGTGGAGTCCGCCAAGAAAGCGTTGCGGCCCATACCCTCCGCCCATCCTCCGGAGCCGCCGCCCATCCCACCGCCAATTCGCCCACAGCAGCGCGGAAAATGGGGCATGCGGGATTGATTGGACTTTGTTATCGATCCTTCAACCGCGCCTGTGCCGCAACCGCAGCGCGTTGCCGACAACGATCAAATCGGAAAGCCCCATCGCCGCCGCGCACAGAACCGGGCTGATAAAACCGAGCGCGGCCAGGGGCACCGCAGCCGCATTATAAAAGAACGCCCAGAACAGGTTTTGCTTTATGGTCCGTAGCGTGGCTCGGGCGAGGTCAAGGGCTTCTGGAATCGCCTGGATGTCGGATCGAAGCAGGATCAGGTCGGCGGCCTCGTTCGCCACGTCGGAAGCATGGCTGACCGCAATGCCAAGATCCGCCTGCTCCAAAGCCGGAGCGTCATTGATGCCGTCGCCGACAAATGCCACACGTTCGCCGCGCTCCTGCAACTCTTTGACAAGCTCAGCCTTCTTTTCCGGGCGTATTTCCGAAAAGACCTCCGAAATGCCGATCTGCCGCGCGATGGCATGGGCCGTGCGTGGGTTGTCCCCGGTGATGAGGTACGTTTTTAGTCCCGCGTCTTGAAGCGATTTGACAACCCGGTCCGCTCCTGGCTTGACCATGTCCCGCAGGGCAATCAAGGCGGCCAGTTTGTCGCCGATTGCCAGGCCCAGGATCGTTGCTCCCTGTTCCATCCACCTCAGCGCGAACTCTTCGCCCGCTCGCGCGTCGATCCCCGACTCCTGAAGCCACGCCATCGAACCCAGCCTTGCTGTCACCGGCAAATCTTCGGGTTGATTCCATTGCGCCTGAACGCCAGCGCCACGGACCTCGCGCCAGTCGCTCAGCGCGTTGGAGCGGATAATCCTGTCTGCCTCAAGCTCTGCCTCCAGGCAAAACACCGCTTTGCTCAATGGATGGTTCGAAGGGCGGGCCAGCGCGGCGGCTATTGGCATTAGAGACTCGCTTGTGTGGCCTGCGGCAAACGCGCGGGTCTCAGCCACAGTCGGCTTTCCAAAGGTCAGCGTGCCGGTTTTGTCAAATACAATCGCAGTGATCCGTCCCGCTCGTTCAAGGGCGATGCCGTCACGGATGAGGATGCCGCGCCGGGCGGCTGCATTCGCGCCAGCCATGATGGCGATGGGTGTGGCGAGTCCCATGGCGCAGGGACAGGCCACGATCAATACCGCAGCAGCGCACATGATGGCTGTCGCCAGCGTCGAGTCGCCGACTCGCGCCGACCATAAATAGTGGCCCAAGAACCCGGTGACCGCCCGAGCGTGGTCTGGCGCAAGCCCCCACCATAAACCGGTTGCCAAGGCAATCAGCGCCACCAGAGGCACGAACACGTTGCTGACCCGATCTGCCATGCGTTGAACATCGGCGCGGCTGTTCTGGGCTCGCTGTACCGCGGCAATAATGTGCGCCAGCGCCGTCGCCTCTCCGGTTGCGGTCACACGCATGACAAGTTGCCCGTTTACATTCATTGATCCGGCAAAGAGTTTCTCACCGGGGCCTTTGTCGATCGGAATCGATTCTCCTGTCAGCATCGATTCGTCCACAGCGGATTGACCTTCGACCACAGCCCCGTCGGTTGGAATTCGATCTCCAGGACCGAGGATGATGACGTCATTGACGCGGAGAGATGCCACCGGAGTCTCGCTCACCGAGCCGTTGGGATTGTGACGACGCGCCTTTTGCGGAGTTAAATCCAGCAGCGCGCGCAACGAACTCTCCGCACGGCGGCTCATGCGCGCTTCCAGCCAGTGCCCGGCGCTGATCAGCGTGATGATCACCGCCGCTTCCATGAAAAACAAATGTTCGCCTCGCGCTCTCAGCAGAACCCAAACGCTGTAGCCGAACGCGGTGGTCGATCCAAGAGACACCAGGGTGTCCATGCTCGAACTCCCCACCTTGAGTTGGTTCCAAGCGCCGCGATAAAACCTTGCTCCGCAAATCACCTGAACCGGAAGCGCGAGGAAAAAGCCCAGCCACTGAAACCATCGCTCCATTTCAAGTCCCAGCAACCATTCTCCCGCCAGCAGAGGCATTGCGCAACAAGCGCCCAGCGCTACGTTGAATCCCCATCCGCGCAAACGCCGCTTGGGTTTCAGCTCGGCTTCCAGCGGTTTGGCCTCATAACCTGCTGCCCTGACTGCTGCCGTCAGCGCCTGCGGTTGGGGCGATTGTTCCGGTTTCCATTGAACACGCGCGCGTCCATCCTCCAACGAAACCATCACCGAGGCCACTCCCGGAACCCCTTGCAACGCCTCTGAGACATGGCGCGCGCAATTGCGGCATGTCATCCCGGTGATGGATAGTTCTGTAATGTTTGGCGTTGAATCAGTGGCAACGGACATAATCCCAGTATGCGTCTGAAACCTCCCAGCGTCCAGCGGAGGCAGTCAGCAATCAGCAATTCTCATTATGAGCAAGAAAGTGGAAAAACGCTGTTCTGTCCACGTACGGAGTTTTCGACTCCCGGCGGAGCCAGAGGCACTGCAACCGGCAGGCCAGAGGCCTACCCTAGGGTGTTGAATTGAGGAGAAAGAGTTCATGCATCAAGAGTTCCTTGAATTCCATGGGTTTTATCTTACAATCTGAAC
>CAIUEN010000051.1 GCA_903898185.1 uncultured Verrucomicrobiales bacterium
TGGCATGTCTTTCTGCACGCGCTCTCTCCTATCACTCCGACCGGCCCCGCCAGGTGCTTTTGTTCCGTTTCTTCCCTGACTGGTGGCAGGCTTCACCATCTCCGAGAGGTTGGCCGCCGGTGTTTCTTTTTTGAGTAACGAAGCTGAACCGAGTTCACCCCTTGCGGGATTAGGGCTCGCGCATTTGTTGTCGGGGGCTTCTTCTTCCCCCTCGCCTGGGTTTCCCCAGACCGCAGCGTTTCGCGGGCTTCATCTCTTCGACTCGCCGCCGCGCATCTATATGTTGAACGGACTATTTTCATATTCGGCACTTCTCAGCCAAACAGACATGCCAGCTTCTCTGGCTTAACCGAAGACACAAAGGCACAAAGTGGATTGGATATTCAAGCCCAGCCATGCGCAGTCCCAGAAGGCGGCAATCTTCCATTGACTGGATATTCTTGCTTACCTGCCCTAATGAGAATTGCTGGGCCGGATGGATTTCTGAAAAAGATTTGAACACTTTGAATTTTAAGGCATCTTAAGATTTGTGCAGATGGTAAAACTAATCATGGCAGGATTTCTGACGGTACTCTGGACCGTTGTGGGTGTCCATTGCCAATTGGAGGTTTTACCTGGGATGGAGGTTCTACGGTGTGATACTCACCAACCGATCAACCCTGCATCAAGCTCGCATTGCGGGAATGATAACTGTACCGCGATTGAGCGGGGGCAGTATCAGTGCAGCCAACACGTTTTGCTCAAGCAACCCCCCTTGGTGGTGGCGATTTCCACCATCTTGTCAGCCTACACCGAGGCAATCGCAGAAAGCTTTGAAGCTCATTGTTTAATTTCTGAAGCCACGGCCCCTCCAATACCGTGGCAATTCTTCGCGCGCGCGGCGCTTTCGCCCCGCGCTCCCTCCTTCATTTCCTGATCTGTTCCGTCGCAGCCTGAAACGGTTCGATTGGAATGTATTTACGTGCGTGCCGTCTTGGCTGAACACCACTGCACGCATCGGCTAACTCTTTGGATGCTAAAGTTGAAGTATTAGATAGTTGAATTGCAAAAATCGAATGAAACTCAATCAGATTTGCCAGAAATGGCCATTGCTCTTTGCAATGGCAATAGGTGTTTTGGCGTTGCCTGCAATAAGTCAGGAAATAGACGCAACCAACACTCTGACCTTGGATAGGGCGATCCAAATCGCGCTCGAAAACAACCCTGAAGCGCGCGCATCGGGAAACCGGGTGGCGGCGGCGGGCGGGCGGGCCTATCAGGCCAAGAAATGGACCAACCCAGAATTGCAGTTGAGTGCGGAAGATTGGCCGGTAAGCAAAGGACGAGGATTCTCTGATGCGAAGCAAACCATCGGAATTGCGCAGACGCTCCCGTATCCTGGGAAGAAGTCGCTGGACAAGCAAATCGGCGGCGCTGGGGTGAAGCTGTCCGAAGCGGAACTGGCGCTACGCCGCACAGAACTGGTTCGCGATGTGAAGGCATCCTTTATGAAAGTGCTTGCGTATGAACGGTTGGTTGGCGTTTCTGTGGAACTGGTGAGAGTTGCGGAGTCGTCTGCCGCGACAGCTCAAAAGCGAGTGGATGCCGGAGCTACGGCTTACCAGGAGCAGTTGCGCGCCGAGGTGCAACTGGAACAGACGCGAACGGAATTGACGGATTTCCAACGTGAACTGGCCATCGCTCGGCAGATATTTATCACATTATTGGGGACGAATATGAAAGACGCCACGCTTGTGGGCGCACTTGCAGAAACTCCAAACCCCGCGCTGATGGAAGAGGGAACGGAGTGTCTGTTGGCCAGGCATCCTGGCGCGGCTGTTGCCCAAGCGAATCTGGCCCGAGCGCAATTGGAACATCGTCGGGAACGGCTGGAGCCATACCCCGATGTCAGAGTGGGCGTGTCAGGTGGGCGCATTGGGGAAAGCGGAGAGTCCATCATTCAGGTGGGGCTCTCGTTGCCACTACCGATCATTGACCGGAGCAAAGGCAAGCAACAGGAGACATGGGCTAATGTCAGGGTGGCAGAAGCAGAGCTTCAAGTCGTTCAGCAACAGTTGTTGCGCGAATGGGTCAGCGCCCGGAATCGCTACCAAACAGCGATTGAACAGGTGAGCAAGTATCGTGAGCGGATTTTGCCGAAAACAAGCGAGGCATTGCGATTGGTGCAGACCGGGTTTGAACAGGGAAAGTTTAGTTTTATTGACCTTCTGGACACGCAACGCACCACATCCGAAGCAAGGCTGGCCTACCAACAAAAGCTGCTCGAAATGAACATTGCCCAAGCGGAACTGGAAGCGTTGATCCATCCGCAAACCAGCCAATCTTTTAACAAGTAAGAATCTGCTTATGAAGAAACACTATCCATTGAAGTTTGCCGCAGTGGCGCTCGCTGCCATGGCGCTGCTAACCGCTTGCTCCCGCGAACCCGCCGGTCATGGCTCAGATGACGGCCACGGTCATGGCGAATCCAAGGGCCACACCGAAACCAAAGAGGGCGTAACAATATGCACGGAACACAACGTGCCTGAAGCGCAATGCGGAATCTGCAAACCACAGTTGGCGGCGACGCTGAAACCCGGTGAATCAGCCAAGATACGACTCGCTGACAAAGATTCAGCCGCCATCGCAGGGGTGCAAACCACCACTCCAACCGTGGGCAAGATTGATGATGGAGTGGAGTGTTACGCCGAGCTGGCCTTCAATCAAAACAAGCTGGCACAGATTGCCGCGCCGGTGGGTGGCATTGTGCAGGCGGTCGAGATAGACCTTGGCGCCAAGGTTGAGGAGAAACAGTGTGTCACAAAAATCTGGTCGGCATCCATCGCTGAAGCTGTGGCCAAAGCGGTGCTAAGCCACCAAACGCTCGAACGAGAGCGCAAGCTGCGGGCTGATCGCGTGAGTTCGGAGAAGGATTTGCAGCAAGCGGAAGCTGAGCATCGCGGAGCGTGTCAGCAGCTTCGCACTCTGGGGTTCACGGAAGAGCAGATTGACGCGCTGAGCGCCAAACCGCATGAACAGGTGTTGATGGAAGTGCGCGCGCCGTTTTCGGGTGAAATTGTCGAGCGTAGCGCCGTGCGCGGCGCGTTGGTGGAGGCAGGCAAATCGTTGTTCACTCTGGCAGATCGCTCCGTAATGTGGGCCATGCTTAATATTCCTGAATCCGCATTGGGCTGCGTGAAAGTGGGGCAAACGGTTGAACTCCGGGTCGAATCATTGCCCGGTCAGACGTTCATCGGCAAGTTGACGTGGATAGCGGCAGAGGTGGACGACAAGAATCGAATGGTGCGAGCAAGAGCGGAAGTGGCCAATATCGACGGAACGCTAAAGGCAAAAATGTTTGCGCGGGCTCGTATTTTGACTCGCAGTGCCGAAGGAGCGGTGTTGCTCCCCGTCTCAGCCATCCAGTGTATCGAAGGGAAGAGTTTCGTTTTCGTAAAAGTGGAGGAAGATTTGTATGACGCTCGCGTGGTACAGCTTGGGGCCAAGTTCGACGGCAAGGTGGAAATCATCCAAGGCGTGACGCCACGAGAGACAGTAGCGGTAAATCATGCCTTTCCGCTCAAATCCGCCTTTCTAATTTCTCGTTTGGGCGCGGGATGCGCGGATGATTAACCCTGCATCCTGATCTCTGATCTGAAAGATTCATCCCATGCTTAACTGGCTCATAACGACGGCGCTGAAGAACCGCCTGCTTGTCGCTATCCTAGCGGCAATGCTCATTTTGGTAGGCGGACGCTCGCTCCTCAATCTGCCCATCGACGCTTTTCCTGACACCACGCCGGTGCAGGTGCAAATCAATACAACGGTGCCATCCCTTAATGCGGAGGAATCGGAGGCGCAAATCACCATACCAGTGGAACTGGCCGTCGGGGGACTTCCCAGCCTGAATAACATTCGTTCAATTTCAAAATTCGGCCTTTCGCAAGTAATCGCAACTTTTGACGATGAGACGAGCATTTATCGGGCGCGCCAGCTTATCACCGAGCGACTGCAAGCCATTGAACTGCCACCGGGCATTGCGCGCCCCCAACTGGGTCCCATTTCCACGGGGCTGGGTGAGGTGTTTCATTACGTTGTCCGTTCCGACAACACCAACCGCACCCTTACGGAGTTGCGCGAAATTCAAGATTGGGTGGTCAAACCGCAGTTGCGCAAGGTTCGGGGCGTGGCCGAAGTCAACACATGGGGAGGGCTCGATAAGCAATATCATGTCATTACGGAACCACAGCAACTGGTTAAATACGGACTGACATTCGAACAGCTTTTTGAGGCGCTGGAGGCGAACAATCAGAACGTGGGTGGCGGACAAGTGGTGCGTAGCGGGGAGTCGCTGCTCGTGCATGGACTCGGATTAGCCACGAACGTCCAGGAAATTGCCGACATCGTCATTACGGCGCACAATGGCGTTCCGGTGCGGGTGAGTGATGTGGCTGAAGTGCGAGTGGATCACGAGATTCGGCGCGGCGCGGTGACGGGCGCGGGCAAAGGAGAAATCGTGCTGGGCCTGGGGTTCATGCTCATGGGAGAAAACAGCGCTGTTGTTACGCATGGTTTGAAAGACAAACTTGCCGAAGTGCAAAAGACACTGCCTAAAGACGTGATTGTCGAGGTTCTTTATGACCGCACCGAACTGGTGGATAACGTAATCACAACTGTCAAGCACAATCTTCTGGCAGGGGCGCTGCTGGTGGTTGCGATTCTCTTCGCCTTCTTGGGCAATCTGCGGGCGGGTCTGGTGGTGGCGACAGCCATTCCGCTCTCAATGCTGTTTGCGGGTGATTTGATGTTGCAGGCTGGGATCTCGGCCAGTCTGTTGAGTTTGGGCGCTGTGGACTTTGGTCTCCTCGTGGACGGCTCGGTGGTGATGGTGGAGAATGGAATGCGCCGACTGGCGCTTCGCCAGCACGAGCTGGGGCGTGCGTTGACGAAGCAAGAACGTGAGGAAACGCTGACAGGCGCGTCACTGGAAGTGGCCCGGCCCGTGGCTTTTGGCGTCGGAATCATTCTAATCGTGTTCCTGCCAATTCTGGCGCTGGAAGGAGTGGAGGGCAAACTGTTCAAACCAATGGCGCTGACAATGGTTTTTGCATTGGCCGGTTCGCTGATTCTGGCGCTGACTCTCACACCCGTTCTTGCCAGCCTGTTCCTGCCCAAGCAGGTCAAGGAAAAGGAGCCTTGGTTGGTGCGGATAACGCACCGACTTTACAAACCGGCATTGGGCTTGGCGTTGCGTTTCCGGGCGTTTGTTCTGCTGGGTGCCCTCGCGCTATTGGTCGGCGTCACATTCCTGGCTTCGCGGATGGGCGGCGAGTTCCTACCCAAGCTTGGCGAGGGAGCCATTGTGGGCACAACGGTCCGTCTGGCGGGCGTTTCCGTTGAGGAGGCTGTAGCCTACAACGACCGCATTGAAAAGCTGCTGCTCGCAGAGTTCCCTGATGAGATTACCAATATATGGACGCGCTTGGGCAGCGCTGAAATCGCAACCGACCCGATGGGCATTGAGTTGTCGGATTTCTTCCTCGCGCTCAAGCCGCGAGAGCAATGGAAGAAAGCGCACACGCAAACTGAACTGGTGGAGAAGATGAGAAAACTGTTCGCCAAGTTTCCGGGCATGACGGTTGCGTTCAGCCAACCGATTGAGATGCGATTGAACGAAATGATTGCGGGCGTTCGGTCAGACATTGCCATTAAGATCTACGGAGATAATCTGGAGCAGTTGCGCTTGCTCTCCGATGAGGTTCAGAAGGTTTTGGGTGGCATTAGAGGTGTGGGTGAAGCAACCGGCGAACAACTCACCGGACAACTTATCTTGCAGGTGCGAATTGATCCGCAAGCCATAGCGCGCTATGGCGTGCCCAGCCGCAACGTGATGAATGTCGTGGAAGCTGTCGGCACCAAGAAAGTCGGTGAAGTGCGCGAAGGCCAGCGGCGGTTCCCATTGGTGGTGCGGTTGCCCGACCGGCAGCGCACCGATCCAGAAGCGCTGGCCGCAACGCTGATTCCAACGGCGACCGGATCGGTACTGCCTCTTAATCAAGTGGCGCAAGTGGTGGAAATAGAGGGCCCTTCGACAATCAACCGCGAATGGGGTCGGCGGCGCATTACTGTCCAATGCAACGTGCGTGGACGGGATGTCGGCAGCTTTGTGGCCGAAGCGCAGAAGAAAATAGCCAGGCAAGTCAAACTGCCCGAAGGCTACAGCATCGAATGGGGTGGTCAATTCGAGAATATGCAGAGAGCCAACGCCAAGCTCATGTTCGTGGTGCCGATGGCGCTGGGACTGATTTTCGTGCTGCTTTACTTCAGCCTCAAATCGTTGCGTGACGTATTTATCGTGGCAACGGGGATTCCGCTTGGCGCAGTGGGAGGCGTGCTGGCCTTATGGCTGCGCGGAATGCCCTTCACCGTGAGCGCTGCCGTTGGGTTCATTGCCCTGAGCGGCGTCGCCATACTCAACGGTCTGGTGCTGGTAACCTTCATCAAACAAAAGCTCGAAGAGGGCGAATCGCTGGAGCGGGCCGTAAGGGAGGGGTGTCTGGTGCGATTGCGTCCGGTGCTGATGACGGCACTGGTGGCGGCAGTTGGATTCATTCCAATGGCGGTAAACGTGGGCGTGGGCGGCGAAGTGCAGCGCCCTCTGGCAACGGTGGTCATTGGAGGCATTTTCACGAACACGCTGCTAACCCTGCTGGTGTTGCCGACGCTCTACACAACCTTCCGAAGCAAGAAAATCGCCGAAGTGAATGCCGAATCGACAACCTAAAACAGAAAGGTGGAAATCGACGTCTGCCCGGTCTGCAAGGGCCTTTGGCTTGACGCCAATGAACTGGACACTATCCACTGTCATGTAAATAACTGCTGTTGAGTAACGGCGCCCTCGTGGCGTGCTTTGGATATCGTTTCCGCAGGCACATCCACCTGCATCGTCGCGCGCGAAAACGTGCGCCGAGATTCCAGTTTGATGTTCTCTTGAAAAGCGCTACAGTTTCCCTCTGCGTCGTGCGTTTAGAATTTTATGGATATCAAGAACGAAATCGAAATGTTGGCGGAAAGATACGCCACGGAACTCAAACGCGTCATTGCGTCACGGGTCTTAGATATGGAGAAAGACGAACAGTCGCATGTTTTGATTTACAGAGTGCTTGGCATAAGCGTTGAGGAAGGAAGGCTAATTGATGTTTACCAAAACAAAGGTCGATTTGTTTACAAATATGCAGGGTCGTTCTTGGAGGAAGCGGCAAAGTTGTGTTTCAAACGCAAGTTTCCAGAATCTGGCTCTATGCGGATCCCCAATACGCTTGGCCAGCGACCAAGGACCTTTGAAATTGATTGCATCGTTCAGTCTGATGCGCTGGAGATTAAATGGCGGGATGCAACAACCGACGGTGACCACATCACAAAAGAACACACAAGGATGAGAGCTGTTTCTGATGCTGGCTATAAACCCGTGCGGGTAATGTTTTATTATCCGAATCGAGAGCAAGCAATACGAATTCAGCAAACGCTTGAATCGCTCTACCGAAGTGTCCAAGGCGAATATCATTATGGAGATGCTGCTTGGAAATATGTGCTGAACCGAACCGAAATTAACTTGCTGGGGATTCTAACCGACCTGGCAAATAAGCGGGATGCACGGAAATGAGTAGCGCGGTTAAACTCGGCGATTGTTTGGAAGTCGCTCGCGGTATTGATTCTGAATCCGTGGACTTGGTTTACGTGGACCCCCCGTTTTTCACTCAAAAAACGCACACCCTTACCACTCGTGACCGCAAAACGCGATTTCACTTTTCCGATGAATGGAAATCACAACAAGAATACAGTGATTTCTTACGCTCGAGGTTGAAGCTTTTTTGGCGTGTCTTGAAGAAAACGGGGTCAATTTTCTTCCACTGTGATACAAACGCCTCGCATGTAATTCGTGGTTTGTTGGATGAGGTCTTTGGCGAAGATATGTTCCGCTCGGAAATCATTTGGTACTACCGGCGTTGGTCGAATTCACAGCGTTGCCCTCTCCCTTGCCACCAAACCATTTTCTTTTACAGCAAAACCAAGAACTACAAATATAATCAACTTTTTGGCGATTACTCCCCTTCTACAAATATCGACCAAATTCTCCAGCGCCGCCAACGAGACAATCACGGGAAAGCTGTTTATGCTCGAGACGAGGGAGGGGATATAATATTCGACGGTAACAAGAAAGGCGTGCCGATTGGGGATGTTTGGGACATTCCACTTCTCAACCCGAAAGCCAAAGAACGCACAGGATATCCGACGCAAAAACCAATATTATTACTTGAAAGGATAATACTCCTGACGACGGAACCGAAAGACATGGTGCTGGACCCCTGTTGTGGAAGCGGAACGACCTTGGTCGCTGCGGAGCTACATGGTCGCCATTCTTTGGGCATCGATACATCCCCGTCAGCGGTTGAACTTGCAGAGCAACGATTGAAGAATCCCCTGAAAACATTTTCGGAGCTTTTGCGGAAGGGGCGAGAAGCTTATATCCAATGTGACGCAGAGGTCATTGATTATCTGCATGGTTTGAAGCTTTTGCCAGTGCAGAGAAACAAGGGGATGGATGCAATTATCAATGGCGGAGCGGGCAGTGGACCGACACTAGTAAGAGTGCAACGGACGGGAGAATCCTTACAGAACGCCGCAGAAAGCCTATATAAAGCTGGCTTGAAGAAGAAACCTGCGGCTATGATTCTTGTTGCGACCGACTGGAAAGAAGAACGCACACTTTTCAACGTGATTCCGAAGGGCGTGACAGTTGTGTACGCGACGGCGGCAGAAATTATGCGTGTGTTGACAGGGCTTCAGTCGATAAAACAAAACGTTTCGTGAATGCGCTGGTGGATAACGTCATCAAAACTGTCACGCACAACCTTCTGGTTGGGGCACTGCTGGTGATTGCGATTCTCTTCGCCTTCTTGGGCAATCTGCGGGCGGGTCTGGTGGTGGAGGCATTTTCACGAACACGCTGCTAACCCTGCTGGTGTTGCCGACGCTCTACACAACCTTCCGAAGCAAGAAAATCGCCGAAGTGAAAGTCGAATCGCAAACCTAAACCTCCAACACTCAATATGAAAATTGCTGCTGCCCTGATTGCCCCTGTTGACACACAATCTCAACCCGCTATCTTTAAATCGCGTGCTGGCAAAGACGAACGCGCCGCGCGCGAAGCATAACATTTTACCGAAGGAAGCAACATGGTACATAAGCCAAGCGAAAACGAAGAAAACTATATCAAAGAGCAGGAGATGAAACATCGACTGCACAAGCTGGCACAGGAGCAACACGCTCTGGCCAACGCCGAAAAGCAGCGTCTTAAGAAACTCCATTGGATGCATTGCCCCAAATGCGGCACTGACCTCGATGTGGAGAAATACGGAAAGGTGGAAATCGACGTCTGCCCGGTCTGCAAGGGCCTTTGGCTTGATGCCAATGAACTGGACACTATCATCAACCAATCAGCCAAGAACAAACCTTTCACCTCCTTCCTTAAGATTTTGGGAGGACAATAAATCCAGTTATGAGAGCGATTACATTGGCGAATAGTCACAATTGTGGGGTTGGCTTGATATCCATGACGATAAAAGTACGCGCCGCCGCCCGCAAACTCACGTTACAGAAAAACACCAATTCCGCTGCCATGTGAATAACTGCTGTTGAGTAACGGCGCCCTCGTGGTGTGCTTTGGATATCATCACAGCTTGAAGCCGTTTTGGCGTGTGCTTGTTGCGTCTCCAACAATTCCCAAATCAACCGAACTGCCAATTTGAAGCTCAGACGCTTTGGCGCCATGAATCTTCCCAACACCATGGAACCCGAACCAATGGAATCGGCATTACAAAAGAAAGAATCACTACAAAAGGAAATCCGACAACTTGGGCAGGAATTGGAAGAAACAAAAAAGCGCAGAGCCGATGTGCCACATCATGTGAAATTGGGAGGATTACCTCAAAACGAACGATTTGACCAGCTCAGCAGCGGTAGCAAAGATTTGGTCGAAACGATCAAATTCATAGCTTATCGGGCTGAAACAGCCATGTTCGTCTGATTTACAAACTGGTCCCGTCAGAGTATCCTTGTTGTCAGGAAGTCTGAACTTTTTCTTTTTTTTAGTTTTGGGGTGAGTTAAGTTAATTTGAATAGTGTGTTAACTGCTGAGACTTCAACTAAGGCTTGGATTTCGTCAACTGGCGTGGAACACGGCGAGAAAAAGCCGGGGTCTTCGAGGGCCGGTTGGTGGCTTCTTCTGGCGTTCCTGCTGATATGGGCGGCGTTTCTCTTGGATGACCCGGTAAGCCGGGTGACCGATATCAAGACAATGCCGCATCTTCAGTCATTTGCGCGGTTCATGTCCAAGATCGGCGAAGGCTGGGTCGTGGCATTGGTGGGGGTGGCGGCGGCAGGAGTGATGGGGTGGCGGCGACGGTTCGAGGTCGCTCGATGGGTTTTGATCGTTGCCATCGTAGGGCTGGCAACCGGGGCCACGGCAACCATCATTCGTAGCGTCATTGGCCGGACACGGCCCAATGCGCGCGTCGAACAGGGCGTTTATGGCCCTTACCACAATTCCCAATGGATTATCGGAAACTACGAGTATAGCTCATTCCCCTCCGGGCACACAGCCACAGTGGTTGGACTCGCGGCGGCTGTCTGGTTCTTCAGTCGGCGTTTCGGTTTTCTCGCGGTGGCCTATGCAGTATTGGTGAGTTGGAGCCGCATCGCGCAGGGGAGCCACCATTTTTCGGACGTGGTTGCGGCCAGTCTGCTGGGCGTATTTGGAGCGCATTGGATGCTGTCGCGCTGGGGTCCCCGACTCGAAGCCTTTGCCAGACGCATGCAATGCGCCTTTCTGCGTCAAGACAGGCAGCGAGACTGAATCTCAACTTGGTCTCCAATGAAAAAGGCGCTGAATATCCAACAAGGAATTTCCAATTTCCAAGGAGTCGAACTCGAACGGCAAGAACAAACCGTTCTTCCTTCATCATGGAAATTCCTTATCTGCGTATGCACATTACTCTTGTGGTCGCAATTGGTGGTGTTTGACTGGCATTGATACCACAACACCTTGCGGTTAAAGTGGGAATTTCTGAACAACAAGAGTGAACTGCATACCCAGAATTCCTTATTGAGCACCAAACAGCTCAAAAGAATTCGATTTCACACGGAAATATGAAGGCATGGCATGAATCAGACTGAGAAAGAGTCGCCATCTCCAACAGTGAAACAAACGGTGAGAAGGAACTCGCAGTCTTCGACCGCGCGGCATTCATGAACTGAATGATGGATGACGAGGATTTGGCGCGAGTGGTGCTCAACGGCTTCTTGGGTGAGATGCCCGACCAAATTGCGCAGTTGAAGAACCATGTAGCTGCAGGCGATGCCCGTCTTGTGGAACAGCAAGCCCACAAAATCAAAGGTGCCAGCGCAACGGTAGGAGGCGAAGCCTTGCGTGCCGTCGCTTGGGCGATGGAGCAAGCCGGCAAAGCTGGGAATCTGGATGCCGCCCGAGCCCGCGTGGGTGATCTGGACACGCAATTCAATGCGCTCAAGGAAGCATTGGAGAAATAAGCCCACTCTTTGGAACCATTAAACCGCAGAGGCGCAGAGGCGCGGAGTAAGAAGAAAAATAATGCATGGCTTTCTTCTCTCCGCGTCTCTGCGCCTCTGCGGTGATTTGCCCGCCTCTTGTGTGATTTTCCGGTTTCACACCCTTTGAAGTGAACAGATCGAGTAGAGTGGAGGCGCGAACATGTTTAGGCCA
>CAIUEN010000052.1 GCA_903898185.1 uncultured Verrucomicrobiales bacterium
GCACGTCATAGTCCCAGATGCCCACATCGCCCGCGCGGGTGGCCAGCGACAAACGTTCGCTCAGTTGCCGCGAAAGTTCTTCCGCCCGCTTGCGCTCGGTGATGTCGATCACGGTGGAACGTGATTTGATAAAGCGCCCATTGGCATCCCGGACAGCATCGCTGCTGACCAGGATGTTAAAGGACGATCCGTCTTTGCGGCGCGCCTCCCATTCGTTGAAGGCTTGGTTGCCGCTATCGACAAACTGGTGAAAGCGTTGACTGAAACGTTCGGCGCTCTTGGGCATCAGAAGTTCATTCAGGCGCATCCGCCCTTCCACTTCTTCCCGCTGGTACCCCAACCACTTCAGCTCGGTGTCGTTGATTTGCAGCACCAATCCGTCCGGCCCCAGAGAGTGATAACCGCATGGGGCTTTGTTGTAGAGATCAAGTGCCTCGGCGGTGCGCTCTTCTACGCGCTGTTCCAACTGCTGGTTGAGGGTGCGCTGGCGGATTTCGCTTTCATGCAGCGCCTTTTCCGCCAGTTTGCGCCCGGTGATGTCGCTTATCACGACCCGGCATGAGGGTGAACCCTCAGCATCTTTCGCAGCGGTGGCGATAAGATGCGCCCAGAATGTCGTTCCGTCCGGTTTTCCAATTCGCAGGTCACACGCCTGAGAGTTTCCTGTTCCAAAGAGTTGCTTGATGAGCAAGTAGTAAATGTGATGGTCTTCCTTGAGAATGAACTGAGACAGAGGCTGCTTGACCAACATGCCCCTGGCTCGACCTAACAGGGTCGCAGAGGTGAGGTTGGCCTCCAGAATCAGACCCTTCTTACTGATGGTGAGATAGCCCACGGGGGCTACATCGTAGAGATCGAAATAACGCGCCCGCGCGGCATCCAATTGCGCTTGCGCCCGGCGCAGTTCCCCGTTCTGCATTTCGAGCTCAATCTGATGAACTCGCAACTCGTGGAGCGTTTGCTGTGTTGCTTCGGACGATAGAGTCGTGAGCTGCTCTGGCGATTGAGCCTTGGTTTGCAGGGCGATCTCCTCAGCTCGTCGCCGCAGTTCTATGTCGTCGCCGGTTTGGTTATCCTCATTTTTCATCTATATTGTCTTTAAGCGCATTTCAGGCGCACCGTCATCCGGATGCCGGGCGGTTTCATGTTTTCTACGGACACCGCGCCTCCGTAAAGGGTCAGAATCCGTTCAGCCAGAGCTGGGGCAATGCCCAAGTCGCCATCGGGTGTGATCAGTTCCGAGATCGCCAGCAAATCGAAAAAGCGCGGCAGCGATTCAAGCGGGATTGCCAGGCCGTCAGCCTCAATGATCAGAGTAATTTCTCCAGGAACCGTCTTTTGGGCCAATTTTATGGTCGTGCCTGCGCGGGCAAACTTGACGGCGGTTTCGAGCAAGGATTGCAACGCCCGCGCCAAGTAATCGGACGAGCCTTGAACCAAGCCAAGGTTCGGCGGCACTGTGGCAAGCTGAACCATCCGTGAGTTGGCAAACGGAACGGCCAGCAGTCGGGCTTGGATGAGCAAATCATCCAACCGACATGGCTGGCGCATCCCGGCGTTGGCATCCGCGCCGATTTGTGTCAGCAACAAAGCGTCATCAAGCAACATCATCAGCCGTTGCCGACTTTGCCGGTACATTTCGGAGTATTTGGCAGCATCGGGATCATCCGAGAGGGTTAACAACAACAATTCTACCACACCCATGATTCCGTTCAATGGGGTTCGAATCTCGTGGGAAATAAGGGATAAGAAATCGGTTTTTGCCCGATCCAGAATGGCGAGCCGGGCATTGGCCTGAGCCAGTTCCAAGGTGCGCTGGGCGACGGTTTCCTCCAGACGCTCGTTATGCTGCTTCAGTTCCTTGCGCAGGCGCGCCAGTTCAAGGTGTGTGCTCACACGCGCTTCCACCTCCTGAAACTCGAATGGCTTGGTTACAAAATCCACAGCGCCAAGCCCAAAGCCCTTGACCTTATCTGCCACATCGTTGAGGGCGGTGATGAAAATGACGGGGACAGCGGCCAATTGCGGGTCGCTTTTCAGACGTCGGCAGACCTCGAAGCCGTCGATTCCTGGCATATTGACATCAAGCAGAATCAAGTCTGGAACCTCCCTGCTGGCAGTCGCAAGAGCCAGTTCGCCATCCGGCACAGGTCGCACTCTGTAGCCTTTGGCCTTGAGCACGTCAGTGAGCATTTGAAGATTGGCCGGCACATCATCCACTACCATGATGTTCAGCGCGAGTTGCGGTTTCTTTTCAGTTTCAGAGTTCATTGTGTTTCTTTAATAAATTAAGGCAGCGCCAATACTTTTTGAAGAGTGCTATAGTCGAATCGTTTCACCAGTTGGCGCAACTGGCGGCTGAGGGTTTCGTTGTGGGCCGCCATCTGTCCCACCAAAGTCAGCATCTGGTCGTAATCGGCCAAAGTGGTTGCTTTGCGTAGTTGGTTCACTAATTCCACGGGCAACTGACCTATTTCCATGGCAGTCGGCAATTTCCTCTCGGACTCGGACATATCTGCGGGTTTGTCCGCTTCAACGTCGCGATAAATATAATCCACCCCGGTCAACTGCTTGATTCGTTCCAGAAGGTCACCTTCTTGAAACGGTTTGCCCAAGAACATATCCGCCCCCGCCTCCAATGCCATCTGCTGGTTCTCAGCCAGCACGCCAGCGCTCAGAGCTATGATTTTCACTGTCGATCCGTGCCCGGCGCGAATCCGGCGCGTGGCTTCAAAGCCGTCCATGACCGGCATGCGCAAATCCAGCACCGCAAGTTGTGGCAACCATTCCTTGCAGAGCGCCACCGCATCCGCTCCGTCATTGGCGGTGCGAATTTCAAAGCCAATCGGCACAAGCATATGTTCCAAGAGGTCGCGGTTTTCCTGCTGGTCATCGACCACCAGCACCCGGCAGGCGGGCAGTCCGGGCAGGAGATGCAATACAGAGCGGAACGCCGTGCGCTCAGCCAAGACGTTGGCTTGATCTCCCTTGGCCACGCGGACATTAAACCGGAACGTGCTGCCTATGCCCGGCTGGCTGCTGACCGTCAGGTCGCCGTCCATCAAGCGCGCAAACTGGCGGCTGATGGACAGCCCCAAGCCGGTGCCCTCATCGACTTTCTTGCCAACTTTGGTTTGGAAGAACGCTTGGAACAGGCGCGGCATATCCTCGGGCGCAATTCCCGCGCCGGTGTCCTCGACTTCGATATGAAGGCGTATCATCTCATCCGCCTCTGCGGCAGCGCGAACGCGCAGGATGATCGCGCCGCCGCTGGCGGTAAACTTCACCGCATTGCCAAGCAGGTTGATGATGACCTGGCGCAGCTTGGTTTCGTCGGCCAAGATGTAGCGTGGCACATTCCCATGCCGCTCGACATGAAAACGTAAATTCTTGGCATGGGTTCGAAGGCTGAACATGCGCTCCAGCTCATCCAACAGCAGGTGCAGGTTGCAAGTGACCGGGGTGAGCGTGATGCGGCCTGATTCGATTCGAGCCGTATCGAGAATGTTATTGATGATACCCATCAGGTGCTCGCCGCTGCGGATGATGGTGGTCAATTCCTGAACATGGCGCTTGGAGAGCTCTGTATCGCGCAACAGCAGTTGGGAGAAGCCGAGGATGGCATTCATCGGCGTGCGAATTTCATGGGACATATTGGCCAGAAACGCGCTCTTGGCGCGGTTGGCCAAATCTGCGGTCTCCTTGGCCAGGCGCAGTTCCTCCGCCGCTTGTTTGCGGATGGTGATGTCCTCCTTGATGGCCACATAGTGCGTGATAACCCCGGAATCATTATGCACCGGCGCAATGGCGTTCGATTCCCAGTAAAACTCACCGTTTTTCCTGCGGTTGAAGAACTCGCCACGCCAGATTTTTCCAGCGGAGATTTCCTTCCACATGCGGGCATAAAACTCGCGCGAATGTATCCCGGAGCGAATTACACCCGGCTTCAGGCCGACGACCTCCTCCAGTCGGTAGCCCGTAGCCAGTTCCCACGCGGGGTTGACATACTCAGCACGTCCCGCTTGGTCGGTGATGAAGATCATCAAGGGGCAGAACTCGACCGCCTGTGAGAGTCTGCGCAGGTTTTCGCTGACCAGCTTGCTCTCGGTGATGTCGATCACGGTGGAACGTGTTTTGATAAAGCGCCCATTGGCATCCCGGACAGCATCGCTGCTGATCAGGATGTTAATGGACGATCCGTCTTTGCGGCGCGCCTCCCACTCGTTGAGGGTTTGGTTGCCACTATTGACAAACTGATGAAAGATTTGGCTCAAACGTTCGGCGCTCTTGGGCATCAGAAGTTCACTTATGCGCATCCGTCCTTCCACTTCCTCCCGCTGGTATCCCAGCCACTTCAGCTCGGTGTCGTTGATTTGCAGCACCAATCCGTCCGGCCCCAGAGAGTGATAACCGCATGGGGCTTTGTTGTAGAGATCAAGGGCCTCGGCGGTGCGCTCTTCGACGCGCTGTTCCAACTGCTGGTTGAGCACCAGCAGTTCCATTTCCGCGTGTTTGTGCGCCGCCCGATTACGCAATGTTGCAATGCCAAATCCAATGTCGTTGGCCAGTTCGGTCAATAGGGACATCTCGCTGCTATCGAAGGTTTCCGAGGCGCTTCCATACACCGACAGCGTTCCGAAGAGATCGTTGTTGTGCAGCAAAGGCAAGGTTGCTGTACAGGAGAAACCACACTCCATGGCGATCTGACGCCACGGAATCATCATCGGATCTGTAGCAATGTCACGGACAGCCACTGGTTTCCTTGTGCGGACGCAGGTGCCGGTTGGACCGCGTCCCCGTTCAGTGTCGCTCCAACTGATATTAGTGTTCTCCAAGTAGCCGTTATCAGAGCCAAATTTTGTTATCACCCGCATCGTTTTTGCCTCGTCCTGAACGGGATAGCCAACCCACGCCATGCCATAGCCACCTCGCTCCACGATAATACGGCATACATCGTTGAGAAACTCCCTTTCATCAGTGGCATGCGTAATCGCCTGATTGCACTCACTCCTGGCAACAAGAGCGCGGTTGAGCCTGCGAAGTTCATCATCCGCTTTTTCGCGCTCGGTAATGTCCCGTGCCAACCCCAAGAACATACGCTCCCCGCCCATCTCAAAGCACCCGAAATTGACCTCCACCGGGAATGTGCCGCCATCCTTGCGCCGATGGCGGCTCTTAAAAGCAAAGCGATGGCCCGATTGGCCTCGTGCCCAGATCGCTCGTGCCTTGGCGTGTGATATTTCCGAGTCGATATCCGTGATTTCCATTTCCAAAAGCTCTTCTCTGGAGTAGCCAAGGCCATCACAGGCGCACCGGTTGACGTCGAGCAATCTTCCGTTTTCATCATGGACAAACATGGCTTCAGCCGCCTGCTCCACATAGGCACGAAAACGCTGTTCGCTGATGCGCAAAGCCGTATCCGCCTTCATGCGCAACGCCTCGTCTTCCAGCGCCTTTAACCTGTGGGCCACTTTGATTGCCAGGTCGCTCAGTAGATCCACCTCACTCGCATCAAAGGCATTTGCACCGTTGGCCTTTACGGTCAGCACACCAAACAGGCGGTCCTGGCAAAGCAAGGGCGCGGACGCAATGGAGGCGTCTTCCGTTGCCGTGACATCATCGCGCCAAGGCGCGAAACGGGAGTCGTTGACCAGATCATTGAACACCACCGTCCGCCGCTCGCGAATGGCAGTGCCCGTTGGGCCTTGGCCCAAGGCGCTGTCGTCCCACCGGATCGGGGCATGGAGATGAAACAGTCCCGCGCTCGTGATGGTCTTCACTTCCTTGGAGCCATCATCGGGCTGGCCGATCCACACATTCACATACCCACGAGTGCGATGGAGACTCTGGCAGACGCCTTCCAGAATCTTCTGCTGGTCGCGCTCTCGGATGAGCAGGTCGCCAATATCCCAAATCGCCAGCAAAACCTTGTTCAAATGACGGACTAGATCCACGAGTTGCTTGCGATTGGTGTTTTCTGTTCGCAGCTCTTCATTAGCCTGCCGCAACTCCGTCGTTCGTGCCACCACGCGCTGCTCCAGTTCACCGTATGCCTGTTTCAGTTTATCCTCGGCCTGTTTGCGTTCAGTCAGGTCGATGACGACCACACATAAGGCGCGCACCCCCTGCGCTTCCAGTATGCTGAAAGCAACCTGCACCGTAACCGTCAGTCCATCCTGGCGCTCAAGGCTCAGTTCGCCTTTGGTGGGGCGTTGCCTAGCCCGTAGAAAACCGGCCCGTTTCCAGCCTCAGAAGATTCCCACTTTTTGGAACCAAAGTTGAACATTTCTTGAACTATTGTTGGGGAAAGCATTTCCGCGTGGGAACGCCGGTCTGTGCATCGTAATTACCTCTCA
>CAIUEN010000053.1 GCA_903898185.1 uncultured Verrucomicrobiales bacterium
GCGGGGCGCGTCGGTAATTCCAGCGGTTGTCTTGCTACCGACGCTTTGCCGACTGGAAAGTCGGCGGAACGGCAGACAAGAATGTCTGCGCTACGTCCGATCGTTCCTTGTTCGTGACGCAAAAAGTAACGTTCTCAACACCCTGGGGTCAGCCTATTTTCCGTTGTAACGATTGACAGTGCGCCGGGATACCCCCAGAAGCCGGGCCGCCACCTGCTGGTTGCCATTCGCGCGAGCCAATGCCTCTCCAAGGAGCTGATGAGTCGCCTCCTTGAGCGTGGGGAGAACAGACCCAAAAGCCATCCCTTTTCCGTTTGCTGCGGCAGGCCGGTTAGAATCGGTGGCATGATCGGCGCGCCTCAAAAATGCACCGATGGAGATTACCCCATTCTGATAACCGGCTACCGCGTCGAAGACCATCGCGCGAAGCTCGCGAATATTGCCAGGGAAAGCGTAGCAGCCCAAGTGCGCGAATAGTTCCTTTGGCACTGTAGGCTTGGGTTTGCCAAGACTCCCTGACGCCTCGTTGAGAAATTGATCCACCAATAGCGGCAGATCTTCAAAACGGTCGCGCAACGGGGGGATGAGAATCATGTGGGTTCGGAGCCGGTAATAGAGGTCAGCACGGAAGACATGGGACTGAACGCTTTGGAGGAGATCGTCATTCGTCGCTGCAACGATCCGGCAATAGCTCTGCTTCACTGTGTCGGACCCGAGCGGAATGAACTCGCGCTCCTGGATGAGCCGCAGCAGTTCGGTCTGCATATCCAAGTGCATTGAACCGATTTCATCCAGAAAAAGGGTGCCCTGAGCGGCTTTTTCAACCAGGCCGCTTCGATCCTTTTCCGCGCCGGTAAACGCCCCCCTCTTATGCCCGAATAAAGTATCAGAAAAAGTGGTGGAATCCAGCGAGGCGACATTAACGCTCACGAGAATCCCGGGCCGCCCACTGGTGAAATGCACTGCCTCGGCCAGCAGTTCTTTGCCAACACCGGTTTCCCCGACAATAAGAACAGGTTCTGGTGACCGGGCGACGGCTTCCGTGTATCGGAAGACGGCGCGCATAGACTCGCATTGTGTGACAATGCGCGTGAATGCCCGGGCAGCCGAACTTCGTTTCAATGGTTCCCGCTCTTTAATGCTAAGGTCGTCCTTGTGTGCGGATTCCATAGTCATATAATTGGTTGATAATGAAACGTTCTGGCTTGGGCGTCAAGCTTCGGATTGGCGTTTTTCTTTGACCAAGCGGAGGGACGTTCAATCCGCTTTTCGGTTAGTTTGCGCAGGCGTTTGTACTTGGCCAAACAGGCGCGGACGGCCTTCACGTTTTCGCGCGCAACAAACCGAGAACTGATTTGTCTGTTGCGGGTATATGCGGGGAGTTCATCAAACCAACCGCCAATTGAGTCTCCAAGAGATAAGCCAGTCCATGGAAGACGCATTGGGAATACAGGTAACCATTCAACGGTGAGTCGCTCGCTCAGAGCAATGGGAGAAGCCATTCAATGGCCGCCACAGGCGCAGCCACAGATCATACAGACGGCGTGCGGGGGCTTTGAAATTCTCAGGGCACTGGCACTGCATTTGGTTGGGCGCAGCATACAGTTGAGGTGATTGTGCGGGAGAAGGAGCAGTTTCGCAAATCCGCCGTTTATTGCAACGAACCATACTTCCACCATGCCTGAACCTGTTTTCAATGTTGATTCAGGATGACTACAGTGATTCCAGAATTCGGTTCACGTTCACGTTGTTGGCGATGATGTCCCTGATCAATGAAATTTTTTCGGTATCAGCCGGACGCGTCTTGACGATCAAGTTGTGAACAGACGAGGCGACTTCGTAGCTGTCTTCAGCAGCCCAGAGCACGGGGAATGGCATTTGCTGGATTACCGCCATGACGCTGGGACTGGGACGCACATTACCAGTCAGTACCAGTCCGGCCAGCGGTTCACTCGATTCGCAGCCCTTGGCCGCCACCGCGAATATGAGATCCTCGCGGTCTCCCGGCGTGATGACCAGGACGCCCCGCTTGAAGTATCCGATGGCGTTCTGGGCGCTCATGGCACCGACCACAACACGATTAACAAGATTATGTCCGCAGATAGAACTGTTCAGTCGTACGGCCTTGAGATCTTCGCCAATCAAATCAAGGGTGGGATTGGAAAGGATTCTCTGGTGCGGCACAACGCCCAGCAATTCCAACCCCTTGCGCTTAAGACCACGCCGGGCGAACTCGGTGACGTAATCGAGACGGTCGGCATGAACTTTGTTGAGGATAACGCCGATGACCTCAACGCCTTCGCGCTCAAAGAGCGCATTGTTCAAGCAGACTTCATCAATCGGTTTGCCTATGCCGCCGCTGGTCACGATAATAACCTTGGACTTGAGAATACCCGCGACTTGCGCGTTGGATAGATCAAAAACCGATCCCACGCCCGCATGACCTGAACCTTCGCAGACTACAAAATCCTTTTCCCAAGCGACGCGGTCGAACGCCTTCTGGATTTTTTTCACGAGTGCTTCGTTATTCGATTGCTGGAGGTATTTGCGGGTGAAATCAGGCTCAACGGCGATCGGGCTCATGTCCAGCAATGGACAGTTCAGTCTGTAAACACGGTCCATCAGAACGGTGTCTTCGTCGATTTTCTGTTCTTCAATTTCAACGAATCGCTGTCCGACCGGCTTGATGTAGCCAACCCGTGGATAAACGTCGCGCAACGCGGCCAACAGCCCAAGCGATGTGGTGGTCTTGCCTTCATTCTGGCGCGTGGCGGCAATAAACACGCGCGGTGTGACGGTATTCATTTCGGTCAGGAACAACGGACTATTCGCCGGGCAATTTGGCGCCCGCGCCTGGGTAAAGGTGATCGTAGTCGATCGACTGCAAGCCCACAATCGCGGCGACACCGAGGACATCATGGGCGTTGGAACCGCGGGAAACATCGGCTGCCGGGCGATCCAATCCCAGCAAAATCTGGCCGTAAGCGTGAGCCTTGGCTACATGCTGGATGAGCTTGCTGGCGATATTGCCGGAGTTGAGGTCGGGAAAAATCAGCACATTGGCCCGTCCGGCAACCAGGCTATCCGGCACTTTGCGAGCAGCGATTTCGGGCACCAACGCGGCGTCCACCTGCAATTCGCCATCAAAATCCACTTCCAGCCCCTTATCACTGGCTTTTTGCCGGGCCAAGCCGGTCGCGGCCTGAACTCTTCCGATGGAAGGGTGTGTTGCGCTGCCTTTGGTCGAATAGGAGAGCAAAGCGACCCGCGGTCGGATGCCAAGGAGTTTTCGCGCCAGTTGCGCTGTTGAAATGGCAATATCGGAAAGTTGTTCGACATCAGGCTCGGGAATGACACCGCAGTCAGCCATCATTATGACGCCATCATGGCCAAACCGAGTGTCCTCCACTTCCATGACCATGCAACTGGAGGCGGTGGTTGCCTGCGGCGCGACTTTGATGATTTGGAATAGCGGACGCAGCACGCTGCCCGACTGTTCGTTGGCTCCAGAAATCAGTCCGTCTGCCTGATGCATGGCGACCATCATGGCCCCGTAATAGTTGGGCTTGATCATCGTGTCGCGAGCTTCCTTCTCTTTAATGCCTTTGAGGTGCCGCAACAGCTCAAACCGTCTTACAAAAGAATCGAGATCTTCGCTTTCAGCCGGGTTGATGATGCGCACGCCTTCCAACGTCACGTTCAGGCGCTCGGCTGCTTCCTTAATTGTTGCGCGATCCCCCAGCAGAATGGGCACGCCCAGTCGCAATGAATGGAATTGGCGCGCGGCCTGAAGCACACGCGGCTCGGCCCCTTCCGGAAAGACAACCCGCTTGGGATGTCGCTGCAGTTTCTCGTAAACGCTCGCGATAAATCGCATGAACTGCTTATTACAGCAATTACGGGAATGCTGCAACGAAGTTTGCGCTCATACAGCAACTCCTCACCATGACTCTTTGTGTGACAGCTAGAACTCTTTGAAATCACCATCCATGGGCAATTCGTCGCGCTTGGGTTTTCGGTCCGCTACAAGAGCGATTTTGGATTTGCCTTTGCCAATTGCGCGAGCCTCATTTGTTTTACTGTTATCGTTCGGCATGGCATGGGAGCCTGTGAAAGCCTCGGTTTTAGCAGTCGTTGCTTGCTGGTGTTTATTGGTCGCTGGCGTACGATTGTGGCTTTCGCCATCGATAAGACGGAGCAACTGTCCGACTGAATCCTTAAGAGTTTCCGCTTGAGCGCTGAGTTCTTCGGCTGCTGCCGCGCTTTCCTCAGCATTGGCAGCGTTGGATTGGGTTACTTTGTCCATCTGGCCAATCGCAGTGTTCACTTGCGCAATACCCTGACTTTGTTCCTTCGACGCCGACGCCACTTCTGCCGCAAGTGTGTCCACCTGCTGCGCCTTCACCACGATCTCCTGCAAGCCTTTGGCAACCTTTGCGCTGATCTGCACGCCACTGGCAGTTTTGGTGATTGCTCCTTCGATCTTGGTTGCCGTTTCCTTGGCGGCTTGGGCGCTGCGTTGCGCCAGATTACGCACTTCTTCGGCTACCACGGCAAATCCCATTCCCGCCTCGCCGGCGCGAGCGGCTTCGACAGCCGCGTTGAGAGCCAGAATATTGGTCTGAAATGCGATCTCATCTATAGTCTTGATGATCTTGGCTATATCATCGCTGGATTGTTTGATGGCTGCCATCGCGGCAATCATGTCTGTCATATCCTTGGCTCCATTCTCAGCCGCCAATCGAGCTTCCCGCCCCAGTTCATTGACTTTATCGGCGCTCTCCGCGTTGCGCATTGTCATGCTGGACATTTCTTCGAGTGAGGAACTGGTTTCTTCGAGGGATGCAGCCTGTTCGGAAGCTCCTTCGGCCAAGGACTGGCTGGCGGAGGAAACCTGGCCGGAAGCAGAGGCAATCTGGTTGGATCCATCTGCCAGAGAAGTGGCAACCAAGGACAGCACTTTCGTCGTGCCGCGGATAATCAGGGTGGCTACGACGATGCCAACTCCCAAGGCGACGATGAGACCCACGATGAGGATCCATGAGGCGGTGGCGAGCCTCACACTAGAGGCGGTGGAAGCAACCTCAGTCCGCTTCATCCCAGATGACACGATCTCGTCAGTTAGTTGCTGTAAGCTTTCGGCTGCCACCACACGTTTCTTGGCGATTTCAGCCATGTCGAGGTTATCGGACTGAATTGCCTTCATGGTGTCGCGATAACTATGAGCGTCTGCCTGCACGCTCTTGAGTTCAGCGACGTCATCCTGAGACTTAAGCATGCCAAAGAGCTGCTCGAAGCGCTTGTCCATGCCTTCGAATTCATTCAATCCATCCTCAATAATCTTCGAATCACGCAGGGCTTGGGATTTGAAGAACAAGATGCGAGCGGCGTTCCCCTTCCCTCGTATGTCATAGGCGAGGATGATTTTCTGTTGGCGCACCTGCAATTGTGGGACTTCAGTGACTGCGTTGATCTCCTTCTCGAGCTTTTCATTCTGAGAAACGATTAGTTTGTCAATGCTCGATATGAAACTGGTTGCCGTCTTAACCAGTTTATCGCGCCCAGCCAGAATCTCATTGCTCTTTAACTCGGTTTGAGCCACCAAGTCTTCGTAAGTCTTGAGCGATTTGCCAAACGCCGGCAGGCGCTCGCGCAGACTAACCAAACCAGGATGTTGGTCGGCCAATGTTTGAGCGGCTTGCAATTGCGTGTGAACACTTTGGAGGCCTTTGCGCGCCGCTTCGATGTAGCTGGGGTCGGACGAGAGTCCATAACTGCGGACTGCCAATTGCACTTTCGCAATGGTATCGCCAAGAATGCTGGACAGTTCTGTTTCCGGTATAAACTCGGTGGCGAGTTGCTGCGCGGAACTCTCAACCGATTTCATGTTGAACAGGGCCATAGCGCCCAGCAGAGCGGAGATGGCAATGAGACTGGCAAAACCAAGGGAGATTTTCTTTCCTAATGTCATTGTTTTCATATTTGTTTTACGTATAAGGGAACAACCGGGGACACCGGGGTAACATTTTGCTGGTCAATGAGTTTGTGAATCTTAAGGACGGCAATTCCTTAGAATTTGTTGTGAAGACGGAAGGCTGGTTATTTTCCCACTGTTTGGGCGACTTGGAGATTGGAGTTGTTTCTTAGCAGGTCTGACGCAGTGGGATGAAGCAGTAGCGCTGCTTTGAATTTGCACCACGAAAGCCGAAGGTTCTGAAAAGAAAATGCGAATGGTTGCCGAGTCTCTGTTTTCGTCTCCGCTAATCTCGTGCGAGCTTGATCCAATTTTTTTCATATTTGTCGGATTGTTTGACCAGTTGCCTCATTTATCGGCAGTCTGTTGAGAAACTGTAGCGAATTTTTTTGGGTAGCTGTTCAGGACAGAAGGAAAAATTAGCGTCTCGCAGACACTCTCCCGAAAAAGGGGCACAGGCAAGGACGCCTATGCGGTTATTGGGTCAGTTGGTTTTTCAGTAGAATCACGCAGCCGTCCTCAAATTGCTGGAGAATCTATTGACATTGGCCCTGGTAGTTAGTAACGTCTTCAAATCTTTCATGCATTTACGCGTCTTAAACAACTTCGAACGAAACCTTAAATACTTGTTTCGTTCGGGATCACTCGACTTGATGCTTCACTGGGCTGAGTGTCCGTCCAAAATTCGCCAGTTTGCCTTGTACGGCCATCCTTTTTATTACAGGTCGGGCACCTCGGATATGAATGCCCTCAACGAGGTTTTGTTTCGGAAGGGAAAGAAAGCGGAATATTATTTCCCTCTGGAAAAGGAACCTCTCGTAATTCTCGATATTGGCGGCCACATTGGCGCTTCGGCGATCTACTATGCCCAGGCATATCCCAGAGCGAGAATCTTCTCTATAGAGCCGGTACCGGAGAATTTTGAACTGTTGCGGAAGAATACCGCCCCCTATCCCAATATCCAGGCGCTTAATTTCGCCCTGAGCTCCACCGATGGCTCGTTTCTGATGTACGAGGATTCAGACCCGACTAATCTGGGAGGTTACAGCCTTATTCCCGATGTCAAAGCAGGTGCTCCGCTGGGTACCAAGGTGCAGACAAAGAGCGTGAGCGGATTTCTGCGCGAGAACTCCCTCAAATCCGTTGACTTGATCAAAATCGATACCGAAGGGGCCGAGTTCGACATCCTGACCTGTTTTCCAGAGCCTGCCTTGGCCCGAGTAAAGTGGATTATCGGAGAATTGCATGGCAAAAGAGATTTTGACCTCCTTGCTTATCTGTCCAAGTGGTTTCACATCGGAATCAACAAGGAAAAAATTATTTTCCAATTCAGCATTTTTCGCGCTGTGAATCGGAACTTGGGTGCCGTGTAATTGCATAGCCCGGATGGGACATTCGCACTGAACCGCGCCTTCTGGTATGATTAGCCAGCCAAATTCCTAAGTCGATTGGCGTCCAAGGATGCCCCTACAAATGTTACTTTGGAGTCTCTCTAATCATCGAAACCACCAAACCATCCAATCGCGACCGATAAATATCCACACGAGCGCCGCCACCACAAGATAAGGGCCAAAGGGAATCTGACTGTATCGCTCCTTTTTCTTCAATGCGATCATCGTGAGACCCGCGAGCGCTCCAATAAAGGAACTGACTGCCAATACGAAAAACACGGCGGGCCACCCGAGGAATGCGCCGAATGCCGCCATAAACTTAACATCGCCCAAGCCCATTGCTTCACGCGGCAGCACAATTTGGTCGGTCACAGCTTCCATGCATGCCACCTGCTCCGGGTCGAGCGTTTCCTCGCCAATTTGCAGTCGGTCTCGTCGCAACCGGACTGCTACATTGACGTAACAACGGTCAATCAATTCGAGCCTTTGAGCCTGAAAAACAATGGCGTCGGTGTCCCTGTAAAAAATCTCACCGTATTGAATCTCCTGGCCCGGCAGTTTCAGGGTGGATTCGGTGAACACGATTTTCGTATTCGGTTCGAACTGAACCTCGTGCCGTCCAAATGCCAGCTTTCCCAGTCGCACGATGCCATAGATGACTACCGCTCCTATAACCGCCCCAAAACAGCCCGCGTAAAGCCCCTGCTCGGGCTTGCCAAACCGCAGAAAATCCGGAAACGTGGAATGTAACTCCGGGATGAAAAACGAACAGACAATCCCCGCGCCGATGCCGCCGATGGTAAACTCGTCCGGGATGATGTAATGCTCGAAATCAATGAATGCCGCAGCGACCAAGCCAGCCACAAACACGCAGTAAACCAGCGCCACCCACGGCCAATGCGCTCCGTATTTGAGCCAGCATGCCGCAAACAGCAGCCCCGTCAAAAACTCAACCAGGAAGTAGCGCACAGAGATCGGCGCGCGACAGTTGGCGCAACGCCCACGCAGAAACACCCATGTGAATAGAGGAATGTTCAGATACCACGGAATCGAGTAATTGCAGTGAGGACAGTGCGAAGGCGGGTGGACGATGCTTTCACCCCGGGGCATGCGATAAATGCAGACGTTGAGAAAACTGCCGACCACGCAACCAAACACAAAGGTTACAGTGGTCCAAAAATGGAATGGTACTTGCGCCAGGACTTTTGGGTCGAAAATGCTCATTGGCCGGTTGGGTGGATGTTTTTTGTTAATGCTTCCCGCATGATCGAGATGGGGGCGACCCTGCCGGACCAAATTTCCATCGCTTTGGCTCCCTGGTAGAGCAGCATCCCCAAGCCGTTGGCCGTTGCGCAGCCGACCTCCCTGGCCAATTTCAGCAGCGGTGTCTCGGCGGGTCGATAAATCATGTCATATACCGCCCGCGCGTTATTGATCGGAAACCGGCGGATATCCAGTGGCAAAGGATCATCCGGACGCAGTCCCAGCGAAGTCGCATTGAGCAACAAATCCACACGCCCGTCCGGGTAGTCCAACGCGGCATTAACGCCCGGGAAACGCTCTTGGACTTCACGCGCGACTTCCCCTGCTTTGTGTCGGGTACGATTGACCAGGAACAAGTTGGCGACTCCTGCATCGGCCAATTTTAACGCCGCCACGCGTCCCGCTCCACCGGCCCCCAGCACCACCGCGCTGATTCCCCTAAGCTCCAAGCCCAAGTCCTCGCGAATGGACCGAATTACCGCGTCGGCATCCGTATTAAACCCATGCGAGCGGATTTCCTGCGCCCCCTCGGCTGGGCATTGGCACAACGGCACCCAGTTCTCGTTTACTCGCGCTTCAAATCGGATGGTGTTGACAGCCCCCCAGATCTTCGCTGACTCATCCAGCACATCCACCAACTCCATTGCCAGCAACTTATGCGGCAGCGTGAGGTTCAGTCCGATAAACTTCATCGCCTTGGCCCCGTCGATGGCAGCCCGAAGATTCTCGGGGAACACATCAAAGGCCAGGTAGCGCCAATTCAAATCCAACGCCAGAATGCCGGCGTTTTGCATGGCGGGCGAAGCCGAATGGCGGATCGGATGGCCGAAGACCGCGCAATAGCGCGTGCTTGCGTCGATCAAGTTAGGGAGTGGCTCGGACACAATTAGGGATCATAGCTGCTAATTCGCCATTTTCAAGCTTGATGGAGATCGTTGGAATCGATAATTCGTTGAATCGTTGAATCGTTGAATCGATAATTCGTTGAATCGAGCAGCAGTCGTCGGATTGTTTCAGTCTTCGATCTATTCAACGATTCAACGATTCAACGATTCAACGATTCAACGATTCAACGATTCAACGATTCCTCGAATAAGCTTGAAATCATTTTTGATTCCGCCATTCTCCGAACCAGCAATTTGAGCCGCGCGAATGACGTTGGCAGTTGCAGCGCAGTCCATAAACTGCGGGCAACTTGTGTGATGTTCTGACTGCGGCAAGTTTCGCCAAAAAGGCAAATAAAAGATATGCCAGATTTAAAGACAACCTACATGGGCATTGAGATGTCCAATCCGATCGTCATCGGAGCCTGCTCGCTTTCCAAGAGAATCGACACCATCAAGCAAATCGAGGACGCCGGCGCTGGCGGTCTGGTCATCAAATCGCTGTTTGAGGAGCAGATTCAGAGTGAGCGTGGTGTGTTTGAAGATCGCCTGTCGGAATACGACAACATGTTTGCCGAAGCCGTCACGATGTTTCCCCACCAGGAGCACAGCGGAGCCAAGGAGCATCTCTATTGGTGCAAGGAAACCCGCAAGGCGGTCAACATGCCGCTGATCGCGAGTTTGAACGCCATCAACAAAGAGTCATGGGTCGAGTACGCCCGTGAATTGGAAGCTACCGGGGTCAACGGCCTTGAACTCAACTTTTATTCGCCGCCGCTGGACAAAACGGTCAACGCTCTCGAAATCGAGAAGATTGAAGTCGATACCCTCGCGGCGGTGGTTGCAGTGGTGAAAATCCCCGTGTCGGTCAAGTTGCATCCGTTCTACACGAGCCTGCTCAATCACGCTCAGAATCTCACCGCTGCAGGCGCCAAGTCGCTGGTTCTGTTCAACCGCCTGTTCGAGCCCGACATTGATACTTCGAAGGAAGTTAAGAAAGCCACCCTGCACCTGAGTTCCGCCTCGGATAACCGATTGCCAATGAGGTGGACGGCGCTGATTCACGGCAATACAACTGCGGATATTATCAGCAGCACCGGCATTATGAGTGGAAAAGACGTCGTCAAGATGATTCTTGCGGGGGCTCAAGCTGTTCAGGTCAGCAGCACAATCTATGGCAACGGGATTGGCCATATCCGCAACATGCTGAATGAACTTCAAGGCTGGATGCAGGCGCACAAGCATCCGAACCTGGCCGATTTCAGAGGCAAGGTAGCCCAATTGCGCGCGGAAGATCCGTGGCACTTTGAACGCGGCCAGTACATCAAAGCGATCCTCGGATTTGATTGATAGCCTCAGCAGGCGCTAAGAAACGGGGGGCGGCGCGCTTGATCCAGTAGTATCGAGCACCCGCTGGAGGATCTGATCGAGTTGCTTAAAGCTAAAAGGCTTGTGAAGAAATCCGCTGGAGCCCTTTTTGACCAGTTCATCTTCGGTTACATCGAACTGCCCGGAGATGAATATGAATCGGGTTTCGATGCGCTTGGATTGAACCTCTTTTAGCAGGTCGAGTCCGCTCATCCCCGACATTATCAGATCGACAAACGCAATGTCATAGGTCTGGGTCTCCATCCGTTCAAGGGCCTCCATGCCTGACGAAGCAGTGTCCACTTGCCGAAACCCACGCTTCAGAAGCATTTGCTGGAGAACATCGCAAATGGCTGTTTCGTCATCAACCACCAGCAACCTTGGAACACGCGGAGGCCGGGTTACATTGAGCGCAGGCTGACCTACGGCAGAAATTGTTTCCGTCGGAAGTGTCACGGTGAAGCGGGTTCCTTCTCCTTCGACGCTTTCGAACGTGATTCTGCCGCTGTGCATTTGCACGATTCGCAGGCAGACACAGAGTGAGAGGCCCGAACCTTTGATGCCAAGATTGTTGGTTGAAAACCCGCCCTTCGTGGTGAAGAACGGGACAAATATCTTCTTCTTGACCTCTTCGCTCATCCCAATGCCTGTATCAATGACACTCAATTCCAGATTTGATTGGTTGAGAGCCGTTTTGATCGTGATCTTGCCATGCCCTTTGACGCGGATTGCATGTCGGGCATTGACGATGAGGCTGGCCAGCACTTGGTGAAGCTGCCGATGATCGCCTTGGATCGACGCATCGGTGCCATAAGCACGGACGACCTTGATCTGCTCGGATTCCAACTGGCCGGTCTGCGCCCGGAGGATCTCCTCGACCAATTCACCCACCTTTAGCGACTCAATGCGCAACGGCGACGGGTTTGCCAGCACCCTCATCTGTGAAACGATATCGTGCCCGCGAGCGACCTGCGATTCGATAATATTGCAGGCATTGCCAACTTCCTTGATTTCCCCATGCTGGACTCTTAATAGATCGGTGTATCCCAAAATGATCATGAGCATGTTGTTGAACTCATGGGCGATGCCAGCGGAAAGATGGCTCACTGCGGAGAGGCGCTCAGATTTGATCAGTTGATCTTCCGCTTCTTTAAGCGTGGTAATATCTTGAACAACGGTTATAAACCAATCCGGCGAGCCTCCATGAGCGCTGAATGTCGCAGCCGAGAGAGCGGCCCACACCACCGAACCGTCTTTGCGAATATACCTCTTTTGACGCGTATATTCCTGAATCTCGCCCGCAATCATACGCCGCACCTGCTCCACATCATACGCCAGATCGTCCGGGTGGGTGACATCCGCAAAGCCCATTCGCAACAACTCATCTTTCGACCGACCCAGAATCTGACACAACCGGCTGTTCACCCTCAAGAACCTTCCGCTGATTGGATCCGCTTGAGCCGAGCCAACAGCAGAGTGCTCGAACAGAGTGCGAAACATGGCTTCACTTTCCAGCAAAGCGGTCTGTGTTCTACGCAACCGCGCCAGACCAACCGCCAAGATGGCAACCAAGATTAGAAGAATCAAAAAGATCAGGAACGTAGATATCGTCAAGGTGGAGTGCCGACTCAAGAACGAAACGGCCCGCTCCTCGAAGGCGCTCACTGAATCAACCTCCGACGACTGCTTCTCCGCCATGCATGGGATGCATAGAAATGGGAGTGCTGAGACCAATATCAGTGATCTATATATTTTAGCAAAGTACATTCAAAACCGGCGATGATGTTTCCCCATCGCCTCACGAGCTGACACCAACAGTATATCCGCCTGCCGTGGGCTATAATGGGACAGTTCGAACAAAATTCAATGAATTTAACAGTGATATCGGCAGATTGAGGAGGAACTAAAGTCATTTGTACGCGCATCGAAATCTTGAAAATGGAATTCTCTTTGACTCCCACTGCCAGTTGAGTATGCTTACGAACAATTTAGTTTATGGCCAAATTAACGATCAATGATGTGGATGTCCGCGAAAAGCGGGTTTTTATGCGTGTTGACTTCAACGTTCCGATGGAAGATCGGGACGGCAAGATGGTTGTCACGGATGTGAATCGAATCAAAGAGACTCTGCCCACGCTCAATTTGCTCATCAGCAAAGGAGCCAAAATCATCCTCGCCGCGCATCTCGGACGCCCCAAGGGAAAACGCGAAGCCACCATGTCCCTTGCGCCGGTGGCTGAAAAGTTGGCGGAAATGACCGGACGCAAAGTGGCGTTTGTCGATGATTGCATCGGTGAAAAAGTCGAGCGGGCCGCCGCCGCCCTAAAGGCCGGTGATATTCTTGTGCTGGAAAACGTCCGCTATTACAACGAAGAAGAAGCCAACGACCCGGCATTTGCCGAAAAACTGGCCAAGGTGGCCGACGTTTATGTTAATGACGCCTTTGGCACTGCGCATCGTGCCCATGCTTCGACTGAAGGCGTGGCTCATGTTGTCACCAAACGGGGTGGCAAAGCCGTCGCCGGTCTCCTGATGGAGCGCGAATTGAAATTCTTGGGCGACGAACTGGAAAAACCGGCCCGGCCCTTTGTAGTCATCCTGGGCGGCGCCAAGGTTTCCGACAAAATCAAGGTCATCGACCGACTCCTCGAAAAGGCCGATGCCATCCTTATCGGCGGCGCCATGTCTTATACTTTTAAACTGGCGCTGGGCGCCAAGACCGGCAAATCGCTTGTCGAACCTGACAAAACAGAGGTTGCTCTCTCTGCTTTGAACAAGGCCAAAGCGCGCAATGTTCAGTTCCTGTTGCCAACTGACAACGTCATCGCCAACCAAGTCAACACTGGCAAACTCAACAAGAAGGGCAAACCGGTTTTCGAGATCGTCAATCCCCGGTTGAACACCGCCCAAGATATTCCTGAAGACGCGGCCGGGTTCGATATCGGTCCCGATACCGCCAAGCACTATGCGGAGGTCATTCGCACAGCCAAGACGGTCGTCTGGAACGGGCCTATGGGAATGTTCGAGGATGCCCGGTTTGCGAAAGGCACCGATGCGGTTGCCTTGGCGGTGGTCGAAGCCACCAAAAACGGCGCCAAGAGCATCATCGGCGGCGGCGATAGCGTCAAGGCTCTCAACAATGCCGGTCTGGGTGACAAGGTGACCTTCATGAGCACTGGCGGTGGGGCGAGCCTCGAGTTTCTCGAAGGACTTGTTCTTCCTGGGGTGGCGGCGCTCGCTGACAAGTAAAATTCTTCAATGATAAGAACGCGCTGGCGTTCGACGCCTTGCCGCAAGGCAAGGCCACGGGGTGGGCATGTTGCCAACCCTACGCCAGCGCATATCACCAATCAAGATGATCAAGAAAGAACGTAGATTAATTATCGCGGGAAACTGGAAGATGAACAAAACCGTGGCCGAAGCCCTCGCTTTGGTCAACGGCTTGAAAATCGAAGTCGGGAAGGTCAAGGAACTCGACATTGTGGTCTGCCCGCCGTTCACCGCCCTGTCCGAGGTTTCCAAGGCCATCCTGGACTCCAATATCCGCCTCGGGGCGCAGAATATGAGCGAGAACAGTTTTGGCGCATTCACCGGCGAAATCGCCGCCGGAATGCTCCGTGAACTTTCTGTTCGCCATGTTATTCTTGGCCACTCCGAGCGCCGTCAATACCAGAAAGAATCTGACGAACTGATTTCCAAGAAGGCGCTGGCAGCCCACGCCACGTCGCTCAAACCAATCGTTTGCGTCGGCGAAACCCTCGCTGAGCGCGAAGGGGGGCTAACGGAGACGGTTATTGAGACACAAGTCCGAGGCAGCTTGGCCGGACTGAGCAAGGAGCAGATGGTCGAGACAGTTGTCGCCTATGAACCGGTCTGGGCCATCGGCACCGGAAAGACCGCCACGGCAGCTCAAGCGCAAGAGGTGCATGCCTTTATTCGCGCAATACTGGTTTCCATCTTCGACGATACAGTTGCCCGTCGCGTGCGCATTCAATACGGCGGCAGTGTCAAGGCTTCCAACGCAACCGAACTGATGGCTCTGCCCGACGTGGACGGCGCATTGGTTGGTGGCGCGGCTTTGGACGTCAGAAGCTTTTCTGACATTATTAAGAATTCGATCCCGAACTAGAAAAAATATTATGAATTGGCAATCCCTGTTTGCAGGCATCCTGACCGTGTTAATGGTTCTGGACTGTGTTTTGTTGGTGTTCTTGGTGCTGCTTCAGCTTCCCAAGAAAGAAGCCGGGGCGGGCTTGGCGTTCGGCGGCGCGGCAACCGACGCGCTCTTTGGCGCTGGTTCCGGCAATGTTCTTACCAAAATCACCAAATACATGGCCACCGGCTTTTTTGTCCTGGCCGTTCTTCTGGCGATTGTTGGCAAGCCGGCTCGTCAGGTTTCGGTGATGGACCAACTGACCAAGCCCAGCGCCACCTCGCCGGGGTTGCCGCCAACCACTCCCAGTGCGCCAACAGCGACGCCTGTCGCTCTTGGCACCGATGTCAAGACATCACTGCCAAGAACCCCGGCTCCATCTGACAAATCGGCTGAAGAAGCTCCTATATCAACCCCATCGACCAATAAGTAAATAAGCCTATGATTCGGGCGGTGTGAACGCAAAGGATTAGAAACTTTGCATTGACGGCGCAAAAACCGTCGTTAGCATAACCATCCTCGTGTTAGTAATATTTAGTAATTAAGACTATGGCAATCAAAGTTGCAATTAATGGATTCGGCCGCATTGGCCGCCTCGTGTTCCGCGCAATCTCCGAACAGGGATTGATCGGAAAAGATGTTGAAGTCGTCGCCGTTGGCGATATCGTGCCCGCCGACAATCTGGCGTATCTCCTCAAGTATGATTCCATCCAAGGAGCTTTCAAAGGCGAAGTTTCGTCCAAGAAATCGGCCGCCGACAAGGCGGAGGACGATGTCCTGATCGTCAATGGCAAAAACATCGCTGTCGTCAGCGCCAAAGATCCCTCCGGGCTCCCTTGGAAAGCTCTGGGCGTGGATTTGGTGATTGAATCGACGGGTCTGTTCACCGATGCCGAAAAGGCCAAGGGTCATCTCGCCGCTGGCGCCAAGAAAGTCATCATCTCCGCCCCTGCGAAGAACGAGGACATCACCGTTGTGATCGGCGTCAATCACCTGAAGTATGACCCCGCCAAGCACAACATCATCTCCAATGCCTCCTGCACGACCAACTGTCTGGCGCCGGTCGTTCATGTTCTCCTCAAAGAGGGCTTTGGCATCGAAGAAGGCCTGATGACCACCATTCACTCCTACACCGCCACCCAAAAGACCGTTGATGGTCCCAGCAAGAAAGACTGGAAAGGCGGTCGGAGCGCGGCGTTGAACATCATCCCTTCGACCACCGGCGCTGCCAGGGCCGTCGCTTTGGTTTGCCCTGAAGTCAAAGGCAAACTGACCGGCATGGCTTTCCGCGTGCCGACCCCGACCGTCTCGGTCGTTGACCTGACTGTCAAGACAGTCAAAGAAACCAGCTACGCTGAAATCTCAGCAGCTATGAAAAAAGCCAGTGAGACCTATCTCAAGGGCATTCTCGGCTACACCGAAGACGAAGTAGTCAGCAGCGACTTCATTCACAGCCAACTCTCGTCTGTCTTCGACAAGGGTGCCGGCATCGAGCTCAACAATCGCTTTTTCAAGCTGGTGAGCTGGTACGACAATGAATGGGGCTATAGTTGCCGCGTCGCCGACTTGGTCAAGTTCATCATCGGCAAAGGGCTGTAATTCCCTCCGAATTTATTGAATTAACACAATGGCGACCTGACAACAGGTCGCCGTTCTTTTTTTGTAACTGTTCAGCAAATCTGCCACCAAGGGTGGCGGCGGGCGGAAGGAAGTAACAATGTTGTTACTTGGAAGCACAGGGAGAAATTAGCGTCTCGCTGACGCTCGCCGAAAAGGGGGCACAGGCAAGGATGCCTATGCTACGTGAATAGTTATCTTTTTTTACGCGATTAGGATTAACAAGTAACAGGATTCCAATCCCCCCTCCCCCCGCAAAGACTCTTCCCCAATCCTGAAATCTTGGTAACTATTCAGGTCAAAGGGAAAAATTAGCGTCTCGCTGACGCTCGCCGGAGAGAGGGGCGCAGGCAAGGATGCCTACGCTACGTGAATAGTTTCAAATCCTGTAAATCCTGTCATATTCCTATGCGCATTATTTCCGGCACAGCAGCAGGGGTTATTTTGAAAGTTCCCAAAGGCTTTGACGTTCGTCCGACGCCCGACTTGGTGAGGCAAGCGATCTTCAACAGTCTGGGAGAACGAGTTTTGAACGCGCGTATCATCGAGTTCTTCGCCGGAACAGGCGCGTTGAGCCTTGAGTGCCTCAGCCGGGGTTCGGCTCATGCCGTATGTGTGGAGAAATCGAGCCGGCATGCCCAATATATTCGCAAAAATCTCGAGTCCGCCCAGTTGCCAGCCTCCGTGATGGATATCCGAGTTCAAGATGCCTTTACATCGATTACCCAACTGGCACACGCCGGCCAGCAGTTTGACTTGATCCTGGCCGACCCGCCCTACGGAGAGAAAAACGTCGGACGCCGGTCAACATCCATAGCTCAACAGATGCTCGATAACCCCGAGTTGCCCAAACTGGCGGCATCAGGAGGACTCTTTATTCTCGGGCACACCAAGCGCGACACTCTGAGTTTTCCGGCTTACTGGAGCGAGGTGAAAACGCTCAAACACGGCGATACCGTCATGCGTTTCTTCAAGCCGGATTTGGGTTTACAGGGAGTGCTCTAAGGGTTGACAACCATTCAAACCCGTTTTTCGTCAGCATCGATGTAGTCGATGAACGTTTGGATATCGTCGCGAAAACCGAGGCCGGACTCTTCCTTGCGCAATTTCAAGCGGGATCGCAGAGCGGGATCTTCCTGCCTGCCGTGATTGAGCATGAACTCTCTATGCGCGGCTTTTTCGGCATCGGTTTTCTTAACATTGCCGGCCACCCAATCGCAGACCTCACCATCGGTGATGCTGTTCTTGACCACCTCAATAAAATCCTCGGCGCTAATTCCGGCGGCTTTGAGCCATGCGGCGTCGAAGCCTTTGGTTAAGTTTGATTGATAGTCGGGATGGAGCTTGCCCGCCAAGTGAAGGCGTATTTTGTCCACAAACCGGGGCAGATAAGTCCAGCCCGCCATCGTTTCGCGCGGGCTGCGCGGAAAGATAATTTTGTCCATGCCTCCATGCTTGCCGACATGAGGGCATCTGTCAACATTCTTTGAAGACCACGGTTGCGCGCTGACGGATTTGCTCGTATGAATGTTTGAATGAGCGAAACAAAAAATGCTGCCGCAGTAGTCGATCAGTTGAATGTTTTCTTGCGCAAAAGGCCAACGCTGGGAAAACGGGTTTTCGTATGCAAGGGCGCGACCGTTGTGGGGGATGTGACTTTGGGCGATTGCGCCAGCGTCTGGTATGGCGCGGTGCTGCGTGGGGACATTAACCGCATCGTGATCGGCAAATACTCGAACGTTCAAGACAACGCTGTGTTGCACCTGGCGGACGAACTGGCATGCATCGTTGGCGATTACGTCACGATCGGGCACGCTGCGGTGGTGCATGGCGCAACCATCGACAACGAAACCCTGGTCGGCATGGGCGCGGTGGTTTTGGACGGAGCCGAAATCGGGGAGCAGTGCATCATTGGGGCCAGGTCGCTTGTCACCCCTGGGACAAAGATTCCCACAGGCTCAATGGTCATGGGATCCCCGGCAAAAGTGGTGCGTCCGCTTACTGAGCAAGAACGGGCCGGTCTCAAGTATTGGGCTGAGAAATACGCCTGCAACGCCGAGTATCATCTCAAGAACAAGATCAATGTTGGCAAGCCGCTTAAAACGTGGGTCTGATGCTGTATGCGCCAGACCGTTTCAATGCGATGAATCCGTTCTCCACCTCCCGCAACTTCTCATAACGCGTATTGTTTACCCACGGAGGGTTTGTTATCACTGAAGCTGTTGAAACCGACTGTGAAAAAAACATTTTTTTTGGCTGGAGCCTTTGTTTCGTTGTGCATAGCGGCAATGACCGCTGGAGTCGCTCAAGCTCAAGACAATGTCGTCACCGACACCAATCTGACCAGCCTGAATCTCAATCTGCAAGCGGCACAGACCAATGGCGGGACGGTGATTCTCGATGTGGACGGAACGTTCACCCTGACCAATACCCTGACCATCACAAAGAACATCCTCATTGAGGCTGGCTCCAACCGCACGGTTTCCATCAGCGGTGGAAACGCGGTCCGGGTGTTTACTGTCTCGCGCAATGCGGTTTTGACGTTGATGAATGTGGGCGTGGTGAACGGACGTAGCGCCACCGGAGGTGGAATTTATAACGATGGCGGCACCGTTGTTGCGCTGGGCTGTTCCTTTGTGGGAAACGTCGCGACGAATATGGTCGGCGCAAACGGACGATCTGGCGATGACGGCCATCCTAACGGAGATAACGGTGGTGCGGGAGGCAACGCAGCAGGAGGCGCCATCTATAGCAGCGGCATGCTTGAAGTTTATTGTTCGTTGTTCACCAACAATGCCGTTTGGGGAGGCAACGGCGGCAACGGCGGAAATGGGGCCACCAATCCTTCAACCTTCGCTGGCAGCGGCGGCGATGGCGGCAATGGCGGAAGCGCCAGTGGCGGCGCAATCCATATTGCCGATGGAACAAGCGAAGTCGGCTGGTGTTTGTTTGAATTTAACACTGTCGAAGCCGGTTTTGGCGGCATTCCGGGCATCGCTGGTCCCGGTGGTATTTATGGCGATGGCGGTAAAGGGGGCGCGGGTAATGCGGCCGCTGGAGCCGGCATTTACAACGGCGGCAAGCTAAGAATCTTCAGCAGCCTCTTTGTGAACAACAGCGCTTACGGAGGCAGCGCGGCAGGCGTCCTGCCGCGTGGAGACGGCACCAGTCGCGATGCATTGAGCGGCGGCGCGGCGTTCGGAGGGGCCATTTACAACATAGGCCAGGTGGGCATGACCAATTGCACGGTGGCTGGCAATATTTGCCAGGGTGGCGCCGGTGGAAACATCGCCAGCAGCGCCCAAGCCAAAGCAGGAAATGGCGGAGATGCCTGCGGGGGCGGACTGGCGACAAGCGGAAATGCGAGCATTGCCGATATGGTCAATTGCACATTTGCGTTGAATGCGCTGTATGGGGGAACAAATGGGGTCAATGCCGCGTCGAATTTCAATGGCGTGATGGGCCGTGACTTGGGCGGCAACCTATTCCATAGCGGCGGAGTTCTGAAAGTTCGCAATTCCATTCTCGACGAGGGTGGTGGAACCAACTTGAACAGCTACGGCGGCGTCACTGACGGCGGTTACAATCTCAGCTCGGACACGAGCTGCCAGTTCACCGCCACCGGTAGTGTGAATAAACTATCTCCAAAGTTGGGAACAACGCTTGAATATATTGATCCGCCGACCAACTCACCATCCATCGCGATTACTCGTCCGGGCACGACTGATGTTGCGATTTTTGACATTCAACCGGCCATTCCGGGCCTGTCTCCCCAACCTGGCAGCCCCGCAATTAACGCAATCCCAACCGATGCCAGTCATCCGGACACGGACCAGCGAGGTTTTTCAAGGCCGCAGGGAAGCAAGGTGGACATCGGAGCCATCGAAGTCGAAGAAGCGAATTTGGCACCAACGATTATCCAACAACCGGTCGGGATAACCCATCTGCCCGACACTAATATCACCTTAAGCGTCCAAGCTGCAGGGGAATTGCCCTTCTCATACCAGTGGAGTGTCAACAATTTTGCAATCATCAACGAAACCAACTCAACGCTGCCCATCAAATCGGCTCAGCAGAGCGACAGCGGCGCTTACTCGGTCACAATCAACAACCGGTTTGGTTTGATCACGAGCAGCAATGCCATCGTCCAGATCATGAATCCTGTGACGCTTGGCGGGATTGACGTATATAATGCAATTGCGTCGAGTCGGGTTCTTATTGGAATCGGCGCAACCATCTCAATAAGTCCGTCTGGAAGTGGTCCATTTTCCTACCTATGGTACTACAACGGCAAAGTCCTGACAAATCAGACCGGCGACTCCATCCTGATCGCAAATGTCCAACCCACAAACGCAGGCACATACGCGGTTGTGGTGAGCAACGCAGTGAGTTGGAGGAGCAACTCGGTGACTATTTCCGTCCATTCACCCGCTTCCATTGTGACACAGCCCACCAACCAGAAGCTTTTGCTTGGCACAAATGCGATAATGAGCATTGTCGCGAGTGGTGAAAAACCAATTTACTACCAATGGGTTTGGAATGGAAAGACTTACAAGACGACCAACAATTCAACGTGCCAGATCGCAAACGCCCAAACCCAACTCACAAACAGCTATTTCGTAATGCTTTCAAACCAGTTCAATACCGCTTGGGTGACCAGTTCCGTGGCGCAAGTCACGTTTTACAGCCGGTTGGGCATCACTAATCAATCGTCAGGAGGAACTGTTAATTTTGGAGGCGACACTAAATTGTGGGTCGATGTTTCAAGCGAGGCCGGGAATGTCACTTATCAATGGTATCGAAATAAATTGGCAATTTCTGACGCAACCAATAGCGCTTTGAGCATTACCAATGCCCGCACCGCAAACGCTGGAACCTACATGGTAAAGGTCAGCGATGCCGTGAGCCATGCTGACAGTTCGAATATGGCGCTAAAGATCGGCACTCCACCCAAAATCATCAGCCAACCGAGCAGCGGGATTATCACCGATGTCATTAAATCAGTCGTCTTGCAGGTTAGCGCGACCCCGACCAATCAATTGCAATATCAATGGTATGCCAATGATAGTAAGATTCCTGGGGAAACGAATTCCAAGTACTCAACTGCCAACGCTGGCACTTACTGGGTCACGGTGACAGATGCGCAGGGCAACAAGATCACCAGCTCAAAAGCAATTCTGGTCTTGAAGGTGATGATCAAGAGCCTTTCCATCGCTACGCAAACAAACTCGACGGGCAATATCAGTCAAGCAGTCGCTACGGGCACGAACGTTACACTCCAAGTCTTGGCTTCCGGAGATCCCACGCGCTTTCAATGGTATCGAAACGGGGTTGCCTTGGCGGGACAAACCAACTCAACACTTTTCTTTGGCGCAGTGCGCAAATCCGATGCCGCAGTTTATCGAGTAACCGCAGCCAATCAATTGAGCAGTGCCTCCAGTTCCAATGCGACATTGAAAGTCCTGGACTTGCCGACTCTCGCCACCACGCCGCAGAGTTTGACCAACCTCCTGGGATCGAAGCTCACCTTAAGAACGACAGTACGCGGCGACGGACCGTTCTCGTGTCAGTGGTGGTTCCAAAGCAACACCGTTTCGAGCATCTCTAATGTCATTACGAACACCACGAGCACCAATTTCACTATTTCCAAAGTTGCAGCGTCCGATGCCGGGCTTTACTCAGTTGTGGTCACCAATCCAGTCGGGACGGCCACTGGAAACGTGGCAACTGTTAAAGTCATTACGCCTCCGCCAGTAATTACGGCTCCTGCCACAAAACAGGTTTCGACCAAACAAATAACTTTGATCGGCACGGCTTATTACGCAGTGACGAATGTTGTGGTTTTGGTAAATGATGTGTACACCAATGTTTCCACCACCGGCGCTTCGAGTACCAACGTCAAATGGTCAGCCATCATTTCTCTTTCGCCAGGCACTAATTTTGTCTCCACTGTCGCTCAGGCGTCTTGCGGAGACTCCACAGCCGCCAAAGCTGAGTATTTTTACAAAAAAACATTTTCTTCAGCCCCTTACGCCGCTAAGACTGGCACTTACTTGGGACTCTTCTATGATACGAACGACACGCATCAGTTCAATTCGGGCGCGTTAAATCTGGCGCTTAAGAAGACGGGCATTTTCAGCGGCAAGCTCCTCCAAGGCACCAATGCCTATCCTCTCTCCGGGCAGTTCGATGAGTTGGGCCATGCATACGTTCGATCTGGCACGTCTGCGGTTCGGATTAATCTCGATTTTGAAAACTCCCCTACGAACAAGTTTTTTGGAGTGGTTACCGGCTGGCAATGGACCAATTCACAGCTACAAGCCAATCGCGTTGTTTACAGCTCTTCCAATACGGCGCCGATGGCTGGGAAATACACGTTGGCGTTTCCCGGCGAAAACAGCGTCGATGGCGACGGAGTGTTGACTTTGCAGGTGGACAGGGCATCTGGAACAGTCATTGCCATCGGAACGCTCGCCGATGGCGCTGCAGTTTCCGGCGCTGGAACCGTCTGCGCTGGCGGCCAATGGCCAATGTATCTTTCCGCCAACAATGGCCAAGGCTCGTTCTTCGGCTGGCTGACCTTTGAAGAGGCAACCAACCTCACGGGCAACGCAACCTGGATTTGTCCCTCAAGCCAACTGTTCACCAACGGCTTGGTACGGACCGCTGAAGTTCTTGCCTCGCCCTATCGCCCGCCAACCAATGGGACGTTTGCTGTCGGTTTGCAAACCGGACTGCTCACGCTCACCGGTGGCAATCTGCCCGATACCCTCACTACTGGGATCTCGCTTTCAACAAACAACATTTTCTCCGTTGATTCCACAAATTTGACGCTGCGACTCAATCCGACCAATGGATTGGCCACCGGCAGTTTCCGCGATACCAACGCTCGCACAATGGACCCGATCTACGGCATCATCCTGAAGAACCAAAGCACCGTGCGTGGGTTCTTCATCGGAACCAATCAAAGCGGAAGACTGCGAATCGAATAGCACCGCGCTCAAGCCAAGCGAGGGGCGTGTGAGCGTAACTTTCAGATAACATAAGCATCCTTGCCTGTGCGCCTCTTTCCGGAGAGTGCCAGCAAGAAGCTAATTTCTCCTTCTGAACATTACATGTGAGCCAGCTTTGGTTCACTCGGGTAATGGATTGGATGCGTCCGTAATCCGACGACACCTCATGTAGGAATTATACCTACCCATCCGTAATCAAATTAGGTGCGACGTCAATATTATTGTAATCTTATACGTAGCAGGCGGTTCCGTATTTTATTTTCTTTGGAAAAGTGGATTTAAAGCCGATAGTAATAACAAGAGAAAATGAATCATCTCTGACTAATTTTGGTGGCGCAGGGGGTCTCGCCTGACGGCTTATTAGGCACACCCCAAGGGAACTCACCTTCCGGGTTCGCTGGACTAGGAACCATGTGAACCCGCAGGCGAACCTCCCTGCGCCACCGCTTTTCACACCCCAATTAACGCTTCCAGTGCCAGATAGTACGATTTGGGCCCGAAACCGGAAATCTGGCCAACACAGACTGGAGCGATCAGCGACTTATGGCGGAATTCTTCGCGAGCGTGAATATTGGACAGATGAACTTCAATGGTCGGAATCGCCACAGCCGAAATGGCATCGCGCAAGGCTATGCTGGTGTGCGTGTAGGCGGCGGCGTTTAGGACAATGGCGTCGAAGACTCCTTTGGCCTGCTGAATCCACGACACCAACTCGCCTTCCGCATTGGTTTGACGGAAGTCCATTTCGATTTGCGATTGATCGGCGCGCCGACGCAATTCCACCTCAATGTCGCGTAAAGTCGCGTTGCCGTAAATCCCTGGCTCGCGCTGGCCCAAGAGATTGAGGTTCGGCCCGTTCAAAAAGAGGATATTCATCGCAGCAGGCAGACTAACAAAAAATGCCCGCACCGAGCAATGACAAAGCAGCCAGTTCTCAGGGCAGACGCATTTAAATTCCCAATAAACGGAGCAAATAGGCATGATTCCAGCTTGCATCAAGTTGCTTGCCCCTGATCCCGCGTTTTTTGCTTTTCTCCTGTTTGAGCAAATTGAGAGCCAGTCGACGCAGGGTCGCC
>CAIUEN010000054.1 GCA_903898185.1 uncultured Verrucomicrobiales bacterium
ATCCGCAGATGACGCAGATTAACGCAGATGAAGAACAAGGCATTTATACTTTGAACGGGGAAGAATGTTATTTTTGCACCGATAAGAAGGAACGATCTTGCCCGTTTACAGTATAATCCCGCATCCCTACCCCTATCAGAAAAATGTGAGATGCGCACAGTTGGAACGCTTTTTCACTTCATTATTGGACATTCCTTGCTCGATATTGGATATTCAATCCCAGTCATTGGTTTGGGAAACAACGTCCGATTTGAGTCCGAGGTTATCCAGCGCGTATTGGATGTCTGGAGTGGTGATGGCGATACGCATTCCGGGGAATCGGCGAATCATTTCAGGCAAATTGAAGCGGTGGTGAAAATGTTCGATAGCGAGGGCGCTGGCAAAGACTATCCAGTCAGCTCCGCTCTTGACAAACCTCGCCGCGTCGCCAGAGGCGTCATCAGGGTCGGGTTCAACGACATAACCGGGGGCCACCTCGACCGTTGCGCCCAAAGCGGTCAGAGCTTCCGGGACGTTTTCGGTGGATGAGCCTCCTCGGAAAAGCAGGAATTTCAGTCCGTTGACATTACCACACCGGGTGATGACCTCGATGATCAACGGCAGCTTGTGGTCGGCAGCGACTGCGGCTGGTCGAACACTCCAGCAGCGCATCCGCTCGCCAGTTTGCGGTCCGTATGCGCCCAAGCGCGCCGAGCCAAGCGCGCGCACATCACCGTGTGTTTGCATGAAGCGCGTAAAAAAAAAGTCCACCGCATTGGGGTTGCTGAAAAGCACCCAATCGAATGCGCCCGCATCGCGCACAAGTTGATCAAGCCGGTCGTGGTACGGCGGCATGATCCAGCGCGTGGCGGGGATATGCAGCACCTCCGCGCCAAGTTCGGTGAACCGGGCCAGGGCTGGTCGGGCCAAATCAAGACGTTGCGTAACCACAATTCTTTGACCGAAGAGAAGGCGGTTCTCGAACCAGTTGAGCTTCTCTCGCAAGCGGACCACCTCGCCAATGATGATGATGCCCGGAGCCTCCAAGCGGGCTTGGTCAGCAAGATCGGCGATATTCGCCAAAGTGCCGCTGACGGAACGTTGACAGGCCAATGTGCCCCGGCTGACCACGGCGGCGGGAGTTGCAGCCGATTTGCCGTTACGGATCAGTGTGGCAGCGATCTCACGCAGATTCTTCAGTCCCATCATCACCACCAGAGTGCCCTGGATTTGCGCCATCAATGCCCAGTCAATTTTGCTCTCAGGCGAGAAAGGAGGCTCGTGTCCGCTGAAAACCGTGAACGACGAATTAAACCCGCGATGTGTCAATGGAATTCCAGCGCAGCCGGCAGCCGCCTGGATGGAAGAAACTCCCGGCACCACTTCGAAGGGAATGCCAGCCTCCGCCAAACATTCAGCCTCTTCGCCGCCCCTCCCAAAAATGTAGGAGTCGCCGCCTTTGAGGCGAACCACACGCTTGCCTTCGAGAGCCCTGTTAACCAGAAGCGCGTTCAGTTCCACTTGGGGAAGGCTGTGAGCGCGATCAAACCGCCCCCCATAAATCACCTCTGCCTTGGAATCGACAAACTCCAACAATCGCTGATTAACCAATCCATCGTAAATCACCACTTCCGCGCGTTTCAACAACTCAACCCCACGCAAAGTGATAAGCCCGGCGTCGCCCGGACCGGCGCCAACCAGATAGACTATGCCGTTGTTTTTTTGGCTAAATCGCAAAATCGTTGTATTCGGGTTTCACCGTTTCATCGGGCGGCATGAGCATGCCGGCGGCGACGGTGGCGTTGGTGCCCTGCTCGATCATGATGAACGAGCCTGTCAAGCGATTGATGGAATATGCGTCGTAAATCAGCGGGCGGGCGGTTTTTATGCGGATCTCGCCGACGTCGTTCAACGCCAGTTCCGCGGGTTCCGCTTCGGGTTCGAGGGTCGAAATATCGATGCGATTGATGATGTGTGTCACCACAGCCTGAACCGTGTGTGTGGTGTGCTTGAGAAAATATTTCTTTCCACGTTGCAGAGGACGCGAATGCATCCAGCAGACCTTCGCGCTCACGTTGGAGCTGCCGCCGGGCAGGACATCCAAGCCTACGATCATATCGCCGCGACTGACGTCAATATCCTGGTCGAGCACCAGCGTGACCGATTGGGGGCAGAACGCCTCCTGCAGCGGGCCATTATAGGTCCAGATTTGTTTGACAGTAGCGGTCAACCCGCTGGGCAGAACCAGCACTTTTTGTCCGACCCTCACAATGCCGCCGGCGATTTGGCCGCTGAGACCGCGAAAGTCGTGCAACTGCGGATCAGTCGGACTATTCGGACGGTTGACCCATTGAACAGGCAGCCGGAAGCCGTTGAGGTTCCAGTCGCTGCCGATGTGGACGCTCTCCAAGTGGCCCAGCAGCGTCGGCCCGGAAAACCACGGCGTATGAGGCGAAGCGGTGACTACGTTGTCGCCATTCAACGCGCTGATCGGCAGGAATTTGACGTCCTTGATGTCCAGGCGCGGGAGGAATGTCTCGAATTCATCGCGGATTTCAATGAACCGCTCCTGTTTCCATCCCATCAAATCCATTTTATTGACAGCTACAACCAGGTGCGGGATGCGCAGAAGCGAGGCCAGGCAGGTGTGCCTGCGGCTCTGCTCGATGACGCCCAAGCGAGCGTCCACCAGGATGATCGAGAGGTTGGCAGTCGATGCGCCGGTCACCATATTGCGCGTGTATTGGACGTGACCGGGCGTGTCGGCGATGATGAACTTGCGTTGAGGTGTGGCGAAATACCGGTAGGCCACGTCGATGGTGATTCCCTGCTCGCGTTCGGCGCGCAGACCGTCGGTCAGGTTGGCCAAGTTGACCTGGCCGCCACCGGTGATGTCAGACGAACGTTCCAAGGCTTCGATTTGGTCTTCCATCAGAGACTTGGAATCGTAGAGCAATCGGCCGATCAGCGTGGACTTGCCGTCGTCCACGGAGCCGCAGGTATTGAAACGAAGAATATCGACGGGATGAGTCGCGGGAGTGGTCATTGGGGGGCGGGGAAGCGTGGATTGTTGAATCGTTGAATCGTGAATCGTGAAGCGTTAAAATGTTAGATCGTGAAGCGGATTTAGTGTGATCAGAAATAGCCGGCTTTTTTGCGGTCTTCCATGGCGGCTTCGGAGGATTGGTCGTCGGCGCGTGAACCGCGCTCGGTGACACGGGCGGCGGCAATCTCGGCAATGATGTCATCGACGCTCTGGGCCGGGGATTCAACGCACCCGGTGCTGATGATGTCGCCGATGGTTCGAACGCGCACTGTAAGGTTCTGAACTGTTTCGCCCGGCTTGGGCGGAATCAGATCGTTAACAGGAAGCCACTGACCACGGCGTCGCACGCAAGCTCTCTGATGGCTGAAATAAATCGAAGGCACCTCAAGCTTCTCTCGCTTGATGTATTCCCAGACATCCATTTCCGTCCAATTGCTCAGCGGAAAGACGCGCATGTTTTCACCGGAATTGATCTGGGCGTTGTACAAATTCCAGATCTCTGGCCTCTGGTTCTTGGGATCCCACTGGCCAAAGCTGTCGCGGAAACTGAAAAACCGCTCCTTGGCCCGCGACTTTTCCTCATCGCGGCGAGCGCCGCCAATGCAGCAGTCAAATCGAAACTCCTCGATGGCGGCCAACAAAGTGGGAATTTGCAGTCGATTGCGACTGATCTCCCCCGGGGAGGGGGTCGCGATGCCGGAGGCGATGGCGTCGGTCACTTTGCGGATGATGAGTTTTCCACCCAACTCGATTGCCCGTCGGTCGCGGAATTCATTGAGCTCCGGGAAATGATGCCCGGTGTCAACGTTAAGAAACGGCATTGGGATATCGGACGGGCGAAAAGCTTTTTCGGCCAGACGCAGCAGGCAGATCGAATCTTTGCCGCCGGAAAAAAGCAGGGCGGGACGTTCAAATTCCGCCGCCACCTCGCGCATCACATGGATGGCCTCGGTTTCGAGATATTGCAGGTGATCTAAATGGTAGCTGTTCATTCTTGATATCAGGCATTGTTGACCGCGTGGCCACCCCAGGCGGCGTGCAAGCCGCATTCCCGTTTTTCGTCGGCCTTGGCGGGATCGAAGTAGTCCCACTCGTTGGGCAGGTTATGGGTGCGGAGATACTGTTCCATTTGAGCGTCAGACCAGAAAAAAATGGGGCTGACTTTGAGAGTGCCGAAATTGCTGTCCGTCGAGACAATGTCCAACTCCGCGCGATGCGGGTTTTGGGCTTTTCGCAAGGCAGTAATCCAGACGGTCGGCGCCAGTTCAGCCATTCCGCGCTGGAACGGCTCGAGTTTCATCACCGAGCTGAACTGTTTGAGCGCCTCTTCATCGTCGGTGGTCGGCACTGGGCCATAAACGGCATCGCGGTGCGCGGCAGAAATGCGTGGAAGATACGCTTTCAGATTCAGGTTGAGACGGCGGCGAAGTTCCTCAGCATGGAGGTAAGTGGCCGGACGATTGTAACCGTGATCCACCCAGAGCACCGGAATGTCCGGCTGAACTTGGACGCACAAGTGCAGTAAGACTGCTTCGTAGGGACGGAAGTTGGTCGAGACCACCGCGCGGCCTTTCGCCTGTTCGATGGACCAACGGACGATGTCGATGGGCGGTAATTCGTGCAACTGCGCGTTCCAAGCGCTCACTGCAACTTCAGAATTGGATGGATTGCTCATGCCGCAGTCCAGATCGTGCGTGCCACCCAATCGCCGAAGCGTTCGCCCGCCAGTCGCTCGCCTGCGTAACGGCCAAGCAGCGGCCGCAACTCGCCGATGATCTCGGAGTCTTTGATATTATCCTTCCAAAGGCGGTTAAGGCGGGTGCCTGGCTCATTACCTCCAAGCCAGACTTGATACCGCCCTGGCGCTTTGCCGACAAACCCGATTTCCGCCATGTAAGGCCGGGCGCAACCGTTCGGGCAGCCGGTCATCCGAATGGTAATTTCCTGATCGGCCAAGCCCTGTTCACTAAGAAGGTTCTCAATATCGGTCATGAGAGCAGGAAGATAACGTTCAGCCTCCGCTAATGCCAAGCCACAAGTCGGAAGCGACACGCATGCCATCGACGCCCGGCGGATAATCGATCCTTGTTTTTCCACCCACACGCCAAATTTGGCCAGCGCCTGCGTGATCTCATCGCGTTTGTCAGCGGCTATATTTGCCAGGATGACATTATTTCCCGGCGTAAATCGCACTTCCGGCTGAAATTTTGCGACTACCTCACGCAATGCAGTTTTCATCCGCCATTGATCGGTGTCTTTGATCCGTCCACCTTCGACGAACAGGCCGAGAAACCACTTGCCGTCCGACTGCTTGTGCCAGCCGAACGGGTCGCCCTGCGTCGTAAACTGAAACGGACGGGCCTCTTCCAGCACAAAACCGAGCCGCGACTCGAGTTCCTGCCGAAACCATTGGGTTCCGCGATCCTCAATAACATATTTAAGCCGAGCGTGCTTGCGGTTGGTGCGATCTCCAAAATCACGGTGAATGGTCAGAACCGTTTTGGCCACATCAACCACCTTTTCAGGCCGCAAGAAGCCGATCAAATCGGCCACACGCGGGAATGTGGCGTCGTTGTTGTGGCTGCGCCCCATGCCGCCGCCGACCGTGAGATTGAACCCGGCCAGTTTACCCTTCTGATCTGCAATGGCGATGAACCCGCAGCACTGCGTGAAGATATCAACATCATTGAGGGGCGGAACGGCGAACCCGATCTTGAACTTGCGCGGCAGGTACGTTTTGCCATACAGAGGGTCGGTGAAATTCTTATTCTCAGGATCCTCCAAATTTAATTCAACGCCGTCCACCCAGATCGAATGATAGGACTTGGTTTGCGGGGAAAGCGCTGTGGCAAGTTGCCTGCTGTAATCGCGCAGTTCTTCGCCCAGCGTCGTAATAGCCGGGGTGGCGGGCGCCATGACGTTACGATTGACGTCGCCACAGGCGGCCAGCGTGCTGAGCAATGCTTCGTTGATCCTCTTGACCAGCGGCCCCAAGGCGGATTTGACCACGCCATGAAACTGAAGACTCTGGCGGGAGGTTACGCGCAGAGTGTTATTGGCATGGCGCGTGGCAAGGTCGTCGCAAACCAGGTATTGGCTCGGTGTGACCGCGCCTCCCGGCAAGCGCAGCCGCACCATGAGAATGTATTTCTTGCCCGTCTTGCGCAAGTCCCGGTCATCCTCCTGGTAGATGCCGTGGAACTTCAGAAACTGGTTGTCGTCATCGGTAAAACGGTCGATTTGGGGATTGGCCAATGTTTGGGCAATGGTCCCGCCCAAGGTCGGGTCACCTTGCTTCAAGAGTTCATTGGGACTGGGTTTTCCGGCGGACTCAGATAGGGTCATATTTACAAGGACTTGAATGCTAACAATTTCTATCGCCTTAAGTAGTTTCGTTTCCTGCCGATATAGCTCATAGCCGCGAACCCGCAACTGTTGCGGATGTAGCGGAACCGGAAAAATCCGGCTTTGGAGCGCGGAATGTCAGGCCCGCGCTCCATCGTTTTTTTGATTGAGCAATAGGAGTTATGGGAATAATGGGGTTATATGCCCCATTATTCCCATATTTGGTTTAAGCGCTAACTCTGAGCCTGTTTACGAGCTTCATCCGCCAAGGGAGTGCTCAGATAACGTTCGCCGGTGCTGCAACCAATCGTCACGATCAGTTTGCCTTTGTTCTCTGGGCGTCTGGCGACCTGCAATGCGGCCCAAACGTTGGCGCCGGTTGAGATGCCAGCCAGAATCCCCTCTTCCAACGCCAGGCGGCGAGCGGTCAATATCGCGTCATCGTTGCTGACGGTCACCACATCGTCCAAGATCTGCATGTTCAGGTTTTTGGGGACAAAGCCGGCGCCGGTTCCTTGAATCTTGTGCGGGCCGGGTTTGACCGGTTCGCCGTTGCGGGTCTGCGAGATGACCGGCGAGTCTTTGGGTTCGACCGCAATCGAGCGAAAATCCTTTTTACGCGATTTGATGACCTCGCTGATGCCGGTAATCGTGCCGCCGGTGCCGACCGCCGAGACAAGGATATCGACTCTGCCGTCGGTGTCCGCCCAGATTTCTTCAGCGGTCGTTTTGCGATGAGCCTCTGGATTGGCTGGATTGTTAAACTGCTGGGGAATCCAGGAATCGGCAATCTCCTTGCTCAATTGCTCGGCGCGGGCGATGGCGCCTTTCATCCCTTCGGGTCCCGGCGTGAGCACCAGTTTTGCGCCCAGCAGGGCCAGAAGTGTGCGACGTTCCACGCTCATGGTTTCGGGCATGGTCAAAATGAGTTTGTAGCCACGCGCCGCAGCAACGAACGCCAAAGCAATGCCGGTATTGCCGGAAGTTGGCTCGATGATGGTGGTGCGGGGGCTGATGATTCCGTCGCGCTCGGCGGCGGCAATCATGGCGTAGCCGATGCGGTCTTTGACGCTGCCAAGCGGGTTGAAAAATTCACCCTTTACAGCAATGGTGGCGTCTATGCCGGCGGCGATGCGATTGAGTTTCACCAGCGGGGTGTGCCCGATGGTGCCGATAATATCTGAATAGACTGGCATGTTATTATTTATTTTGAGTTATTTTGGGTTAAATGGATCAAATCGAATAATCTTCTGAAAATACACGAAGGTTCTTAAGTTCGACAAAAACCTGAGATCCGGGCGTCAGTTGCACATTGCGGCTCTGTTCACGCGTCAATTCGACGGCAAACTTCGCGCCGTCATCCAATCGCTCCAGTTCGATATGAACCAGCGGGCCGGCTGGATTGACGTCACGGATCAACGCCGGCAGGCTTTGTTGGCCGTTGGACTGATTTGCCACATGAATCTCATGCGGACGAACATAAATCATGGCAGGAGCGTCCTGAGCCTCCGGGTGTTCCGGTGCTGGCAACGACGTGTTGCCCAAATGGACCTGCCCGCCGTGAACACGTCCGTGAAAGAGATTAACGCTGCCTAGAAAATTGTAAACAAAAGGATTGGCAGGGCGATCATAGACCTCCTCGGGCGTCCCAATCTGTTCGATGGCCCCCTTGTTCATAACCACCACGCGACTGGCAACCTCCAGCGCCTCATCCTGGTCGTGAGTGACGAAGATGCTGGTGATGTGTATTTCCTTGTGCAACTGGCGCAGCCAACGGCGCAGTTCCTTGCGAACCTTGGCGTCCAAGGCTCCAAACGGCTCGTCCAGCAGCAGAACTTTCGGCTGCACCGCCAACGCTCGCGCCAGGGCGACGCGCTGTCGCTGGCCGCCTGAGAGCTGCGTGGGAAACCGTTTATCCATATTATCCAACTGCACCAGGCTAAGCAACTCGATCACCCGGCGGCGAATCTCCGTCTCTAAAGGACGTGTCGCTGCGGGCCGCACGCGCAGCCCGAAAGCGACGTTCTCGAAGACAGTCATGTGCCGAAACAACGCGTAGTGCTGAAAGGCAAAACCGACTTGGCGCGATGCGGCCGGGTTGTAGGTCACATCCTCGCCATTAAACAAGACCCGCCCGGCTCCGCGATCTGGAAACTCCAGGCCAGCGATGATCCGCAGAAGCGTGGTCTTGCCCGAGCCCGAAGGCCCCAGCAACGCCAGCAATTCGCCGGACTTAACCGACAGGCTGACGTTGTTCAGCGCTTTGAACTCTCCAAACCGTTTGGTTATGTTCTGTGCTTCAATCATTCTGCGTTTGCTCCGCGCTCTGCGCCTCGATCAGACTCTTTAACGCCAGCGTCACCAGCGCCAACAGACTCAATAGCGACGCCACCGCGAACGCCGCCGCATAATTGTATTCGTTGTAAAGAATTTCAATGTGCAGCGGCATCGTGTTTGTCTGCCCACGAATGTGGCCGGACACAACCGAGACTGCTCCGAACTCGCCCATTGCCCGAGCGTTGCACAGAATGACGCCATAGAACAGGCCCCATTTTACATTGGGCAGCGTTACACGCCAGAACGTTTGCCAGCCATTGGCACCCAGTGTCAGAGCCGCAAACTCCTCGTCGTTGCCACGCGACTGCATCACCGGAATTAATTCACGCGCCACAAATGGAAATGTCACAAACAGCGTTGCCATGACGATCCCGGGGACCGCGAAAATCAACTGAATGTTGTGTTCCATGAGCCACGGACCAATCAAGCCATGCGCTCCAAACAGCAGCACATAGATCAAACCGGAAATCACCGGCGACACCGCAAACGGCAGGTCAATTAGCGTGGTCAAAAGGCTCTTGCCAGGAAACTCAAACTTGGCAATTGCCCACGCCGCCGCCAGTCCAAACACCAGGTTCAGAGGCACGGCAATCACCGCCACCAAGAGGGTCAGGCGGATGGCTGCGAGCGCATCCGGAGTTTGAAACGCAGCCAAATAGACTCTTACGCCGCGCCGCAAGCCCTCGGTAAAAACAGCAGCCAGCGGCACAAAGAGGAACAACCCCAAGAACGCCAGCGACACCCCGATCAAGCTCCAGCGGACCCATGCCGGATCCTGCGCAGCGCGAGTGTTCCTTTTCGCCTTGTTCAATCTTGTTATAACTCCAGCCATACCCTTCACGTAGCATAGGCATCCTTGCCTGTGCCCCTCCCTCCGGCGAGCGTCAGCAAGCCGCTAATTCTAATTCTTCCCCTTAACATAGTTATGCTAAGCGCTCCATTCTTTCAGACTCCATTTCTGGAGCAGGTTAATTCCCAGCAACAGAGCGAAGGAAAAGACCAGCATCACCACTGCAATTGCGGTCGCCCCGTTATAATCATATTGTTCCAACTTGGTGATGATCAGCAGCGGGGTGATCTCCGTACGCATCGGCATGTTCCCCGAAATGAATACCACCGAACCGTACTCACCCAGAGCGCGGGCGAACGCCAGCGCAAATCCCGTCAGCAACGACGGATAGAGCGGCGGAAGCAACACCCTGCGAAATGTCTGCCACCGGTTTGCCCCGAGACTTGCCGCTGCCTCTTCAAGTTCTGGCTCCAAGGCTTCCAGAACCGGCTGAACTGTCCGCACCACAAACGGCAACCCAATAAAAGTCAACGCGATCACCACGCCCAACCGGCTGAATGCGGCCTTGATTCCGACCATCTCAAGATAGTGGCCAATCCATCCGTTTTTTGAATAAATCGCCGCCAGCGCGATTCCCGCCACAGCCGTCGGCAAGGCAAACGGAAGATCCACAAACGCATCAATAACCCGTTTGAACGGAAACCGATATCTCACCAGCACCCATGCCACCACCAACCCGAATACCGAGTTGATCACGGCGGCAATGAGCGACGCCCCAAATGTCAGCCGGTACGACGCCATAACCCGGGGCGAAGCCACCGCCTCGACAAACGCTCCCCAAGTCATTCCCGCCGTTTTCAAGAAAGCCGCTCCCAGCGGAATCAATACAATCAAGCTGAGATAAAACACCGAATACCCGAGGGTCAATCGGAAACCGGGCAGCGGACTATGTTCTCTGGCAATTCTCATCAGCGGGAACAGGATTACAGCAAATCTACAGTAAGTCAACGGTTTTTGTGTGTTAATGGATATTATTTCATAAGGATTTGGCTGGACAAAAAACGGCGCACAGTAAAAAACGAGCTCGTTATTTCGCCCTTTCATGGCTGGTGCGTGTCTTGTTTCTTACCCGGGGGTTGCTTCGGAAAAGCAAGCAAGATGAGAATTGCTGGCTTGATGGTAACTTGGTAAGTTGGCTGCAAGAAATAATGAAAACGACACTAGATATACCCGAGGATCTCCTGCGCGCCATGAAGATGAGGGCCGTGCAAGAGGGGCGGAAATTCAAGGACGTGGCGGAGGATGTTTTCCGCTGCGGTTTAGCCCAACTTGGGCCGTTCGCCAGCCGCGCCGCCCGTCATCAAGTGAAGCTTCCACTGATCCAGTGTCAACATCCGGCACCTCCGGCCACCGAACTTACGCCGGATAAGGTGGCGGATATCCTCCTGAAACAGGAGTTGGAGTCGTTGCATGAAGATTTCAGATGGTCACTACCGACAAGGCATTCTCCAAGTTCCCGAGGCTGAATGCGCTGATCCTGAAAGCGCAAAACCCCTGACCCTCATGCCAAGGCATGTTGTCGGCCAAGTGTGCAATAATTTTGGTTACTTTCGGTCACATATACAACCGCGCGTAAATAGCGTAACGCTAACCACTTGCAAATAAAACCGCCTGTGCGCTGGTGACTTTCTTATCCAGATTGGGTCGTTTTAAAAAATAATTGAAGATTTTTCTCGGTTTTTTTGCTCTTATAAGTCCTTGGCATCATGCGTGTTATGACTTCCGTGTCCAATTTCTGATATTCTGATGTCCCAAAAGTGGATAGACGCAATAAGAAATCCTGCTTAATCTGAAACTGGTCTGGACTGAAAACTGGTCTGGACTGAAAACTGGTCTGGACTGAAAACTGGTCTGGACTGAAACGCCTACCTGCAACGCGTGTTGACGGAAGAATCAATCCTGCCAGAAAAAACAAGAACAAATGAAAGGCAGTAGAATGAAATCAACATTATTGGCAGTTGGATTTTGTAGCTTGGCATTAAGCGCTCAAGCCGCACTAACTTGGGATGTAACAGCGGATTACAGTGTAAACAACCCTAATGGTCCGTGGCAATATGGAACTGAAGATGCGTCATTCGATAACTTTACCCGGATGCCTTATAACGATTTAGTGTCGGGTTACGGCAATTCGGTTTTTCATCTAATCGTTGGTGTTGCAAGCATAGTTCAAAATTTAACAGGTAACAGCATGTATGGAATTCCGAATGGTTGGGTATCCTTACAGCCGAAACCTGATGGGCCAACAGTAATTCGATGGACAGCTCCAGCAGGTTTGTCCGGAGATGCCAGCATCAACGGACAATTTCTTGCGGGCGATTCGGGAATTATGCAGGTTGCCGTGAGGTTCAATAACAATCAAATTTGGAACGCCTCTGACGCAGGTTCTTTTAATCTTACAGAAACTATTCAACCTGGAAATACAATTGATTTCCTTGTATACGGAGGGTACGGCTGGGGTAACACTCCCCTATCTGCTAAAATTGAAGTGACGCCTGTCCCAGAACCCTCGAACTATGTCGCAGGCGTCAGCGCATTAGCCATGTTGTATTTTGGCTGGAGAAATCGCAAGTAGAAGTTTGACAGAGAATTATGCGCGGCGCGTCCAAAAGGGCGCGCCTTTTTCACATTTAAACTAGGCAGAGCGGGGCTTCCACTTCTTCCGCCCCGAATGGTGCAATAATAAAGCCCAAGGCAACGCCTTGGGTATTGCACCACAAAGAAACACCAGCCCTGAAAGGGCGGCATAAGGATTTGGCCTGGCAAGAGACGACGGACAGCAAAAAGCGAGCTCGTCATTTCGCCCTTTCAGTCTTGTCTTTTATCGTGATGATGGTGTTCGCGTGGTGGTCAGCGGCACAGTGACCCCAGTCCCTGGACCTTCGACCGTTATCGCCAGGGCCTTGCTGCTTCTGCCCTTTGGCGTGAGCACCCTGCGCAAGCTGCGCCGGAAGAGCTAATTTGGCCGGAATCGAATTTGCCAACACAGGCCGCCCATCATGGGTGGCCTTCTTTTTTGCTGGGGGATGTATTTTTCGGCGGAGCGCAGAACAGAATTAACTGTAAACGGGTAAGAGCGTTCCTTGTTCTCGGTGCAAAAAAAAACATTCTGACCCGTTCAAAGTATAAATGCCTTGTTCTTCATCTGCGTTAATCTGCGTCATCTGCGGTTAACAATTCCTTAACCACAGATGAACGCAGATTTACGCAGATTAAGAATGAAGTGGGGAAGAGTGCCTGCCGCAAGTCCAGTTCCAGCCTCGTATGCTTTTAGGTGAGATTTACCCATTCAAAGCATACATTGTTTCTTGATTATCTCCCTGTAGATTCGTATTATGTTGGCATGAAATTATCGCTTCGAGGAGAATACACGCGATACCGATCAACAAGCCACGCCTGCAAATACCACCCACATTGGGTTTGGGTTGCCTCAACCCTCGTTCCCGCCGGGACACCAAAAGCCAACAAATGTCATGTGCATGCCCATTCTTTAGTAATCCGTTCACAGTCCCATTTCCGTGGAAATCCAAGTTAGAAAAATCGCTCGGGTTCCTGCCGCCAATTGACGTTGCCATAAAGGACACGCTTGATCTCAATGCATTGACTCGTTGGCTTGTAGAAAATCAGCCAGCGATTGAAGGGCGGTGGCAGGACAAAGAAACGCACGCCTCTCAAAGCCCTGTGTTTAAAGTGCGCCATCTGTCCAATCTCCGGGAATTGCGCCAGCCGGTCGAAAGCCTCAAAAGCGGCATCCAGAAAATCCCGTGCGGCGGATTCGTTGTCGGCGGCAATGAAATCGCGCGTGGCAATCAGATCTTCATCGGTTTGCGATGCTGCCTGCCACTTCATCGCTTCAAGTTTCCGTAGATGCGCGCCTTGCGTTCGGAGGTCATGGGTGTGCCGGGGCCGGCCTGTAGCAGAAGGGCTTCCAGTTCATCCGCATTGCGGAAGACAGCGCCTTCGGGGCCCTTGCCTTGGGTGACGGCGTCCAGCAATGCCAGCGCCTGATGAATGACCTCGCTTTTATTCGATGCACGTCCGGATCGAATTTGCCGCCGTATGATCGTTTCATAATAATCCGCGCACATATAATCCATGCCGCAATGTAGATTATTGGCAAATATTGTCCAACTGGAAAACGGGCACATTCGCGAGTTCCAACGCATGCATGTTGTCGGCCCACGGCTGATTCAAGATGCCACGTCCGCCCCAGTGAAAATACGGGTTTTCCCGCCAAATCAAATTTCACCTATTAAACTTTGAACAGGTAAGAATGTTACTTCTTGCGCCGAGAAGAAGGAACGATCCTACCCATTTACAGTATAGGTCGCTGGCATCAGCACATTAGCCATGTTGTTTTTTGGCTGGAGAAATCGCAAGTAGAAGTTTGACAGAGAATTATGCGCGGCGCGCCTAAAAGGGCGCGCCTTTTTCATACTTAAACCAGGCAGAGAGCGGGGCTTCCACTTCTTCCGCCCCGAAGGGGCATGATAATAAAGCCCAAGGCAACGCCTTGGGTAGGGCACCACGAAGAAACACCAGCCCTGAAAGGGCGACATAAGCTGCATTTGTTCCCTGTTTTCCTCATTTCAACACCTTGGCACCATCCCTCAAACTCATCCACAGCTCTGTCAGAGCAAACTATTCTGGTCTGCCAGTTTCAGTCTCTCCAATCTCTGCTTTCACTGCCCAAGAATCAGAACACCTGGGAATTGAGAGTTGCGAGCGCGGTCAGTGGATGCTAAATTGACCAATGACTGATCTATTTGATGAGACATTATGGCAACTGTAACTGCATTCCAAGCAAAGACCCGCTTTGGTGAACTGCTCGACCGGGTGGTTCGTGGCGAGGAAATTGTCATCACCCGACATGAAAAGGCCGTGGCTCGATTAGTGCCCGAGGGAGAAACGAATTTGGAGCGCATCCGGCAGGCTGTGGCGGCACTGCGGGCGGGCCGTTCTCTCATGGCCAAACGCAGCGGGTTTGAGCCGCTGACTGACTTGGAAATCAAGGATTCCATTGGGGAAGGACGCCCGTGAGGGACGGATTCGTCGCAGATTCCTCGGTCGGCGTGGCTTGGGCTGTGCATTCGCAAGCCAGCAAAGCTACGGACGATTTGCTCGACAGAGTTGCAGTGGGCGCCCCCTTGGTTGTGCCGGCACTGTGGCCATTCGAAGTTGCCAACTCCCTGCTGGTCTTGCTGCGTCGTAAGAAGATAATGGCGGAAGACCGCGACCGGGCGTTGGGTGCTTTGGCCCAGATGCCACTCGTAGTGGACGACGATGGCCCTCGCCTCGCCTTGGGAAGTATTTCCGAACTGGCGCATGAACACGGGCTGACGGTCTATGACGCCGCGTATCTCGAATTGGCGATGCGACGCAAACTTCCTCTGGCATCTCGCGATAAAGCGCTTTGCAAAGCAGCTCAGGATTGTTGCGTCAAACTGCTGATGCAGCAGGTCGGTTGATAGATGCGCGCCCTTTCAGGGGTGGTGTTTTTCTGGGGGGTGCGACACACGGGGCGTGCGGGGCGGTAAGCGGAAAGCCGTATTGTCATATTTGCATTTATATTCTTTCCATATGCTTATCCCGTTGACTCCCGTTGCACTTGGCACAGCCATGAATCATGGATTTTCCGACGATTTGGAAGGGTTGCTATGGGCAATTTGGGAGTTGCTGTTGACAAAGTTCTCCTTTGTTACAAGAAAATGACGTTACGGGAGTCAACGGGATAAGCATATTTTTCCAATAGCCAGCTCAAGTATCCTCGAGTGCCCATGCGCAGACGTCTGGCAATCTATTCCTTGGTCCTCGTCCAAGGTTCGCTGTCGAACCAATTCGGCGATGGCATTCTCGCCCGGCTTCAGAAAAGGCCGGGCAATGCCCAAGAGTTTGTCAGCCCGTGTCCCGCGCGTGCTGTGTTTGTGGATAATCAGGGTGGCGTTGTCGGCCACCTGCCAGTCGAGCGTGGCACCGGGCTTCAAGTCGAGCAATTGCGCAATCGCGTCTGGTATTTTAGCCGTATTGTCGGGCAACACCGTCGTTGTCATGATAGACAATATGCGTTTGTGGAATGGTTTTGCAAGAAAAGGATGAGGGAGGAAGGCTAAAGTATGAAGGATGAGTGAAAAACCAGTTGATTTTAATGAGAACTGCTGGTTGTTGTGCGTCCATAATTGACGACAGCCTGATAGATTGTTACAATGCCTCAGACATAATGAAGAAACTCAAACTACCAAAATATCGCCGCGTGCTGATCAAACTGAGTGGTGAAGCTCTTGGCGGACAGGGAGATGATGGCATTTCCATCGAGGCGATTCATCAAACGGCGAAAGAAATCGTCAATGTGGTCAAACTTACGGTGGAGGTCGCCGTGGTGGTGGGCGGAGGCAATATTTTCCGGGGCATGTCTGGCGAGGAGAAGGGAATCGAGCGCGCCACGGGCGACTATATGGGCATGTTGGCGACGGTCATCAATGCCTTGGCTCTGCAGGACGCCCTTGAAAAACAGGACATTCCCACGCGCGTGCAAACGGCCATCACGATGTCGCAAGTGGCCGAGCCGTTCATCCGACGCCGGGCGGTGCGCCATTTGGAAAAGGGCCGCGTCGTGATCTTCGGTGGCGGCACTGGCAATCCTTACTTCTCAACCGACACAGCCGCCGCTCTGCGCGCCAATGAAATCGGCGCTGAAGTCATCCTTAAAGCCACCAAGGTTGACGGCATCTACGATAGCGATCCCAAGAAAAATCCCGATGCCGTCCGTTTTGACAAAATCAGCTACATTGATGCCTTGCAAAAGCAGCTCAAGGTCATGGACTCGACTGCGTTCTCGCTATGCATGGACAACAAAATGCCAATCATTGTTTTCGATCTCTTCAAGCCGGGTAATCTTGAGCGCGTGGTGAAGGGCGAAAAGGTTGGAACGCTTGTGACGACTTGATTCAGTCGTGAATCGTTGAATCGTTGAATCGGGACAAAAAATTGAGCTTTCAATCTTGGACATGATGATCCATAATTAAAGAAAATCCTATGCCAGTCGAAGACATCCTATTAGAAGCGGAAGAGAAGATGATCAAATCGGAACAGGTGGTTTGTCATGAATTCACCGGTGTGCGCACAGGGAGGGCTTCGCCCACTTTGGTTGAAAACATCACGGCTGAGGTGTACGGCTCTCACATGCGCATTCGGGAACTGGCCAGCATCACCACTCCAGAGCCGCGAATGCTCCTGATTCAGCCTTGGGACGCCACAGCCGTTCATCCGATTGAAAAGGCCATTCAAAAGGCCAATCTTGGGTTCAACCCAACCGTCCAAGGCAAGACCATTCGCATCGTTCTACCTGAGCTGAGTACCGAACGGCGCTTGGAGATGGTCAAAATTTCCCGCAAAATGGCTGAGGATGGACGCGTAGCCATCCGCCATGTCCGCCGCGACGGCATGGAAGCGCTTAAGAAAGAAAAGAAAGCCGGCACTGGCGAGGATCAGGAAGAAATGGCCGAAAAAGAGCTCCAGAAGCTCACCGACCAGTATATCGGCAAAATCGACGCCCACCTGGCCACCAAGGAAAAAGAAATTTTGACGGTGTAAAGGGCTGGTTTCGGCATTTGAAATGGCCATTCAAATGCATAACTGCCGAACAGGGGAAGGCTAGGGTGTTGAATTGATGGGGATTTGCCTTGGTCGATTCATTCAGAATTTGTTCCTCAAATCACGATACCAATCAAGGAACAAGCTCCTTAAGCCTGTTTTTGCTCAATTCAACAC
>CAIUEN010000055.1 GCA_903898185.1 uncultured Verrucomicrobiales bacterium
ATTCACGATTCACGATTCAACGATTCACGATTCACGATTCAACGATTCACGATTCACGATTCAACGATTCACGATTCACGATTCAACGATTCACGATTCAACGATTCACGATTCTATGTCACACAGTCACCCAACACTCCGTTCTCAGTGCGAAAAGGCAGTTCTGCCTGTTTATCGAATACTGGTGGTCGAAGACCAGAATGCCATTTATCGGGCGGGCGCAAAAGCGTTGGTTCATGTTGGGTGCGAAGTCCATAGAGTGCGGGACGGTCAATCGGGGTGGGAAGCCCTGCGGCATCATTCCTATGCCACCCTGATCACCGATTACCGGATGCCAGGACTGGGGGGGATCGAATTGATCCGCAAGCTGCGCGCCGAGAAGATGGCTCTGCCGGTTATTCTGGCAGCGGACGGACTGGGGATCGAAGAGATGAACGAACATCAATGGCTTCAGCCTGTCATCAGCCTGCTCAAGCCATTCACCTCCACGGAGATGCTGACAATCGTAGCCCGGTTACTGCCCGGATTGGTCGGCGTTTCTCATGCCGCCCCGAGTGCCTTGGGCGCGACGAGCGAAACTTTTCATGACGCAGAACTCTGGCGCTGCTGGGGACTCAACGAATGAATACCCCAGAGGTCAGTCTTTGCCGGCAGGCTGAGGGAGAGTTGCTGCAACTCATCCCCGATCAAGGTTTAACCGTGACAGATTTAACCGGGCGCAATCAGTCGGAAGTGAGCGAAGACCTATTCCGACAATTGGCCATCGCCATGCCCGATGCCGTCCTGGTGGGACAAAACGGAAAGAATGTTTATGCCAACCCCGCCGCCGCCCGCATGCTTGGCTTCGCCCAACCGGAGGAATTGGTGGGACTGGATGTTTTGGCAATCATTGCCCCAGAGCATCACGAGATCGCCCGGCTGCAGATGCGGCGATTGCTGAGCGGAGAAAAGCTGGCCCCTGTCGAGGACTCCTTTGTTCGGCGCAATGGATCCGTGTTTCCGGTGGAAATTTCGGTGGAGCGGATCATGTGGAAAGGCAGTCCCGCCTTGCAGGCCGTTGCGCGTGACATTAGCAGGCGCAAGCGCATGGAGAAGATAATGGGCGCGCGAGCTCAGGTGGCCGCCATCTTTCTGACGGTTTCAGACGCGGAGATGTTTCATGAGGTGTTGAAACTCATACTGGACATTTTGAGCAGCCCGCTCGGAGCGTTCGGATACATTGATGATGACGGGGCGATTGTGTTTCCAACCATGACAAGAGAGGTTTGGGACCAGTGCCAGATGTCCGCGAAGACAATCCGATTTCCACCAGAAACTTGGGGAGAAAGCAGTTGGGGTTTCGCCCTCCGTGAAAAGAAACTCATTTGGAACAACAAACCTTCCATCCACATTCCCGAAGGCCATATTGGCATTCAAAAACACATCTCAATGCCGCTTATGTTTCAAGGCGAGACTGTCGGACTCTTCCAGATTGCTAACAAGCAAACGGATTACACGATGGAGGATATTGGAACGTTGGAGATCATTGCCGAGCATGTTGCCCCCTTGCTGCATGCGCACTTGGAGCGCGACAGGGCGCAAAGGAAGCTGCAAACCGCGAATGATGAACTGGAAAAACGCGTGATCGAGCGCACCGAAAAACTCAGCCAGACCAGCAAGGCGTTGCAAGCAAGCATGGAATGCAACAGGGCCATCTTCCGCCGTTCTCATGTTCCCATGCTGGTGATGGACTGGGTGACATTGCAGTTTACAGACTGCAATGAGTCGGCGGTGAAAATCCTGGGCCATCATCAGCGCTCGGAAGTCTTGGGAAAATCCCCGCAGCACTTTTCAACACTGCGCCAAGCCGACGGCGAGCTGACTGCGGAACTCATCAGGAACAAGGTGAAAATGGCGGTCACAGAAGGCTCGGTCCTCTTCGATTGGAAGTTTAAAAGGCCGGACGGGGAACTTTGGGACAGCGAAGTGCATCTGATGTGTTTTGGACTGACCCCCAGCACATTGGTTCATGTCACCCTGCTGGATATCTCAGACCGCAAGCTAAATGCCAGAATCATAAGGCAATTGGCGGAGGCGACCGCCGGAGTTTTTGGAGAGGCATTTTTCACGGCTGCCGCGCTCCAGCTATCCGCTGCGTTGTCGGTGAATCACGTTGTGTTGGGTGAATTGCGGCAGGAAGGGAAAAAACAACAAATTCACACCCTCGCGTTGGTTGTTGATGGCAAACTGGCCGACAACCGGGACTACGATCTGGCCGGAACGCCTTACGCAGATGCCAGTGAGAATGGATCCCGCATCTACTCTTGTGGATTAGAGGAAGCGTTTCCAAGCCGGGAGATAATCCAACAAATGGGCGTGGCATCGTATGTGGGAGTTTCCTTGTTGGATGCGCAAGGCGGCATCTTGGGAATAATGGTGATTCTGAGTCGCAAACCGATTGCCAATGCGGACTACGCCGAGACGTTACTTCAGATTTTATCCCCCCGTGCCAGCGCCGAGATTGAACGGCTTCGAGCCGAGACCGCCCTGCGCAAGAGCCAGCAATCCGAGATGGAGGCGCTTGCCCGCAGGACGGAAGAGGCCGAACGATTCAACCGGCTGGCCGTGTCGCGGGAGTTGCGGGTGGTCGAACTGAAGCGGGATGTCAATGCGCTTTTGGAGCGCACTGGCAGACCGCCCCGATTCGCCGATCCAAATCGAAAAGACACCACCAAGAAGTGGCTTTGTGAGGATGCGATTGAGGTTGTCGAACCGCTTTTGAAATTGGCCAGCCTTGAGCATATCCAGACGTTGCTGGATGTGTTTGGCCATGCAATCGGGCATGCCACGAAAATCGTCGATATCGATGGCAATGTGCTCGCTTCCACCGGGTGGCATCGGGTATGCGCTCAATTCCATCAAGCCCATGAAATCTCCCGGCATCAGTGTGAGAAATGTTGGGCGGGCTTGGCGATCAAACTGCCGCCTGGCCAGGAATTTGCCGTTTCTCGCTGCACAAACGGGTTAGTGAATGTGGCCGCGCCGATCTGCATCGCGCAGCGCCATGTGGCGAACGCAGTCGTCAGCCAGTTTTTTATGGAACCGCCGGATATGGAGTTCTTCACCCGTCAGGCGCAAACCATGGGTTTTGACATCGCGTCCTATCTGGATGCGATTCGCGAAGTTCCGGTTGTTTCGGAGGATAGGCTCGCAAGCGTTTCGGATTTCATCAAGGGTTTGGCGCACAGCATTTCCGCGCTTGCCAGCGAATCCTGGCGCGCCCGGCGGGCGGAGCAAGCCATGTCCCGCCGAGTTGAGGAGCTGGACCAACAGCGGGCGGCGGCCATCAGCCTGGCCGAAGATGCCGAATCCACACATAAAGAACTGGCCCATTACCAGCAGGATTTGGAAAAGACGATTGAAGAACGCACACACGAACTGACGCAGGCCAAGAGCGCCGCAGAGGCCGTCGCGTGCGCCAAGAGCGAATTCCTGGCCAACATGAGCCATGAAATTCGCACCCCGTTGAACGCCATCATCGGGATGACCCACTTGGCGCTGGACACGCCCTTGAGCCCCAAGCAACAGATATACGCGAATAATATTCACACGGCCGCCCAATCGCTTCTGGGCATCCTTGAGGACATCCTTGACTTCTCCAAGATCGAAGCCGGGAAATTGCGCATCGAAACGACTGAATTCAGTCTGGAGGAAGTCGTCACAAAGGCGGCAAGTCTGATTGAGGCGCAAGTCGAGGAAAAGCAGATCGAATTGCTTATCCGTCTATCCCAAAACCTGCCAGCGCGCCTCCGGGGAGACCCGATGCGATTGTCGCAGATTCTCAATAACCTGTTAAGCAACGCCGTGAAATTCACCGAATCGGGAGAAATAGTCATCTCTGTGAGCGTGGCTGGCAGCCCACGGAGCCAGAGGCTCCTGGAACCGGCAGACCAGAGGTCTGCCCCACAACTGGCCCCAAAAGCGGGTGGGGATACACGGAGCCAGAGGCTCCTGCAACCGGCAGACCAGAGGTCTGCCCTACAAGGGCCAGCAGGCATTGAAATTGAGTTTTCGGTCAAGGATACTGGAATCGGAATGTCGGAGGAAAAGCAGTCCCTGCTTTTCCAACCGTTTACTCAGGCCGACACTTCGACCACCCGAAAATTTGGCGGCACCGGTTTGGGGCTGGCAATCTCGCGCCATCTCTGCACCCTCATGGGCGGAGAAATTCATCTGGAGAGCCACTGCGGCCGGGGCAGCGTTTTCACTTTCCGGCTGCCGTTCGGCATCGCCGAAGAACAGGCGCGTTTTGCGCTCGAACCGGACATGCGTGGGCGCAAGGCGCTGGTGGTGGACGATAATTCCACAGCCCGTGAGATACTCAAGGAACTGCTTGCTTCCATGACCTTCCAAGTCGAATGCGCGTCCTGCGGCCAGGCGGCTCTGGATGCCCTGCGGCGGGCCAACGCCCCCCATTCTCCTTTTGGTCTTATCCTGCTTGACTGGAGATTGCTGGGGACCAATGGCATGGATTTAGCGCATCAAATCCGGCAGGAACAAGCCTCCGCCGCTCCCTTGGTATTGATGATCCCGGCTTCCAAGCTTGATGAAATCACGCAGCCGACGATCCCGGCGGGCATCAGCGGGTTTGTCTTCAAGCCGGTTCACCGCGCAAAGCTGTTCAATGCCATCGCGACCGCTTTCGGATGCGCGTCCGCCATAACTGCCCATCCTTCCGGTGGCGACATGCGCCCGCGTTTCGACGGCGCTTGCATTCTCCTGGTGGAGGATCGCGGCACCAATCAACTGGTGGCCTTGGAATTGCTGGACAGACTCGGCATTCAAGTCACGGTTGCCGGCAATGGACGCGAAGCGGTGGAGTTGGTGGAGCGGCAGGACTTTGACTTGGTGTTGATGGATATTCAAATGCCGGTCATGGACGGGTTGGAAGCGACCCGTGAAATTCGCCGCCTGGAAAAGAATGGGAAAGTGAAGAATCCCGCGCCCTTGCCGATCATCGCCGTCACAGCCCATGCCATGAGCGGCGATCGCGAGAAAATCCTGGCGGCGGGGATGAACGACTATGTGACCAAGCCGATTGATCCGGATGGATTGTGCCACGCGCTGCAACGCTGGCTGCCCGCCAAAGCAAGCGATGGACACCCCACGCCCACGGCCACCGGCCATTGCGAAGCCATCCCCGGCGTGGATATGCGCGCGGGCTTGAGGAATGTCGGAGGCAACGGCGCGTTTTACCAGCGTCTTTTGCGCCAGTTTGTCGTGGATTTTGCCGCCACCGAATCCCAGATCAAGGCCGAGCTCAGGGACGGACGGCCCAAGGATGCTTTCCGCCACGCGCATGATGTCAAAGGCATGGCGGGCACCATTGGCGCAACAGGGCTGCAAAAAGCGGCCGCCGGGCTGGAGACGGCCTTGAATCAGGGCGACAAAGACACTGCCCCAAGCCTGAAGTCATTTGGGCAACAGCTACGCGATCTTCTCGCGGCCCTGAACGCAGCATTGGCGCCGGAGGCGCCCAGGACGGAGGAGTCGCGCCCTACTGGAACCGCGGAAGAATTGAAAGCCTTGATCGAAGCGCTCAGGGAACCTTTGCGCAAAAACCAGCCCCAGCCATGCCAGAAAATAATGAAGGCACTTGGCCAAAAAACGTGGCCGCATGAGTTCGGCCATAATTTGACGGAACTGGAGTCTCAAATCGAGAAGTACCAGATGGCCCAGGCCCGCGCCACTGTGGAAAGGATATTGACATGAAACCAATCACGATGAAACCTGAAATAACGTTCCGCAAAGAAATACCGCGACAAGAAATGCCACCGCCGCTGGCAGACATGCTCCTCATTGTTGACGATGTGGCCGCTGACTTTGACATCCTGCTGAAAGCCATTGGGGACGAATACGTGGTGAGCATTGCCCCGGATGGCGCCACCGCGTTGAAGATGATCGAGGAATTTCCACCAGACTTGATACTGCTGGATGTTGTCATGCCGGAAATGGACGGCTACGAGGTCTGTGAAAAGCTCAAGGCGAACCCGGACACGCGCGATATCCCTGTAATATTCTTGACAGCAGTGACAGGCGATGACAACGAGGAAAAGGGACTGAGCCTGGGAGCGGTGGATTACATCGCCAAGCCTTATAAATACGCGCTTGTCAAGGCCCGGGTGCGCAACCACCTCGCCTTGCGCCGCTCGCAAATGGAGCTGATGCGCCAGCGCAACCAGGTCGCGGATGCCTATCAGAAGCTGCGTCATCTCGAAAAACAGCGCGATGACCTGGTCCACATGATTGTCCACGACATGCGCTCCCCATTGACGAACATCTCGTGTTTTCTCGATTTGCTTTCTGCGGGGGAAGTCAACGACCCTGAATACCAGAAGAACCTTGGCTCCACGCGCGAGGCCGCCATTAACCTGCGCGACATGGTCAGCGATTTGCTTGATATCAGCCGCATGGAAGCCGATCAAATGCCGCTGCATCGACGCTCGTGCGACCTCGCGCAATTAACCCATGCCGCCGTTGAGCGGTTGAGCCTTCTGGCCCAGGAGAGCCAAATATCGGTGCATCTGCCCGACCAGAGGGGCTTCGCGTATTGTGATCCGGACGTCACCGTGCGGATTATTCAGAACCTCTTTGGCAATGCCATCAAATTCACCCCGGCAAGCGGCTCGATCCGCATTGAGCTGGCCGCCGAGGATCGATATGCCCGCATTAGCATCGCCGATACCGGCTGCGGCATCCCGCCCGAGTATCATGAGAAAGTGTTCGAAAAATTCGGACAGGTCGAGGATCGAAAGAATAGCCACAGGCCCTCGACCGGCCTCGGTCTGACCTTCTGCAAAATGGCGGCCGAGGCGCAGGGCGGCGGCATTCAACTCGAAAGCGAACCGGGACACGGTGCCACGTTCCATGTGCGCCTGCCTCTGGCCGCCCCCCATCCGGAACCCAAAAAAGAGGCCATTGAACCGTCGTTCCACATGGCCGCAAACTCTAATTATAGCCGCTTATGAGCCAGTACCCTATTCGAATTCTGCTGATCGAAGACCACGCGATGATGCGGCACGGATTGCATCTTATTCTTGAGAAGATGCCGGACATCCAGGAAGTGATGGAGGTTGACAGTTGCCGCTCAGCCCTTGATTTGATGGCCGACGCCCCGCCCGATCTGGTCATCAGCGACGCCCACATGCCCGAAATCGATGGCATCGAAGCCACCCGGCGCATACTGGAGCGCCATCCGGCTCTCAAAGTCATCATCCTCTCTGGCGATTCCAGAGCAACCCTAATTCTGGAGGCCCTTGGAGCCGGAGCCGTGGGCTATGTGATCAAGGAGAACACGTCCGAGGAAATAGAGCGCGCCGTTCAGGCGGTTATGGCCGGCAAGGGCTATCTATCGCCCGAAGTGGCCGCGTCAATTGCCCGATACTGCCGTGAACATTCAGAGGCGTCCGAGGTCGAAAAGCCACCCCTGTCTGAACGTGAATTGCGATTGCTGCAACTGATCGCTCAAGGCAAGCGCAACAAAGAAATGGCTGTTCATTTGAACGTCCGCACCAAATCCATCGAAGCCTACCGCTCCCGCTTGATGGCCAAAACGGGTTGCGCCAGTCCGGCGGATCTCACCCGGTTTGCCATCCGGGAAGGGATTGCCTCACCCTGACGCGCTGACTGTTCCATGAGCTTCTGGCTTCGTGGATGCCAACCGACTTTAGAGAAATCTTGTAAGAAAGACAGTTTGAATGAAAATTGACGATAACCAGTCCGCCGCCGCCGATCTGCGCCAACGGGCCGAGGATGCCGACTCGAAAAACAAGGATCAATCGTTCGATCAGCTCGCGTCTTTGTCGCCCGAAGCAACAAAGCAGACGTTGCATGAGCTGCGCGTCCATCAGATCCAGTTGGAAATGCAGAACGATGAGCTGCGCCGGGCGCAGGTGGAATTGGACGCCGCGCGCGCGCGCTATTTCGACCTCTACGACTTGGCGCCGGTGGGCTATTTCACCATCACTGAAAAGGGGCTGATCCTGGAGGCCAACCTCACCGCCGCTTCTCTTTTGGGCGAGGATCGAGGTGGGCTTGTCAACCACCCAGTCTTGCGGTTCATCCTCAAAGAGGACCAAGACATCTACCACCTGCACTGCAAAAAACTTTTTGAAAAAAGAACGCAGCAGACCTGCAAATTGCGGATGGTGAAAAAGGACGGAACGATATTCTGGGCGCGGCTGGAAGGCACCCTCGCGCGGAATGCCGACGACGCCTCCATCTGCCGAGTCGTGCTCAGCGACATCACGGAGCAAAAACGGAGCGAAAAGGCGAAGGAAAAACTGGAGAACGAGAGTTGGCAACTTCAGAAAACCGAAAGCTTGGGGCGCATGGCTGGGGCCATCGCCCACCATTTCAACAATCAGCTTCAAGTGGTGATGATGAACCTGCGGATGGCCCTGCAAAATTCGCCCCAAAATGCGGAGCTCGTCGAATACCTCACTGAGGCCAGGCAGGCGGCCCGCAAGGCGACGGAAGTGAGCGCCTTGATGCTGACCTACCTGGGGCAAACCGCTGCCAGGCATGAACCACTCTATCTTTGCGAAGCCTGCCAACGCCACTTGCCCATGCTGCGCGCCGTCATGCCGCAAAATGTGGTTTTAGAAACCGATCTGCCATGCCCAGGACCGGTCATTAATGCCGACGCAAACCAGATCCAACAGATCCTGACCAACCTGCTCACCAATGCCTGGGAGGCTATCGGCAAGCACCCGGGTGTCATACGTCTGGCCCTCAAGCAGGCGCGCGCGGCGGACATTCCCGAAACACACCGTTTTCCAATTGACTGCAAGTTGCAAGAAAGCGACTACGCCTGCCTGGAAGTGGCGGATTCAGCCTGCGGAATCGCCACTGAGGATATGCATAAGCTCTTTGACCCGTTTTTCTCCACCAAATTCACGGGCCGAGGTTTGGGACTGGCTGTGGTTCTGGGGATTGTGCGGGCGCACAGCGGTATCGTCACGGTGAAGAGTCAACCCGGGCGGGGAAGCGTCTTTCGAGTCTTCTTACCGCTGTCGGCTGAAGCTGTCCATCTCAAATCGGAGCCAGTGGCTCAACCGCCGAGAACGGCGATGGGCGGCACGGTGCTGGTGATCGATGATGAGCCGTGCTTGCGCAAATCGGTTGAGAAAGTGCTCAAGCGATTTGGTTTTGCGGTGTATGCGGCGAAAGATGGAGTTGAAGGAGTGGAAGTGTTCCAGCAGCATCGGGAAGAAATCGGTTGCGTCCTCTGCGATCTGACCATGCCCCGGATGAATGGCTGGGACACCTTGGCGGCCTTGCGCAAGCTTTCTCCCGCAATTCCGGTGATCCTGTCCAGCGGCTATAGCGAGGCCCAAGTGATGGAAGGCGCCCATTCCGAATTGCCGCAGGCATTCTTGAGCAAGCCTTATGATCTTGACGCGCTTGCCGATGCGCTTGCCCGCGCCATGAGAAATCCGAAAGCATTGAATGGAACGTCCAACATCCATCAATCAAGGTTTCACCCGCGACAGAATGGAGTTTTCATATGATTGACTATTGTGTGTCCCGTCCGATTGTATCCTTGGCGCGGAGCGTATATAGGACACATGAGAAAAATATGAAAAATGAGCAAATTCAACTGGCAGGCAGTAGTTTTCCAGCCAACCCTCGCGGTACAAAAGCTGTTCTTGCAACCGCCGCAGAATGGGTTGCGGGCCGGGCGGAACTGCTGCTTCACCCATGTCGGCGCATTGCGAACTCTCCAATGCCAGCCTTCATTGGTTCTTTAAAACAGGGCTTCAGAGAACGCGTCTGGCCATTCGCCAGGAACAACCATTCCACAAAGCCGATTCTGGAGGCGGAAGACTGGTCGTGCCGGTTGCGGGAGGAAAAGGACTCTCTCTTTTCGCTGGTTGACGGCATGGAAACAGAATTCATCCACATCAGCGAGGGACTCGAAAGCGTGGGGCGGGAGTTGGACGAAATGCAATTGCAAAGCCGCTCATTGGTTCGCCTGAGCCAGGGACATGAGCGCGATGCCGCCGTGCGTTTCGCGTTTGAATTGCTCGACAAGGCGGAGCATTTCGCACTGGCCACCCATGAGCAATACAGTCAAGTCTGCGCCACATTCGCCGAGCTGCGGCAGCGGCTTTCCCATCTTCCCAAGCAGCATGATGAACTCATGCGCGCGCTGCTGCCGTTGAACCCCATCACGACGGCGTTTCGCATTGAAGCCAGTCGCCACTCGCCGGAAACACGGGAATTGTTCTTCACGCTGGCCGACGATCTGGCTCGCATGGTGAACGAAGTCCGCTGCGCTCTTGAGCGGCAATTTGAAGAACTCGCAGTCGGCGAGCGCATCGCCCAGAGTCTGATGGAGCAGGTTTCCGAGTCGATTCAACAACATCAAAAGGAACTGGACGCCAGATTGGAAGTGAGCCGCAGTCATTTGAGCGCCTTGAGCCAGGCGCTCTCCAGTTCCGGCGCTGTGGCGATGGATCTCTCCAATCTAAACGAGGCGATCATGCGCCACATGAGCGGCATCATCATGGCTCTGCAATGCCAGGACATCACGCGTCAGAAGATTCAGCGCCTCGGGAATGACATGGATGAGATGCGCGCCCACCTGGACGAGGCGCGCGCGACAGCGCCTGCCAGCATGGCGCAAACGCAGCAGTGGGGCTTGCGCGGCGGACGGAGCCAACTGGGGCAGGTTCAGAACGTTTTTGACCAACTCACTGAAGCGGCGGACTCCATCAAGTCTGGCATTGAGCGCCTGCGCTCCGACGCGGGCGCGGCGGCGCAAGCGGCGTTAAAAGTCGGGGCCGCCGCGTTCGACGCCAAGCTCACCAACCGATGCAAAACCAGCATTGACGAAATTTCCGCCATCATCGCGCAGACCGTCCAAAACAACGCCGATATCATCGCGGCCTTTGAGCCGCTGCAGGCGAGCTTCGTTGATTGCACGAGCAAAGCGACCAAACTGGCTGGGGGCGTGCGATATGCCGCTGTGAATGCGCAAGTCTTCGCCGTTCATGTTTCCGGCGGCGCCACCTTGGAAGTGCTGGCGCAACAAATGCGCGCCACCGCCGACGAAACAATTCAGCAAGCGGAGCGGCTGAGCGGCACGTTCCAGCATACGTCCGGCTTGGTCAAAAATCTCCGGCTGCTGCTGGCGGATTTTCAACAATCCGGCCACGATCAACAGACAAGACTGGCCCATGAATCGGTGGTTGCGCGCAAAACGCTTTCGGATCTGGAGTGTGCCATCCCGGTTCTGATCCAACGCGTCACTCAGCGACAAGCATCGTTCGCCCAATCCATCGAGAAGGTTCTCGCCAGCGTCCAGTTTCCGGTGGCTGTCAACGCAGCCAGATCGCAGTCAATCGGATTTTTTCAAGATTGGGTGGCCAGTGTCGGCGAGGTCGCGCCGGAATTGGTTGTCGAGTCGGAGGAGTCGCGGGACATTGATATGCTCAAACCCGACCGCGCTTCAGGCGAGCCAGCCAATGACCCGCGAGAGACGACTGGTGTCGTGGTCGGCGAATGCCTGGAACCCGGCCAACCTTCCAATTTCAAGAGAGTCGCCGCCGACCAGAGCTTGGGCGAAAATGTTGAGATGTTCTAACAAAAAAATAACGGTTCAGGTAGCATAGGCATCCTTGCCTGTGCCCCCCTCTCCGGCGAGCGTCAGCGAGACGCTAATTTCTCCCTCTGAACAGTTACAAAAAAACAATGCCATGAAACAAAACGAAACAATTGGAAAACGCAGCATCCTCGGCTTGCTCAGTCTGGCGATTGCCAGCGTCAGCGCCATTGCGCTGCTTCATATAAACAGCCTTCAAGCCATCAGCGTCCCGGATGATGCCGTTGCGAGGCATAACAGCATGCTTTTGATCGCAACCGGCGGTTTGTCCCTTCTGCTGTCATTGCTTGTCAGCATCTTCATGCTCCGTCGCGCCAATGCCATGCTGAACAGTGAATGGCACAGCATGGCCAGACGCCAGTCGGACAACGCCCCTGAGCCAGAGTCAACAAACAAAGTCGGCGACATGGTCAGAAGCGAATGCGATTAGACAGGATTTGAGGGGAAAAGGAATCACCGCAGAGGCGCAGAGGCGCGGAGAGAAGGAAGCTATGCATTATTTTTTCTTTTTACTCTGCGCTTCTGCGTCTCTGCGGTGATTTGCCCGCCTCTTATGAACTTTCCTCCGCGCTCTCCGCGTCTCCGCGTGAGTTCTTCCCCCTTCCTCATTGGACATTCCTTGTTGGATATTGGATATTCAGTCCCCCTTTTCCAATCAAGGTTTCCCCGATTGCAACGCAGGTTTTCAGATGCTTGAGAATCGCTCATCCAAGTCGATTCTCTCTTTAACGGCGGCGTTTGGCTTCCGACGGATTTGTTTCTCCGGAATAATGAGCCAAACCTGCCACAGAACAATATAGTAAAACCTATGAAAACTAACTGGACGATTGGAAAACGCATCTATGCGCTGGCGGGCTTTCTCGCCTTGGTGATTGCAGGCATCAGCGTGTTCGCTGTGTTGTGCATTGACAACCTGAAGACCATCAGCGAATCCATCTCGGATGACAGCATGCCGGGACTTGCAGACTCGGCTGATCTCAATGCCAACCTGGCCGAAGCCCAAATCCGGGTGCTTCGCCTGCTGCGGGCTCATACCGCAGAAGATAGAAAAGCCATCCGGGATGAGCTTGGCCAGATGGCGGCAGTAATCAAGGAGTCGCTCGACAAATACGAGAAAACAATTAATTGCAGCGAAGACCGGCAATTGTTCGACACTGTCAAGGAGCGTCGGGAAGATTACTTGAAAGTTCGAGAGCAGTTTTTCTCCGTCGTGGAAACGAACGCGGCTGAAGCCACAAAGTTGGCGGACGGCGACTTGAAATCCGCCTACACAGCCTACGATAAAGCGGGCAGAGGGCTTATGGACTATAACAAAAAGATGGGCGAGCAGCACGCCGCCTTGCTCTCTGCGCGGGTGCAAAGCGCCCGCAAACTCTTGATGCTGGTCGGCGGTTTGTCCGTCCTGACGGGATTGGTCGTCAGCGTCTTTATTGTCCGTCGCATCAATGCCATTCTGGGCGGCGTGGTCAACTCCGTCTCCTCTGGCAGCGAGCAGATTGTGTCCGCATCCGGACAGATCTCCACCGCAAGCCAGAGTCTGGCCGAAGGAGCCAGCGAACAGGCGGCATCCATTGAGGAAACCAGTGCCTCCATGGAAGAGATGTCGAGCATGGCCAAGCGAATTGCGGACGGCGCCTCCGAGGCGGGCGAACTTACCAAGTTGGCCAGCCTGGCAGCCGATCGGGTCTTGACGGACATGCAGTCCATGGCGCAGGCGATGCAAAGCATCAAGGAATCCAGCGACCAAGTGGCCAAGATCATCAAAACCATTGATGAGATCGCTTTTCAGACCAACATCCTGGCGCTCAACGCCGCCGTCGAGGCGGCCCGCGCCGGCGAAGCGGGCATGGGCTTTGCCGTCGTGGCCGAGGAAGTCCGCTCCCTGGCCCAGCGCAGCGCCGTAGCCGCCAAGGAAACGGCGAACAAAATAGAAACCGCCATTCAACGCACCAGCCAGGGCGTGCAAGTCAGCACCCAAGTTCAGAAGGGATTATCGGAAATCGTCAGCCAGATCAAGCAGGTGGATCGGTTGGCGTCCGAGTCGGTCGCGGCATCGCGCGAGCAGTGCCAGGGCATTGAACAAGTCAATATCGCCATCTCCCAGGTGGACAAGGTGACACAGGGCAACGCGGCCAGCGCTGAGGAAAGCGCCAGCGCCTCCGAGGAACTCAATGTTCAAGCCCAAGTGTTGAAAGACGCGGTGGGTGAATTGCTTCAATTGGTGCAAGGCGGACAGGCAGCGCGAAGTCAGAAGTCAGAGGTAAGAAGTCAGAAGGTGGCCGTCGCAACTCACAAGGCGACGCCAGCCCGGCGCGGCGCGACGCTGGTGATGACCACGGAAGCCGAATCGAATGGCAACCACAACGGCCATAATGGCCACAATGGCCACCATAATGGCCACCATAATGGCAACCATAGGCTGGAGGATTTGCCGACGGCGGGCGCTCTGGCAAACGCTGGCGGACGCAACCATCAGGATCTCCCGATGGCCGGTGATTTCAAAGACATCTAATCCCTATTCTCAATAACTTATGATTGCCACTTTATCTGAAAAACCGAAATCCAGCGAGTTGGCTGGGAAATATCTCACTTTCTGCCTGGGCGCCGAAACCTACGGCATCCCAGTTCTCAAGGTGTTGGAGATCATCCAGCAGCCCATACGCACGGCGATGCCGCTCATGCCGACTTACATCAAAGGGGTCATCAATCTGCGCGGCAAAATCATTTCCGTGGTGGGTTTGCGCCTCAAATTCGGGCTGGATGCCGACGACTCCAGCGAGCGCGCCTGCACTGTGGTGGTGCTGGTGGCTCGCGCCGACGGCTCGCGACACTCAATGGGCATCCTGGTGGACGGCGTCGAGGAAGTGACGCATATCACCGAGCATGAGATTGAAGAGACGCCCGACTTTGGCGCGCAAATCGATACCGCCTACATCCTGGGCATGGCAAAAATCAAGGGTGTTGTCAAGTCGCTTATTGATATTGACAAAGCGCTCACCGCTGAAATCGCGCAACTCCCGGCAAACGGGTCAAGCTGGGATCAGCAGCGTTTTTGTTCCGTGGCAGACCGCCGATAAACCATCGTTTGCTCTTCTGTTATGATTGCCACCCTTTCTGAGAAATCGAACCCCACCGCTCTTGCGTGGGAATATCTGCTGATAAAAATCTGCTTTTCCGACGCTGACGCAGTAATCACCGCGAAAATCATTGGCGAGGATCCTGATGTCGCTCTTGAGGCCATCAATGTCAACGCCAAAGGTCTGAAGCGGCTTTTTGCCCACAACAACGACCCCTTGCGCGTCGGCGAACTGGCTGTTGCCATCGCCAGTCCGCTTGATGAAGATCCCGCTCGCGTGGCCACCCCGGAAATCCCCGGCGCAAATGGCCACGCTCGTCTTGTCGGCAGCGAAGGCTTCATTCAGGCCGAGGCGGCGATCAATCCTGGCGATTCCGGGGTTCCGTCGGCGCGCATCAACGGGGATCTGGCCGCCGTCAATGGACAGTCCGGAGGTGCCGATGGGATCAGGGCTGCGTCGCCTTTGAACCTGGCCCAAAAGGCGCTGGCCAGACTGTTTTCCAGCGGCGTGGCAACGCGAGGCTACCTTGGTGTCAGCATTCGGGCCGTTCCGGAAACCATTGCCAAAAGGCTCAACCTGAAATCAGCGCATGGAGTGATTGTTGACACTGTTGTCAGTGGAGGGCCCGCCGAAAAGGCCGGCCTGAAAACCGGGGATGTGATCCTTGAATTCAACAATAAAGAAACTGCCGGTTCTGCCGTCCAGCTTTGCAAGAACATAGCCAGCCTCTCTCCGGGTAGAGAAGTTGATATGGAGATTCTGCGGGACGGAGCGCGTGGAACACTCAAAGCCAGGATTGAGCCGATTCCCGACAACCCGGATGCAATGCCCGAGCCCCAGCGGGAGCAGACCGCAACAACCGGGCTCCAGCATGAGAATGGCGGCATTCTTGGGTTTTCGTCCGCGTCGCTCAACCCTCAGATCGCTGAGCGGTTTCATCTGACCCCCAATGCGGCCAAAGTTGTCGTTACCGATGTTCAGCCTTCAGGCACAGCGGCCATGACCGGACTTCGTCCGGGCGATGTGATCGAATCTGTTGACAATACTCCTGTAACGTCTTACAGCCAGTTCAATTCTCTGACGCAGAAAAAGAAATCGGGGGATCTTCTTCTTCTGTTTATCGACCGCAAGGGCCGCAAAATCGGCGGACTTTTCAGCACTATTCCGGTTGCCATGCCATGAACAGCTCGTCTGATGAAGTTGCATCTATAACTCCATAATCATCCAAGATCGTTTGGCGGTCATCTGGTCGAAAAAATTATGCGCAATCGCTCTGCAAATAAACCTGATTGGAGAAGGCCCGGTGGCGTGGGCCGATGGAGCGTTTGCGCCTTGCTGGCGACCCATGCGCGCCTGTGCGAACTCACAAGCCAGACTGGTTTGACCCGTTCAAATGGCCCGATTTCCAATGCCAAAGGGGGTGGGTTGTGATCGTGAGAGTGATCCTGTGTTTGCTGTTCCTGCCATTTCAAGACACGTCCGCAGATACGGCTGCGGTTGGCGCAAATGAGCCTGCGGTGCGGTTCTGCATTTCCGGAGGAATGCTGCGAACTGTCAATGAGAATGACGCACGGGCTTCACTGAAAGTCTATTCGAAACAGCTCGCTGATAGCCGGGGGATCAACGCCGACCCGAACCCCACGGTCTTCAATGGGGCGTCCGAATTGGCCAGGCTGCTGAACACTGAAGCGGCGGATTTCACCACCCTGACAACTGAGGAGTTTCTGGCGATGGAAGAGAGCCTGACCGGGCCGCTTCTCATGTCGATTATCAACGGGTCTGTTTGTGAGGAGTACGTTCTGCTGCTGCGCACGGACAGCGGTGTCAACACGCTGCCCGAACTGAAAGGGCGCCGTCTGTCGGTTGTGGACAATCCCCAGACCTCAATGGCTGATTGCTGGCTGGAAGTGTTGTTGGGTGAGCAAAAGCTGGGGGCGCCGGAGAAGTTCTTCAGCCGTGTCACTCGGGTCGCCAAGGCATCGCAGGCCGTGCTTCCGGTCTTTTTCCACCAGTGCGACGCCTGTCTGGTCACCCGGAAGGGGTTTAATCTCATGGGCGAGCTCAACCCTCAACTCACCAACCAAATTCGCGTTCTGGCTGTCTCGCCGCAGATTGTGCCGCATTTGACCTGTTTCCGCACCGGGTTCGCCCCCTCAACCAAGGAGAGGACCGCCAAGGCAGCCAAGGAAGCGAGTAATTTTATCGGCGGCAAGCAGTTGATGACGATTTTTCAGTGTGACCGCGTGGAAGAACTGCCTTCGGCAAGACTGGATAGCGCGCGGGAATTGCTGGCGGCGCGCGCCATGCTTCGCGGCAACACCAGTGGGGCGGAATCCGCGCCACCCCCTACTAAGGAAATGGGCAATAGATGATCTTGAACACGATTAGAACGAGACGATTTGGGATAACGCTCCGTATTGCGAGGCTCGCGTGGCTGATCGCCTTTGTAACCGTGGCGTTTTTTGTCACGAGTATCATTCCCGAGCAGAAACGAATCTTCCTCGAAAACCTCGAATCCAAGGCCAACGGCGTGGCTGTCTCCATACGCGACATTGGCGCTGGGGCTGTTGTCAATGAAGATTATGGCACCCTCGTGGAACACTGCCTGCAGGTCATCCAAGGGGACAAAACGATCGACTATCTGGTGATTACGAAAAACAACGGCGACTCCTGGCTTCACGACAAGTCAGGCTGGCGATTCAGCCAACTGCCAGTGGAGTGGCATCCCAATATCCGCGTATCGAGCGGCGGCATCGGCGTCGTTCCCGAGTTCAAACGCCGCGTGTTCCATTATTCCCAGCCGTTCGATTACTCGGGCATCCAATGGGGATGGGTTCATGTCGGGTTGTCTCTGGAAACCTACGATCGCAATGTTGCCACCGCTTACCGTCGCACCAGTGTTCTGGCGTTCACCTGCATCCTGATGAGCCTTGTGGCGTCGATCGTTTACTCCAGACTTTTGGTCAAACCGATCCTGATCCTCAAATCGGTTGTTCAACGTCTCGCCAAAGGGGATCTCTCAGCCCGGGCTGTCATTGATTCCGGCGATGAAGTTGAACTCCTGGCTGACTCGTTTAACGGAATGGCCGACAGCCTGCTTCACCGAGATAAGATACTGGGAAGCGTTCGGTTTGCCGCGCAACAATTCCTTTCCGCTTCGGACTGGCGGACGGTGGCAGCGAGTGTGCTGACTCAAGTCGGTGAGGCTGCTGAAATCAGCCGCGCCTATATGTTCGAGAACCATGCCGGAGCGGACGAACAGTTGCTGACAAGTCTGCGTTTCGAGTACGCGGTGCCCTCTCGGATGAACAATCTGTCGAAACTCCAAAACATCCTGTTGGACGGCGCTGGTTTTGATGTCTGGGCGAACTGTCTTAAGCAAGGACGAGTGTTTTCGGGCATCGCGCGCGAATTGAGTTCCGCAGAACAGGCAGTGCTCGCTGAACACCGCGTTCGGTCGATCCTTCTGGTTCCGATTTTTATCGAGGACCTCTGGTGGGGTGGCTTGGGATTCGACGATTGCGCGCACGAGCGGATTTGGACAGATGCCGAGGTAGATAGTCTGTGCGCATTGGCGGATATGGCAGGCTCGGCCATCGCCAGGCAGAAAGCTCAGGACGGCTTGCTCAAAGCCAAACAGACGCTTGAGCAACGCGTCAGAGAACGCACACAAGAACTGCAAGAACAGGTGGCGGCCAAAGAAAAGGCGCACGCCAAACTGACTGAGATGCAGCAGGAACTCATCGCAGCGTCCCGCGAGGCTGGCATGGCCGAGGTGGCCACGAGCGTCCTGCACAACGTTGGCAACGTGCTCAACAGCGTTAACGTTTCGACCACGCTCGTCCGCGAGAAGTTGCAGCGGTCCGAGATTTTCACTCTGGGCAGGTTGAGCAGGCTGCTTCAAGAACATCAGTCCGATATCAACGCATACCTGACTGACGATCCAAAGGGGAGAATGGTGCCCGGCTTTATCATCCAACTGGCAGACCAACTGGAGACCCAACGGGCCGAGTTGTTGAAGGAGCATGAACTGATTGCTCGCAATGTGGAGCACATCAAGGAAATCGTGGCCATGCAGCAGAGCTACGCGCGGGTATCAGGCTTCCTGGAGCAGGTGTCCATCGCCAAACTGGTGGATGACGCGCTACAGATGAACCTCGAAGGAGTTAATCGTCACGGAATTCAAGTCATTCGTCAATTTGCCGACGTGCCGCCGGTCACGGTGGACAGACACAAGGTGTTGCAAATCCTTGGCAATCTGATGCATAACGCGAAATACGCCTTGGATGAATCACACAATCAGAATAGACAGCTCACGTTAGGCATCGGCGTGAATGGCGACAATCGCGTAAGAGTTACCGTCGCGGATAACGGAATTGGCATCTCGGAGGAGAACCTCACGCGCATTTTCTCACATCGATTCACCACACGAAAAAACGGTCATGGCTTTGGACTGCACAGCGGGGCCAATGCCGCGAAAGAAATGGGTGGGCAGTTGACTGCCCGGAGCGAAGGCGTCGGCAAAGGCGCCACCTTCATCCTTGAACTTCCTTTGAACACTGAAAGAGCAATTGAATATGAACAGCCACTATAACGATCTGAAGAACAACCGCATCCTGATTATCGACGATAATCCCGAGATTCACGATGACATCCGCAAGATACTCGGAAGCGAGGATAATGGCCAAATCGCCATGTCAGAGGCTAAAGAGTTGCTCTTTGGTGACGATCATCTTCCATTGGACAAGAGGAGATTTGAAATTGTCTCCGCCTTTCAGGGGCAGGAGGGATTGCAGAAGGTGAAGGAAGCTGAGGAAGGCGGACGGCCATTCGCCATGATGTTTGTGGACGTGCGGATGCCGCCTGGCTGGGACGGTGTGGAAACCATCAAGCGGATATGGCATCTGTATCCACAATTGCAGGCCGTGGTTTGCACGGCCTACTCCGATTACTCCTGGGATGAGATGATCCAGCGCATCGGCAAATCCAACAACATGGTGGTTCTCAAGAAGCCTTTCGATAATATTGAGGTGCTGCAATTGGCCCATGCCATGACCGAGAAGTGGAACCTCAGTTATGAAGTCCAGAGCCGCCTGAAAAACCTGGATCAGCTTGTCAGCCAGCGCACAGCCGAACTCCGGTCAACGAACGAGCAACTCTTGGAGGCGCAACGTGTTGCCCGCCTCGGTTCTTACAGCTTTGACGTCAAAACCGGCAAGTTTGCCACCTCTGAGGTCTTGGATGAATTGCTCGGCATTGTTGACCCGTGCTTTACAAAGGATGTTGCGGGCTGGCTGCAGATTGTTCGCCCACAGGATCGGGCCGAAGCACAGCGTTACTTGAATGACGAAGTCCTCAAAGACAAGGTCAATTTCGACCGCGAATACCGGATTGTCCGTCTTAATGATCAGCAGGAACGCTGGGTTCACGGCCTCGGCAAAATCATTCTTGATGAACACGGCCAACCTGTTCAGATGATCGGCAGCATTCAGGACGTCACAGAGCGCAAGCGGGCCGAGGAAGAGAAGGAAAAGCTTGAGTTTCAAAACCGGAAACTTCAGAAGTCCGAAAGCTTGGGCCGCATGGCCGGAGCCATCGCCCACCACTTCAACAACCAACTCCAAGCGGTGATGATGAACCTGCAGTTGGCCATCAACGATCTGCCCTCAGATTTGGGAGCAGTTGTGAACCTGACCGAAGCCATGCAATCGGCACAGAAGGCGGCGGGACTGAGCAGTCTGATGCTGACCTACCTTGGGCAAACCGCTGTCAAGCGTGAACCATTGGATGTTGCCGAAACCTGCCAACGCCATCTCCCCATGCTGCGAGCCGTCATGCCACAAAGCGTGATTTTGGAGGTCAATCTGGCATCCCCAGGCCCAGTCATTAACGCCAACGCGAATCAGATTCAACAGATTCTAACCAACCTGTTCACCAACGCCTGTGAGGCTATGGGTGAGATACGAGGTGTCATTCGCCTGACACTCAAGACCGTTTCCACAGCGGATTTCCCAACCATCAACCGTTTTCCAATCGACTCTCAGCCCCAAGGCGCTGCCTATGCCTGTCTGGAAGTTGCCGACGGGGGCTGCGGAATCGCAGACGAGGATATTGAAAAAGTATTCGACCCGTTTTTCTCCACCAAGTTTATCGGACGGGGGCTTGGCCTGCCTGTGGTTTTGGGGATCGCGCGGACGCACGGCGGGTGCGTCACTGTGGAAAGCAAACCAGGCAAGGGGAGCGCTTTTCGTGTCTTCTTACCGCTGCTGGCTGAAGCTATCCCCCTTAAGTCGGTGCCTATGGAGCAAGCCCAGCAAATGGCAGTGGGTGCCACTGTGCTGGTGGTCGATGATGAGCCGTTCTTGCGCAAAGCGGTAACGCTTGTGCTCAAGCGATCTGGTTTTACGGTGTTTGAAGCTGTGGATGGAGTTGAAGCGGTGGAAGTGTTCCAGAAGTACCAGGACGAAATCGGTTGCGTCATTTGTGACCTGACCATGCCCCGAATGAATGGCTGGGAAACTTTGAAGGCCTTGCGCAAAATTGAGCCCGACATTCCGCTGATTTTGGCCAGTGGTTACAGCGAGGAGCAAGTCATGGCAGGTGACCATTCCGAACTGCCCCAGGCATTCTTGAGCAAACCTTATGAGTTGGCGTCTCTCAAGAATGCGATTGCCCGCGTGATAAGAGATCCGAAAGTGTCGAAATGAGAACATTTAGATCAATGGGACTCGCCATCCTGGCGCTGGCTTTATTCTCCCTTACGACGTGGGCGGACGACAACACGAACAATCTTGCCGCGCTCAAGGCTCTGAGCCTGGAAGACCTCGCCGCAGTCCAGGTTGACACCGTTGTTGGGGCATCTAAACACGAGCAGAAAGTCACGGAAGCCCCGTCCGCCGTCAGCATCGTTACCGCCGATGATATCAAGAAGCAGGGTTACCGCACGCTGGGGGACGTTCTGCGAAGCGTGCGCGGATTTTACGTGACTTACGATCGTGGGTATAACGCCATCGGCACGCGTGGGATGAACATCCCGGGCGACTTCGGCGGACGCCTGCTGATCACGGTGGATGGCCACCGCATGAACGACCCACTCTTCGACACAGCCTCCAGCGGAATGGATTTCATCCTCGACGTGGACCTCATTGAGCGCGTGGAAGTCATTCGAGGCCCGGGTTCGTCGCTTTATGGCAACAATGCCTTCCTGGGTGTCATCAACATCATTACCCGGAAAGGCGGTGATCTGAACGGCACCGAGCTCTCCGGTTCTGCAGCCACTTTTGATACCTACACAGGGCGCTTCACCTACGGCAACAAGTTCACCAACGGGGTGGAACTCATGGTCTCCGGCACGTACTACGACAGCGCGGGCGACCGCCAGCTCTATTATACCGAGTTCTCATCCATCAACCATGGCATAGCCCAGGACATGGACGGCGGTCACGCGGGCAATGGTTTTGCCAGCATCTCGTGGAAAGGGCTTTCGCTCGAAGGCGGCTATGTCAACCGTCAAAAAACCTGGCCCACCGCCGCCTACTCGACGGCTACTGCCATCACAATTTTCAACGATCCAAGCTTTTCCACGACTGACAAACGCGGGTATTTAAATCTTCAATTTCAGCATGCTTTTGAGGACGAGTGGGAACTCCTGGCATCCGTCTCCTACGACTATTACCAGTATGGCGGCGTTTACCCCTACTATCTTGATACGCGCTATCCCCGCACACTAAATCAGGATTTCGCCCAGTCCCAGTCCATCGGCGGCTTGGCGCAAGTCACCAAGACGTTTTTCGAGAAACACCGCGTCACCGTCGGCGCCGAAGTGCGTTCTGACTTTCAGCTCGACCAGAAGAATGCCGACATTGCCCCTCCGGAAACCTATCTCGACTCGAAAAAGTCTGCCAATTCCGTTGGCCTCTTTGCCCAAGACGAGTTTCAAGCGCTCAAGAATCTCGCGCTCAATGCCGGTTTGCGGTATGATCAATTCAGCACCTTTGGGGACACGCTGAACCCGAGGGCCGCCCTGATTTATCACCCTTGGGAGCCAACCACCTTCAAGCTCATTTACGGCTCCGCCTACCGTGCGCCCAACGCTTACGAGAATTACTACGTCTCCGTCCTAAATAAGTTGAATCCGCACCTTGAGCCCGAAACCATCCATTCCTACGAACTGGTTTACGAACAGCAGCTCGACCAGCACTGGAGTGGCAGCGCTTCCCTGTTCTATAACGACATCAAGGACCTCATCCGCTACCAATATGACACAGCCGACGGCTTGTACTACTTCGCCAATGAGGATGCCGTGAAAGCCAAAGGCACCGAATTCGAAGTCGCCGCCCAGTGGGCCAGCGGCCTGCGCGGGCGCGCCAGCTACACCTACACCCACACCCAGAATGCCAACACCGGCCAGCGGCTGAGCGATTCCCCCGAGCACATTGGCCAGATGCAACTTTCGGTGCCCCTCTGGCAGGACAAGCTCTTCGCCAGCATGGAACTTGAAGCCATGAGCGACCGTCAGACGGTCGGAGGAAACAATGTGGGCATGGTCTGGCTGGTCAACGCCACCTTATTCAGCCAGAAGATCGTCAAGGAACTCGACGTTTCTGCCAGCATTTACAACCTCCTAGACCGGCGCTACAGCGACCCCGTGTCCGCCGACTTCACGCAGGACTCCATCCAACAGGACGGGCGGCAGTTCCGACTTAAGCTCACCTACAGATTCTGACATTGTGAGCCTCCAACAACCACACATCATTGAGCCTCACCCAGTCACCCGTCGGAAATGGTTGCTGGGACTCGCCATGTTGTGCCTAGCCTGTGCTTGGGCTGTCGCCACCGACAACGCTCCTGTGGCCAGCGAATACCAGGTCAAGGCGACTTTTCTTTACAACTTCACCAAGTTTACCAGTTGGCCCTCCAACGCCTTCTCTTCCATCAGCGCGCCCATTGTCATTGGCATTCTGGGCGAGGATCCCTTTGGCAGTACGATTGATGATGTGGTCAAAGGAGAGGTCGTCAGCGGACGTACACTGGTCGTCAAACGGCTGCATGCTGGCGACGACTTGCGAGGTTGTCACTTGCTGTTCATCAGCCGCTCCGAAAAGGAACGGCTGTCGGCGCTATTCAGCCAACTCAGAGGCAGCCCAGTCCTGAGCGTCAGCGAAATCGACGGTTTTGCCGAGAAAGGCGGGATGGTCAACCTGGTACTCGCCAATAAAACAGTGAAAATCGAGATCAACCAGGCTGCCGTCGAGCAGGCAGGCTTGCAAATCAGTGCCAAACTTCTGAAACTGGCGCGTCTGGTCAAAGAGTAGCGCGCATGAACAAGGAATTCAAACTATGAGACCATTCCGAGACCTTCCCATCCAGCGGAAGCTGATGCAGATGACCTTGCTCATCTGCGGCACAGTCCTCTGCGTTGCCATCGTGGCCATCTTCATCTTCCAGGTCCTGAACTTCCGTGGCAACTTTCAGCGCGACATCGCGACACTGGCGGCCATCATCGCCAATAACAGCACGGCTGCGCTGGAGTTCAAAGATGCCAAAGTCGGCGCCGAGGTCATTGGTTCACTCCAAGCCAAACCCACCGTGCTGGCAGCCTCACTATTACTGCCGGACGGTTCTCTATTCGCTCAGTTCGGAGAACCTGAGAACTCCGCTGGCCTGAAGGAGTTTCCGCCGGGGGCTGGATTCCGTTTCACCGGCAAGTATCTCCTCTGCACCCAACCGGTCGAGCTTGATAAGAAGCAGATTGGGACGCTATATCTGCGCTCGGACTATTACCAGACCTTCCTGGAGCTCCTCACCCTCTATGGTATGGTGATCCTCGGCGTCATGGTCGCCTCCATCACTTTGGCGGTGCTGCTTTCGGGCCGCCTGCGCCACACTATCACCGACCCGATTCTCAAACTCGCCGAAACGGCCCATATCGTCGGAGAAAAGAAGGATTACTCCCTTCGCGCCGCCGTCACGAGCCAGGGTGATGAACTGGGGCAGCTAACCCAATCCTTCAATGAAATGCTCAGCCGCATCCAGAGCCAGGATACCGCGCTCAGCCTCTCCCGGCAGAAGCTTGATGCGTTGGTACACTCCATTGACGGCATCGTTTGGGAATGCACCCCCGATACCTTCCAATTCACCTTCGTCAGCCGCCAAGTCCAACGCATTCTTGGCTACCAGCCTGAAGAATGGCTCGCCAACCCTAAGTTTTGGCAGGAAAAGCTGCATCCTCAGGACGCAGCCTGCGCCATCCAGAACTGCCATGATCTGGTGGCTCGTCGCCAGACCTACAGCTACGAATACAGGATGATCGCTGCCGACGGTCGCATTGTCTGGATTCACGAGAGTGGCACCGTTCTCGTCGAGAACGATCAGCCCACTGCGATTCGCGGCATTTTCCAGGACATCACCGAGCAGAAGGTCGCCGCCGCCGAGCTGGACAAATTGAACATGCAGTTGGTGGAAACTTCGCGCTGGGCCGGCATGGCTGAGGTCGCCACCGGCGTCCTCCATAACGTCGGCAACGTCCTTAACAGCGTCAATGTTTCCACAACCCTTATCCGCGAGAAGCTGCAGAACTCGGAAGTGGCCAGCCTGGTCAAACTCGTGGACATCCTCCGGCAGCATGATAGCGACCTTCCCGCCTTCCTAACCGCCGATCCCAAGGGCAGACGGGTTCCCCCTTTCATCATCCAACTGGCCGACCACCTCGTGGCGGAGCACGGACTGTTGCAACAAGAGCATAACCATCTGACACGCAATATCGAGCACATCAAGGAAATCGTCTCCATGCAGCAAAACTATGCGCACATCTCCGGAATCATTGAGCCCATCTCCATTGCGAGCCTTGTGGATGACGCCTTGCAGATCAACGGATCCGGATTATCCCGCCATGAAGTCCAAGTCGTTCGCCAATACTCGGAGGTGCCCCCGGTCTCGGCGGACAAACACAAGGTACTCCAAATCCTGGTCAATCTCGTGAATAACGCCAAATACGCGCTGGACAAATCAGACGCCCTGAATAAACGGCTCACCATTGGCATTGGCATGAATGGGCACAACTGCATCAAGGTGACTGTCAGCGACAACGGAATGGGCATCCCTCCGGAAAATCTTCTCCGCATCTTTTCCCACGGATTCAGCACCCGCAAAGGCGGTCACGGCTTTGGATTACACAGCAGCGCCAACGCCGCCAAGGAAATGGGCGGCCAGCTAAGCGCCCAGAGTGAAGGCTTGGGCAAAGGGGCAATGTTTACGCTTGAGCTCCCATTAGCCCGCAAGAAAACAGAATCGAGCGCCCAACCAGCAGTGGAACAAGAGACTGAAACATGAACTGCTCGTTGCTTTAAGGAAGCGAGAACATGAATTGAAGGCGAAACGCAACTGACAAAAAACGGGTCGTATCAACGCCCCCCTATAAACATTGAAGCGGGTGAAGAAAATCGAATTCGGCCCCGGACAACGGTTTTTCATAGCGGAAGGTGTTGGCATGCATATGAAATTCCCCTTTCGTTGCCCAATCGCAAATCAGTGGTAGTCCGTGAGTAGATCAAAGTGGGTTACGGGTGACGACTGGGGTTACTTCCAGAGGGAAAAACGGCTTTGGATGCGCTTTTTTGGAAAATATCATCCTGGCCTAAAACGCTTGTAAGCTCTTGCTTGCCAGTGGGATAAAGTGGTGGGCTGGCAGGAACTCGAACCCTGTGCCAATGCCTTAAACGGGCAATAAACCTCGTTTTCTTGAAACTTCGAAGCCTGGCTAACGCTCAGAATAGGGATTAACTCCCTGCGTCTTACAAATGGCCCTTGGAACTTACAGGCATAAGAAGCACAGCCAATTGCACTCGGGCGTTACGATCCAGCGTGAATGAGATTTCAGCCCCAAACCGCGTGAGAATGGGTCGTAATCTTCTCATTGCGCTTCTGTTTGGATCCAGATCCTCTTTTAAGCCTTGGATCGTAAGATCAAAAAGAAGTGCAAACCACTCCTCCCGATCCACCTCTTGGATGTGGTTGCCCAAGAAGGTCGCCAATGTCTCGATATCATCAATTGTTTCCACGCGACAAATGTAATCCAAGCATTTGGTGCCATCCAGCAGTTATTGAAAACCTTTGTTCCTGATGCTCAGGAGGGCGTTTAGGGAGCACTATTCAACCGTTGTCACAAAACTGACACAAAAAACGGGTCACATCAACAAAACCCCTATAAACATTGGAGCGGGTGAAGGGAATCGAATCCTACTGGAGTTTGCGGAACTGTGCGCAATGGTGCGGGGATCAAGACCTTACAAAAGCATCAATTCTCTTAAAAAACGGGTTCTCCGCATGGTTCCGCAAGGTTTTCCATAACTAAAAATAACTAAAACATGCCAACTTCAAGTGCGCCCATGCCTCCTTTCCAAATTCCACTGACATGAATAGTTACCATGATTTCTCTCATTCCTCTGAAAATTGTGCTATAATTTATCCTGACAATGATCAACGGCACACACAAAAACACCGGCGACCAAGCCTTTTCAAAAAAAGAGGCGGCGGTGCA
>CAIUEN010000056.1 GCA_903898185.1 uncultured Verrucomicrobiales bacterium
CCAAGCAGGAACGAGCCGTTTGGTCTTGTGCTGCTCGAAGCATGGAGTGCAGAAAAACCGGTTGTTGCCTGTGATGTTGGTGGTCTCTCTGAAAACATTGACACGTTTGTCAATGGTATCAAAGTACAACCGGAATCCGGAATATAACCAATAAAATTCACAGGCAGATCGCGTGCCCGATCCTGCAGGAACTGTCGCATTCCCCCGTCACCGGCAACGATCACTTTTGCATCCCAGTGTTGCTGGCAGACTTTTCGGATCGCCTCAATGAACAGATCCGGACCCTTCTGGTACACCAGCCGCCCGATGAACAGAATCAGCGGGGCATATGGATGGATCCCATAGGATCGTTTTACATCCCCGGCATCGAGATGAGCCCGGTATTGCTGAGGCACAATGCCATTTGGAACCACGTCGCACTTCTGGTCCGGGACATTATAGAGCTGCATGATCTCATGTTTTGTTACATTTGATACGGCAGTCACCCTCTTTGCGATCAGCCCGCCATACCACTCCTTACCTGAGATCTCCTTATACTCCCACCAGTCACCGTGCTGGTTGCCATTTCTGCCGTATTCAGTGGAATGAAACGTGAGTATTGTTTCCCGGTCCTGAAGTTTGTGGAGTGCTGTGATCGGGTGCCAGTCATGGAAATGCAGGATATCGAATTTTTTCACTCGTTCAGACTTGTGGAACTGCTCAACCATCTGGTTGCTCATGTCCTCGCAATAATGCACCGTATTTCCGCCATGCGGCTCGCAGTAATGATAATTTACATTATTGATCTTCTGGTCCGGTATCGACCCACGGGTATAGTAGTGCACGTTATGATTCTGTGCCAGAGTTTCTGCGAGATTGGTTGCGGCACAGGCAAGGCCACCAACCCGCTCGGCATACATTGATTCCCAGCAGAAGAAGGCTACGTTAAGTGACTCCATAACAGTTCCCTCCGTTCATTGATCACCGTCAGTAGTTCCTGCCGGTCAACGCAGGTTCTGACACTTTTTGCCAGTTCTTGATCGTCTAATGTTTGTTCGATCCATTGTGCGATATCTCCCCGCTCCTGGTGGTACGCGATCGAGTCGCCCGGCACCACGCGGAGCAGAGCACAGAACTGGTCAAGATTGTACGCCGCATACCCGACGTACCCGCTTGGTGAGGTGAAGTGGAATGCCTCTGTTGGACTCAGCGTCCGCAGCGTCTTAGCTGACAGCCGGTTCTTCATCACTTTTATATTGCGTAATTCAAAATCGGCAAGGATCGCCATGTATGTCCGAAACGCATCCTCGGCCTCATGATGACTGAAGTAATTGTGCACTTCGCCGCAGGTTCCGTACTTGGAGGCCATGTAATAGAAATGGTCACTTGTGGTGAGATACCGCCAGATTTGTTTGTCTTTAGCAAAAGCTGCTGCCTTCTGGACCGCTGAATAAGCCGTGCGCTGTCGCTCGTTTCCCATCCACGCCGAAGCATCCTTTTCCATATCTGCCCACGAGATCGTATCGGGTACATCGATCGTCC
>CAIUEN010000057.1 GCA_903898185.1 uncultured Verrucomicrobiales bacterium
AGCGGCCAAGGCGAAATTAGAAGAGCGATTGCAGCGATCACCCACTTTGCCTAAATGGGATGTTCTTATTGAGCCGCGCGCTCTGGTATGATTATTTCTTCCAACTCCCTAAATGCCTTCATATTAATGATAGAATTTGCTTTTGACGATCTCGGGTCAAGGAGAATCAGCAATTCTCATTATGTGGTGTAGACCTCTGGTCTGCCGGTTGCGGTGCCTCTGGCTCCGCAGGCAGTCGAAGACTTCGTGTGCAGGCAGATCAGCGTTTTTCCCCTTCCTTTGCTCAAAATGAGAATTGCTGAAGGAGAATCGGTTTGGAGAATCGGTTTTGGGATTGCATCCGCCTTTCGCGTTTATGTCAGATAGGAGTCACACTGAAGTTCCTCCATGTTTTTATGAGTTTTCTTCCAGCGTAACATGTAGTCGGAACTGGGGTTGCTGTTTTTCTATACCGCGCAAACCGAGAGTTGAATATCCCGGAGCCATTTATCATGTTCATCTCAGAGCTGGCCTTGGCGGCGCGGTTGCGGCGGGAAACAACGCTGACACTCACGGAGATCGCAGTGCGGCTCCACATGGGCAGTTGGAAAAGCTTCCGTGCCAAGTTGGATCGCTGGAAAAAAGCTCATGAAACCCTTCAACCAGTGGCGAGACTCTAGTTTGACCCCTATTCGGAATGAGTTTTACGAAACTTAAGCGGACCTCGTTTCGGCTGCGTCTTGCCTGGGCAACTCATCGCTGTTTTAAGGTGAGGAAACAGCGCGATAAAATGAACTTGGCCGGTTGGTCGCGGACGTATCCAGGAAGTCTAAATTGCTCACAGATTGGAAAGTCCCCAGCGTTGTCCAATTCACTAAATTGCTTGAGTACTCAAGGCGGTAAAGACCCGTTTGTGGAACGCGCAAAGAAAACTCAAAACCAACCTTGCCCACACGAACAAAACTCGCCGATGCTCCCGGCGGATGAACCGTAAAATCAATTGGAGCTGAGGTGGCTGAAGCTCCCGTAGAATCATAAACCCGCGCATAGATTCGATAATTTCCAGAGGCAACATTATTCCAAGCTCTGCTGTAAGGCGACGAAGCGATTGTTCCTAGGATTTTGCTGCCAGAATAAAACTCAACACGAGTGACCGTTGCGTTCTGGCTGAAGGCTGATGCCGTCAGCGTTATGTTCGCTGGGGATGAAAACGAATCATTTGCCGTGGGGCTGGTCAGGCTCACAGCCGGCGGAGTGAACGGAGTGGTGAAAGTGCCTCGGCGATAGACGGTGGCCAGCAAGGCATCGCTGATCAAAAGAGTTCTGTTTCCCGATGGCGACATTTTGTCGGCGGAAAGGGTTTGCGCATAAACAGATCGTTCTGATTTTACGCTGGTGTCTTGATCCGAAAACATAACGTAAGAATCATCCCCGTTAAACTGTGGACGACCCAAGCCTGCCTGCGAGACTCCCATCAAGCCAAAATTGCCAAGAGCCAAATCCAAAGTCAAAACTGCCGAATTCCCATTTGTGTATTGCGCATCAATAACAAGATAACGATCTGATGTTCGGCTGAAGGCTGGATTTCCAAATGAGAAACCCGTGCTTGGAGGCACCAGCAAGGATTGTTGCAGGTTCGCCACGTTCAGAACATAAACGCCCCACGCCTGATTCATTGTTCCGTCAGGCATCTGTAGCATGGATAATGCGTCGTAAGCCAGATACTTTCCATCTGGCGAAAAACAAAGGGCATCCGCGTAGGCGATATTATTCAGAGCCGGTCCGTCCTGAACTGGCGCTTTAAGGTTTACGGTTGTTCCAACATTCTGTGCCGAATCATACAAGTAAATGATGTTGGTTTGCGAACCATTGGCCGTGTTAAATACAAAAGCGTAGTAACGCCGATCTGGCGACCCAGCCACCGAGTGAACCTGACCAGAGGCTTCAGTGATGAAGCCAGATCCGTCTGTATGCATATAGCAAAGGCCGCTATCTTCACCCGTGAAATACATGTCATATCCGTTTCCGGAGACCGAAAGCATTGCTGCTTTAACGCCGGTTACCAGTTTGGTTCCACCTCCATCGGACATGGCGGATTCATAGCGAAACAATGAGTTCTTATAGCTGAAGCTGCCCCAATCCCACGCTTTGCGAACCCACATATAAGAATCCGGGGCAGCAACCGCTCCTTTCATTGTGGCAGGCTGAACCGCGCTGGCAGGAACGGCGTAGATTTCAACGTCGTCAAACGCCTCTGCAGTTTTAAGTGCATAAGTCGAATTGGTTCCAAATAATACCTCAGCGGCGGCAATGCATCCCAAGCGGGCATCAATGAATTGAGATTGCGGCTGCATGCTGTACGTCAGACACCGATAAAAGATTTGTTCTGCGTTGGCATTGCCAATGGCATCTTTTACACCAGCAGCCAGCATGTAATAGGCGTGAGTGAATATCGTGCTATTTATATGAACGCCACCGTTGTCATGGTTTATAAGAACACTCAGTCGCGGATCGCTTGGTGTAATCATTTGGCTGTATTTGCTGGGATAAGGCTCATTTAGTCCTCCAATTTGAAAAGCTGGAGGATTTGACATGTTTCGCAGCGGCGAACTCAGTTGACTTCCAATCAGCCAATCATTTGTTCCTTGAGTTCTTGCCTCAATCATCTCGCCAAAGATGTCAGAAAAGCCCTCGTTCAAAGCTCCAGATTGGTCTTGATAGTTCAGAACGCCATTACCTCCAATACTGTAGGTAACACCATGAGTGAGTTCGTGTCCAATTACATCAAGACATGCGGCGTAACGATCTACATTTCCAAAGAACATCATCCTAAAGTTTGGATTCCAAGAGGCGTTTGCGTAACTACTTATTCGAACTACAGCCATCATATCGCTTCCTTTCCCGCTGTAAGAATCTCGGTTGAATCGGCTATGGTAGTAGTCGTATGTCTGTGAGAAATTATAAGCCGCGCTGACCCCGTCAGGATTATTCCAGTCGGTGGGTGTAGTAGAAGCAATGTCATGGACATTCTTTATGGTGTTTCCAACGATAATTTGATTTTCGGTCAGATTGCCTGCATCCCCAATGGTGATAAATCCAGTTGCTGTGGCCGGATTAAACATCGACTTGCTGGCATCCCTCATATAATACTTGGAGCCGCTCAGCCAAACATTTAAGGCGCGGGTTTGCCCCAGCAAATCGACACCCGAACCAGGCACGTTCGCATCCGCGCATTGATTGAATGCCGTGAGTGTTGAACCATCCAAAGCGTCAATGACGACAACCCAATCGTTTTGAATCCCAGAAACCACCTCGGACTTCCATCCCAGTCGGGGCGGCTTATCCAACGGGCCGTAAACAATCAAAGTGGATTTGCCTCCATTTGCCAGAGTTCCACCTGGAACCAGCGCCTTTGCGCGGGTTTCGGATTCAGATTCCGAAATTTGAGGCTTTGTTGCGACTCCTTCGGGAGTTGCAATGTAAGCTCCATCCATCATCGTTACGTTCCCGTGGGCATCCAGATGGATGCTCAATTGAGCGGGCCAGACATCCAGTCCAGCGTAAGTCTGGACATATCGAATGTTTGCCATTCCCAAGGTATCAGTCTCTCTGGTTAGCTCGCGCAACTCTTTGTCAGGATCGCTCAAAAGCAAGAGGGAGGCGTTTTCTCTCAGAAATGCGCGCGCGGTCTTTTCGTTTTGCGCGGCAGTGGAGCCGTTCCCGCCAACAGCCTTCATCAATGGGTAGCCCTTGATTTGAACTGGCGTCGAATTGTCTGGCCGCAAAAACAACTGAGCTGAGCCGGACGCGCTATTTTCCAGACGTTTGAAGGCATCTTGTTGCTGGCTGTTCTTGAATTGGACGTATGCGCCTCTGGCTGTACCGAAGGTAATGGGGCCGTGATTGGTTGATGCGGCAATCTTCGCCACAAAATTGGAGATTGTCAACGGAATTTGGGCTGACCATGTTGATTGAGCGGCAACAGAAGGAGCATTCGATAACGCAAAAACTTTGACCTGCCGGATGGGAGGCGCGGACGCAGGTGGATTCGCCGCCCTCCTCCATGTGAGGGAAAAGCAAATCAGCAGAAATAAGACGGTTAGCAATCCAAAAAAACTGATTCTCTTGCGCGTCATAATGTCAACCGTTCGATTCAAGCCATCACTAATGAAAAAAACAATCAGAAACAGAGAATAAAATCGCCAATTCATTCCCCCGCGCCGCCGCACTCCGGAAAGCATTCATGCATACGCGCTGCTGTCTGTGCAATTTTGGTTTTTTCCCTTGCAACCATTCAGTGACAACCCATGATTCATCAATAGGCAAGATGAAAAAACGGCTATGAAGAAAAATCTGCGCACCCTAACGGATTTTGTCCTGCTGTTCACCATGACGGCAACAATGCAGTTTGCGTACACATCAAGCGCCTCCGGCGCTACGATAATCGGCTACACCAGCGATGGCGGAATGGTGACAATCTCTGGCGCTGCCACCAGCATCGAAGATGGCGCTTTTCAAGACTTTGCGAACCTTACGAGGGTCGTCATCCCCAATGGCATTGCCAACATCGGAAGTTACGCATTCGCCTCCTGTCCCAACCTAACCAACATTGAGATCGCAGGCAGCGTCGCCAACATTGGCAGCTACGCTTTCGCCTCCTGCCCCAACTTGCAGAGCATCACCATCCCTGGCAGCGTAGCGAACATCGGGAGTTACGCTTTCTCTTCCTGCCCCAACTTGCAGAGCATCACCATCCCTGGCAGCGTAGCGAACATCGGGAGTTACGCTTTCTCCTCCTGCTCCAACTTGCAGAGCATCACTATCCCTGGCAGCGTCGCGAATGTGGGCAGCAAAGCGTTTTCGTCTTGCACGAAGCTGGCCAACGTAACCATTTCTGATGGAGTCCTCAATCTGGCGAGTGATGCGTTCGAGTCCTGCGCCAACCTGACCAATATTACGATTCCTGGAAGTGTCGCCAACATCGGAAGTCACGCTTTCTCCTCATTTCCAAACCTGACCACCGTCACGATTACGTATGGTCTAGTCAACATTGGAAGTTATGCCTTCTCGTCTTGCCCCCACCTCCACAGCATCTCGATCCCGAACAGCGTCGCGGACATCGGGAGTTACGCTTTCTCTTCCTGCCCCAACTTGCAGAGCATCACGATACCGGGCAGCCTTTCCAACCTCGGCAGCGAAGCATTCTCTTTTTGTACGGGTTTGACCAATGTCATTATTGTTAACGGCGTCGCCAATATCGGAAGCCGTTCGTTTGAATCCTGCACCAGCTTGGCTAGCATAACGATTCCTGCCAGTGTCGCCAACCTCGGGAGCGGAGCCTTCTCCTCATGCATCAGTTTGAGGAGCGTCTATTTCCAAGGCAATGCGCCGACAGGAACCGCCGCTGACGTATTCGCGTCCACCCATGATGTGAAATTCTATTATCGAAGCGGAACCACGGGGTGGGATCTGTTTTTGGGAACTACAGCGACGAACTCATCGGCACTAACGGTGTCCACCACCGGCAGTGGCCGTGTCACCCCAAATTGGACAGTGACAAATCTTCTGTTTGGGAAAAGCTATACCCTACAGGCGATTCCCTTACGCAACTGGCTCTTTTTGAATTGGACTGGCACCACCAACTCTTCCAACGCGATCCTGAGGTTCGTAGCTGAACAAGATATGACGCTAACAGCAAATTTTGTGACAAACCGATTCCTGGCAGCGCAAGGCGCCTACATTGGTCTGTTCGCCACAGTAGATAACGTGCGCCAGCAGACCAACTCAGGATCGTTCAACTTGAATGTTACGCCAACCGGCGTAGCTTCCGGAACGCTGTTCATTGGGAGCGAGAGGATTACCCAAGCCTGGATTTCCACGAGAAAGAGTTCGACTAAGTCTTGAGCTGTTTTTGAGGGCCATTATAGGTCGTTAAACGTAGCGTTATTCCACCAAGGGACCGGGGCGGAAATGATGGCGGAGAAAGTGGAAGGAACCCTGTGTG
>CAIUEN010000058.1 GCA_903898185.1 uncultured Verrucomicrobiales bacterium
CGAATCCGCATCTCCCCAGAGCCAATCCACGGAGTCAGAGACTCCGTCAACTGGCAGGTCAGAGACCTGCCCCACAAGGTTACTTTTTGGTCACGCACCCGAATTGCTGGTTCCACTATAAGATTACTTGAACGTTTGAGCGGATTCGTATTTGCTTAGCTTCCGCTATGAATACTCTCTATTTGTCCATTGTGATCGTGTATGTGCTGGTGATGCTGGGCATTGGGTTTTGGTGCATGCGGCGCACGAAGTCGGTGGGCGATTTCTTTCTCGGCGGACGCTCGCTCGGGCCGTGGATGAGCGCGTTCGCGTATGGAACGACCTACTTTTCGGCGGTCTTGTTCATCGGCTATGCCGGCAGGCTCGGGTGGGGATTTGGAATTCACTCGCTCTGGATCGTGGTCGGCAACACGCTGATCGGCACGTTCCTGGCTTGGATGGTTCTGGCCGGGCGCACACGCGAGATGACCGCCCGACTGAACGCGTTGACGATGCCTGAGTTCCTCCGCGCCCGTTATGATAGCAAGCCGATGCAGATCATTTCGGCCATCATCGTATTCGTGTTCCTGGTGCCGTATTCGGCCTCGGTTTACATGGGCTTGAGCTACTTGTTCGAAAAGACGCTGGGGCTTCAATACAACCAGGCGTTGATTTTCTTGGCGGCGCTGACCGGCGTTTACCTGATGATCGGCGGTTATTTTGCGGTGGCTGTGAGCGATTTTATTCGCGGGATTGTTGAATTCGCCGGGGTGTTGGTGATGGTGATCCTGCTGACTAATATGAAAGGCGGGATGTTCAGCACGTTCTCGCAGTTGTTGGATCCCAAGTTCATGCCCGCGCTCGCGACGCCCCCTCCGCTGGCTGCGGGGGCGATGCCGCCTCCGGGCGTGAGTTTCCCCGGTTGGGTGGTGCTGGCATCGCTGGTGTTCATGACCAGTTTCGGCCCCTGGGCGCTGCCGCAGATGGTGCAGAAATTTTACTCGATCCGCGCCAAGGCCGACGTTCGCCGCGCCATGATCATTGCCACTGTGTTCGCGTTTTTCATGTCGTTTGGCGCCTATTACAGCGGAGCTCTGACGCATCTGTTTTTCACCGATCCGAAAACCAGCCTCGCGCCGATTGTCGATGCCGCCACAGGCAAACTCAATCTCGACCTGCTGATGCCGTTTTTCATCACAACCTATGTGCCTCAATGGCTGGTGATGGTGATTTTGCTGATGGTCTTTTCAGCGTCCATGTCGAGCCTGTCGTCACTGGTGCTTGTGAGCAGTTCGTCCGTTGCGATTGATCTTTATGGCGCGCTCAGCGGGCGCGAACGGAACCAAAAGCGGACGATGATGCTGATGCGCGTGTTGTGCGGGGTCTTTGTCGCGCTGTCGCTGTGGATCGCGATGAACAAGGTGGACATGATAGTCAATCTCATGGCCATCGCGTGGGGTTCGTTGAGCGGCGCGTTCCTGGCGCCATATATTTACGGTCTGTTCTGGAAACGCACCACGCGGGCAGGCGCGTTTGCCGGCATGATCTCTGGAGTCGGCACGGCGGTGGGATTGTTTTTTGCCTGGGGCAAACCGAGCATTCCTGTTGCCGCCGCAGTGGCGATGATCGTTCCGCTGATCGTTGTTCCGTTGGTCAGCTTATTAACAAAAGCGCCAGACCCGAAGCTTGTTGCCAGGGCTTTTGGCGAGGAAACGTCACAGCCAGCCAACGCTCATCCTCAGGCGACCTCTTGATATTACTGTTAAAATAGTTAAAAACCTTTGTGATTTGCTAAAATCGGGCTAAAGTCATCCACGATTGATTCGATATAATACTTTAAATGGGTAAGAATGTTACTTTTTTGACCAAGAAAAGGAACGATGTTGCTCATTTACATTTAACAGTAACCTCCAGCAAGAAAAAATCATGAAACAAGCTATTGCAAGAAACCATCAGAGCCTTCGCCAAGGCAAAACATCGCCATCGAATGGTCGTTTAACATTGACGCGTGTGAGCACCGTCGCCATTGCCCTGCTTGGGCCGGTGATGACTGGCGCTGCCGCCGATAATGCCACAGCTACGGCCCCAGCGCCGCAGCCGACCCCGGCATTGACCAAACCGGCGTGGCTGACGGATTTGTCGTTAGGCGTCAAAGAAACCTACGATGACAACATATTTGCTGCGGGAGCAGACAGTCGTAACCATGGCTGGATCCCAGCCACTAATGTGCCTCCGGGGAGCGTTGTAGCGCTTAAGGGAGAATCCTCTTTTGTAACAACTGTGTCGCCCAAATTGGGAGTGAACTTCGCGCCGCTGCTCGGAGATCAAAAAACAGTGCAGTCATTGTCGCTGGCTTACAACCCGGATTTTGTAACGTATCACCAAGCTTCATCGGAAAGTTACAATATTCATCGTTTGATCGGGGGCGTGAAGATCAAAGCCGACGCGTTCTCGGCCACTGTGGACAATACCCTTTCGCTGATTGACGGCGGCAAGTTTGGCGCTTTTTACCCAGGGGCTCTAAGCTCGGCTCAGGCAACCCCCGTAGTGCGTGAACGGCGTGATCAGGACCAGGACAGGGCTGCCATTACGCTAAAGTATGACCAGGAGAAGTGGTTTCTCCGCCCTGTCGCTACTTTAATTAACTACGATCTGAAAACCGAGCTGAACAGTACTAAAGGGTATCAGAACTTCGTTGACCGACACGATATCAATGGCGGTGCGGATTTTGGCTATAAAATCACGCCCAAAGTGGCGGCTACGATTGGTTATCGTTATGGCAACCAGTATCAGCAGGCGCTTCCACATTCATTCGATACGAACCAGTTAAGTGGTTCCAGCGATTATCAACGGGTGCTTTTTGGAGTTGAGGGCAAGCCACTGGATTGGCTGGAATTGAAGGCGCAGGGCGGTCCTGATTTCCGATCCTACGGCGATCATGCGCCAATGGAGAATAAGGATATGACCACTTACTATGGCGAAGCCTCAATGACGGCCACCATTACGCCGAGCGACACGGTGTCGTTCAAATACAAGCAATACCAGTGGGTCTCCAGCACAGGAAAATCGCCCTATTTCGACAGCTTGTTTGACCTAAGCTATCGGCGCAAGCTGGTTGATGGTCTTTTCGTGGATATCGGTGGAAAACTTCTGGAATCAGATTACACCAGCGGTCTGACCGATCTCAAGTCATCGGGTGGAACAACCAAACTGCAAGACGATGCGCTTTACTCGATCTCCGCGGGTTTGACCTACGCGTTTAGCCCCAATGCCAGTATCAATGTGGCGTACACCGCCAATTTGGCGCGGAATTTCCAGAGTCTCCCTGCAACAACTGATGCCTCTGGCCGGGAATATGACGACAACCAAGTCTCGGTGGGCGCGACATTCAAATTCTAAACAATCCACCCAAAATAGAGTGGAATGAACTCACTTCAATGCGCCGTAGGCGCGACATCGTTGTAGAACCAAGAACTATTCAGGTAGCACAGGCAAGGATGCTTGTGCTATACTGTAAACAGGTAAGAGTGTGCTTTTTGCGCCACAAACGAGGAACGATCTCCGGACGTAGCGCAGACATTCTTGTCTGCCGTTGCGCAG
>CAIUEN010000059.1 GCA_903898185.1 uncultured Verrucomicrobiales bacterium
CTACGCCAAAGGCGTGCGCTTGTGCAAAGCGGCCAAGGCGAAATTAGAAGAGCGATTGCAGCGATCTGTCACTTTGCCTAAATGGGATGTTCTAATTGAACCGCGCCCTCTGGTATGATTATTTCTTCCAACTCCCTTAAAGTCCACGGAGCCAGAGGCTCCTGGAACAGTCAGCACAACCAATCGCTGCACCTCGATAACGAGGTGCTGGCAGACCAGAGGTCTGCCCCACGACTAGCAGACACGTAAACAGGTGCTTCTGCAACTTTCCCAATCCTGTAAATCCAGTAAATCCTGTCCAAATTTATGTGCTGGTGCCGGTTTCCACACCTGCGCCGTCTGCGCCGCCACCATCGAGGTCGATGAGAATGTCGCGGGGCTCAGCGCCTTTGCTGGGGCCCACAACGCCGCGGTTCTCCAATTCATCCATGATACGCGCAGCCCGTGTGTAACCCAGGCGCAGGCGCCGCTGCATTAGAGAGACACTGGCCTTCTGTTCGCTTCGGATGACCTCGATGCACTGCTGGATCAACTCCTCGTCTTCGTCGCTGCCGCCGCCATCGGAATCCATGCTGCTGGAAGGTGTTTTTTGCAATTGCTGATGGATTTCCAGCTCGTAACTCGGCTTGCCTTGGGCCGCAATAAAATCAACCACAGATTGGATTTCTGGGTCGGTCACCAAGACGCCTTGGGCACGGATCAGCCTGCCCGAGCCCGGAGGAAGATACAGCATGTCGCCTTTTCCAAGCAGCTTGTCAGCGCCCATGGCGTCAAGAATCGTCCGGGAATCGACTTTGGCGGCGACCTGAAACGCAATGCGAGCCGGGATGTTCGCCTTGATGACACCGGTGATGACATCGACGCTCGGCCGCTGGGTCGCGACGATGCAGTGAATGCCCGCTGCGCGCGCCATCTGCGTAATGCGCGCAATCGCCATTTCAACATCGGCGGGCGCAACCAGCATCAGGTCTGCCAGTTCGTCAATGATCACGACGATGTAGCTGAGATAATCCGGGATGACGATGTCAGCCTCGCGAGGAACGATGATCTCCTGGTCCAGTTCAACGGCAAAGCCGTCTGCGCCGGACTCGTTCTTGTTCCTTCTTGCCATCAGCGGCAGCTCGGGTTCGGGAATAGGCACGGGCTTGGTCTTGGGGCGTTCGTTGAACGACTTGATATTGCGAACGCCGACGCGGGCAAAAATCTGGTAGCGTTTCTCCATTTCATTCACAACCCAACGCAGCGCCAGGATCACCTTCTTGGGATCGTTTACCACTGGCACAACCAAGTGTGGCAGCGCGTTGTATTGCTGGAGCTCGACCACCTTGGGATCGATCATGACGAACCGCAGTTTGTCTGGACCGAATTTGTAAAGCAGCGAGGCGATGATGGAATTGATGCAGACGGACTTCCCCGAACCGGTGCTGCCGGCGATCAGAAGATGCGGCATTTCCGCCAGATCGGCGATGATCGGCTGGCCATAGACATCCTTGCCCAAAGCCAGAGGGATGCGCGCCCTGGTGGTCTTCCACTCTTCGGACTCGAAGAGATCACGCATGATGACCTTGGTCTTGATGATGTTGGGCACTTCGATGCCCACCGAGCTTTTGCCCGGCACCGGGGCTAGGATGTTGATCCGCTCGGCTTTGAGGGCGGCGGCGATGTTGTTGCACAGGCCGCTGATTTTTTCGAGCTTCACTCCCGGCGCGGGGTGCAGTTCATAGCGGGTGATCGTTGGCCCCTTGGTGATATCGCCGAGCGAGACCTCGATATCGAATTGCGCCAGCGTTTGCTGCATGAGCCGCGCGTTGGCCATGAGCTCTTCTTTGGACTCGGTTGGCTTGAGCGTGGAGTCCGGATACTGAAGGAAATCCAGCCCCGGCAACTGATAATTACCGATATGGGGTGGCGCGGCGACAGAGATTGGCTTTGGTTTCTTGGAGGCTGATCTCGATTTTTGGATGACCGCTGGAACAGGGAGCGGAAGGGGCGCGGATTCCTCAGATTCGGATTCGCCTTCCTTGACAGCCGCGTCCGGGTTCGGAGCGGCAGTTTCGCCGGATTTGAGCGCCGACTTCTTACCCAGGATATCGATCGTTGTTGCGGCGGCAATTTCGCCGGCGGAAATGACTTCACCAATTTGCACGGGCGCGGAGGCCGGTTTTTCGGGTTCGCCTTTCTTGCGAGTCGGCGACTTGGATTGCGAGATGCTCAGATCGCGCACGGTCGGCTCGGGGACGGGTTTTCCGTCAGCGCCGAGGCCCGATTTTTCGGGGGCCTCCTCCGCGCGTTTCTTATCCAACTGTTCTTGCAGTTTGCGCGTTTCCTTTTCAAGTTCCGTGGCGCGTTTTGCAAGCTCCTCCTCAACCGTCCCAATCACGCTCTCCTTGGGAAGTTCTGGATGGACCTTGGAATTCCATAAGTTGCGGCAGAAAGCGCCAAGACGGAGGTTTGTCAAATAAAGCAGGCTGATCAGATAGACAGCGCCAAGGACGATGGTAGCCCCCACTTTGCCGAAGTATTTGAGAGCGTATTCAAAAAAAACATAGCCGACCATCCCGCCAACACTCGGCGCCTTGAGACCGTCGCGGACCTTGCGCAGCAACGCGAAATCGCCCTCGTAGGTTCGCAGCAGTCCCATGCAACAGAGCAGCAGCAGCGCGGCCCAAATCCACGAGCGGCGCAGGTGAGCGAGAAACTGGAAAATGTAGCCCAACCCGAAAATGAGCAGGAGCGTCGGGAAAATGTAGGCCGCCACGCCGAAGGTCCAGAACATTGCGAGCGAAACTCCCGCGCCAATCTCCCCGCCAAGGTTATGCGGCGTGCTATTGGCCGGCACCGTCAAGTATGTCGAGTCGCGGGGATCATAAGTTATCAGGGCGACAATCAGGAGCAGGGCGGAAAAACAGAGAACGATGCCGATGACATCGTTAATCCCGCGGTGGACGAACTCAGGTTGATCTGAGGCTTTGCGTGCCATGATCGCTCCTCAACCAGCCATGGCGGCGCTGGTGATTTCGAGGAGTTCCTTGGTAATGTTGGCCTGGCGCAGCTTGTTGTATTCGAGCGTCAGATCCTTGATCAATTGTTGGGCGTTGTCGGTGGCGCTCTTCATGGCCACCATGCGAGCGCTTTGCTCGCTGGCTTTGGCTTCGAGGAGAATCTGATAAATCTGGAAATTCAAACTATGCGGCAGCAAGGCCCCCAAAACCTGTTCCTGGCTCGGCTCATACAAGAATTCAGCGGCGCCTTGCAGCATCTTTGGATATACGGACTGGGAACCCACTCCCACTTTGATTCCCTCGACCTCGCCGACCGGCAGGAGATCTTTGACTTCCGGCTTCTGGACGAGAGTCGAAACAAATTGGGTGTAGAGGATTTCTACGTGATCGATCTCTTTTTTTGCGTAAAGATCGCAGGCAAATTTGGATATGGCGCGCGCCTCGCTAAAAGCTGGGGTGTCCTTGTAGTTAAACTCGGCCACCAACTGGCGCTTGGTGCGGGCAACGAACTGGGCGGCTTTTCGTCCAGCGGTGATGAAAATGGTCGTCTCGCGATCGTATTTGGCTGCTTCACGCATCAAGTTGCTGTTGAGACCGCCGCACAAGCCCTTGTCTGTGCCTACCAGGATGACGCATGATTTGCGGACCTCGCGCGATTCGACCAGTGGATGGTGGAAGTTGCCCAGCGTGCCCGCCAGCGGGGCAAGCACCTTGTTTAAGAGCGTGGCGTAAGGCCGACCCGCCAAGGCAGCCACTTGGGCGCGGCGCATTTTCGATGCAGCGACCATCTGCATCGCCTTGGTGATCTGAGCTGTGTTCTTTACCGACTTGATTCGTCGGCGGATGTCACGGGTGCTGGGCATGGAATCGTTATTCGTGAATCGTTAATCGTTAAATCGGGGAAACGCATGCACGGATCACTTAATGGGTTACCTGTAAGTCTGTTTGAACTCGGTTACGGCCGCCTTCAGATCGGCAATCAAGGCATCGTTCAGCGCCCGTTCTTTGAGAATTTTCGCCAGCAACGCCGTCTTGCGGCTGGTGAGGTAATCAGTCAGTTTGGCTTGGAAGTCCTTGATTTTGGCAACCGGGACATCGTCCATGTAATTGTTCTGCACAGTCCAGAGGATAGCCACTTGGACTTCGACGGCGATGGGATTGTACTGGGGCTGTTTGAAAACCTCGACAATGCGCTTGCCACGCTCAAGCTGGGCTTGCGTGCGGGCATCGAGGTCCGAACCGAATTGGGCAAATGCAGCCAACTCGCGGAATTGAGCCAAATCCCCTTTGATGCGGCCGGCCACCTGCTTCATCGCCTTGATCTGCGCGGCTGAACCGACGCGAGAGACGGACAAACCGACCGAAATCGCCGGTCGCACGCCTTGGTAGAACAGGTCGGTTTCCAAATAAATCTGGCCATCAGTGATGGAAATCACGTTGGTCGGAATGTAAGCCGATACGTCACCCGCCTGCGTCTCGATGATTGGCAGGGCGGTAAGCGAACCGTTGCCGAATTTTTCAGAGACGCGAGCCGAGCGCTCCAGCAACCGGCTATGGAGGTAAAAAACGTCACCGGGATAGGCTTCGCGGCCAGAGGGACGTTTTAGAACCAGCGACACTTGGCGATAAGCAACCGCGTGTTTGGAAAGATCATCGAAAATGATGAGGGCATCCTTGCCGTTATCCATAAACCACTCGCCCATCGCAGCACCGGCGAAGGGCGCCAAGTATTGGTTGGTGGCGGAATCCGACGCGCTGGCGCTGACAATGATCGTGTAGGGAAGAGCGCCGGCTGCATCGAGTTCGGCGATGACACGGGCCACGTTGGATTGTTTCTGGCCAATCGCCACGTAAATACAATAGAGCGGACGGTATTCAGTGTCGCCAGCTTGTTCGGCGGCTTTGTTCAATCGGGCGTTACTGATGATGGTATCGATCCCGATGGTGGTCTTGCCAGTGGAACGGTCGCCGATGATCAATTCGCGCTGACCACGTCCGATGGGAATCATGGCATCGACCGCCATGATGCCAGTTTGCACCGGCTGGCTGACCGATTTGCGGCGAATAATACCTGGAGCGATTTTTTCGACAGGATAGACCGCCTCGGCCTTGATCGGCCCCTTGCCGTCAATGGGCTGGCCGAGGGAGTTGACCACGCGCCCAAGAAGGGCTGGGCCAACGGGCACTTGAAGGAGCTTGCCGGTGGTGCGAACTTCCTGACCTTCCTTGATGCTGGTGTAATCACCCAGGATGATCGCGCCGACTTCAGTTTCCTCAAGGTTCATCGCCAAACCGACGATGCCGTTGCCGAAGTCCAACATTTCGTTGAGCATCGCGTCGGTCAGTCCTTCGATCTTGGCAACGCCATCGCCAATCTCCCGGACGGTGCCGACGTTCTGTTTTACAACGCCGGCTTTGAGACCGGAAATCTGCGCTTCAATCTCTTGCAACAATGTACTCATATAGGACTTTTGGGCCAGCCGCCGGGGGCGGCGCTCTGCAAATTAGAAACTCTCCCGCAGCGCGGTCAATCGCGCCAAAACACTGCCGTCATAAACATCTCCGCCCACCTGCGCGCGCATGCCGCCGAGCAGTTCGGGTTTGCTGGTGAAAACAACCTCAAGGCCCTCGCCATAGACGCGGCGAAGATCCGTCTGCACTTGAGCTTGGTACTCCGGGGATAGAGGCTCGGCTGATTCAATCCGAGCCAGGTGCCGGGCGGCGTCGAGCTTGACCAGCTTTTCAAACTGAGTCAGCAATCCCATGTAACCGCGCGGCTTGCGGGCGGCAACGAGTGGGACGACCTGCCGGGCTCGATCAGGATCCAGCGCGCCATTGATCACGCAACTGCGAAAGATCTGACGGGCTTCGCGCCGGGCTTGTTTGGATATTTTCATCAGCCGATCAGATCAGATTAGGCCGCCAAACGCTGGCGAGTTTCTTCAGCCAAGCGACGCTGGTCGTCCGGGGTTAGAATCTTGCCGGTAACTGCGGCGGTTGTTTGCACCACCAACAGACCGACCTCGCGTTTAAGCTCGGTGAGCATGCGCGCATGGTCTGCGGCAGAGGCTTCACGAGCTTTGGTGATAATCTGTTCGGCTTGGACAATGGCTTTCTGCGTTTCCTGTTCTTGGACGCGGGCAGCGGCAGCGCGGGCTTCTTCGATCAGCTTGTTCGCCTGGGTGGCGGCTTGATTGAGAATTTCCTGTCGGGCGGCCTCCGTCTGCGCCAGTTCAATCTTGATCTTGTCGGCGTTGGTGATGGCTTCCGCGATTCGCTCGCGGCGTAGCTGCAACATCGCCAAAACCGGCTTGTAGGCGTAGCGCCACAGGAGAAACAGGATGATCGCAAAATTGAGCGTCTGGGCCAGGAATTTGGTCCAGTCAACCCCCAGATGAGTCAGGGTTCTTGCAGCTTCATCCATAAAAAACGCCGGTTAAGTGTTTTGGACGACGAAGAAGGTCAAGATTGCCAAGCCTTCAGCCAAGGCCATGCCGAGAATGGCGACGACGAAGACTTTGCCAAATGCGCCGGGATTGCGTCCGGTGGCTTCAGCCGCCTTGGCTGCCGTCAGGCCGACACCAATCGCCCCACCCAGAGCGCCCAAGCCCACAGCAATGTTTCCGTGAAGTACCGGTATTACGTCTGCTAGTATCATTTTTCTCTCACTTTTTTTGTTAGGTGTTGCTCGCAACCGCCCGCGCGCCGCACGGTCTCGATTGCAAAATTTTCAATGCGAATGCGTTTCGCCTTCTTCTTCGGTATGTGAACACAAAGTGCTGATGAATGCGATGCAAAGAATGGTAAAAACCATCGCCTGCACAATGGCGACCACAAATTCAAGCACGTAAAACGGAACAGCCGCCAATCCCCACGCCTTGTGAACCATCAGCGCCAGCACACTCTCGCCGCCATAGATGTTCCCGTAAAGACGCATCGCCAGCGCAATGGGCCGAATGAGGATCGAGATCACCTCGATCACACCGACGAGCGCGAATATGATCGTAAACGGCACAAGGATCATGCCTTTCAGTCCGCCTTTGACGCCGAAAATGTGTTTCACCAACCCGAGCGGCCCATTATATTTGAAGGCCCAAATGGTGCTCATGATGAAGAAAATGGCCGACATGGCGATGGTTGTGTTGGCGTCGGCCGTTGGCGGTCGGAAAAACGGCAGGCTGGCGTGTTCAATTGCAAAGGGCATGCCACCATGCTCGGCGACAGGGCCGTATCCGATGCTCCCCACCCCGGGCAGAAGGCCCATCAGGTTCGATATCACGATGAAAATAAAATAGGTTGCCACGAGAGGAAAACACCAGACAGCCACTTTCGGCTCAAGCAATCCCTTGGTCAGATCCTCCAGGCCCTCGACCGCCATCTCGATCACGTTTTGCAGTCCCCTGGGAATGATCTTCAAATTGGAAGTTCCCAGCTTTATCGCCACAAAAATGAATGCCCCGATAATCCAAGTATAGATCATGGCATTGGTCACCGGGATGGGGCCTATATTGAAGAGCTCCGGTGCCGCAGGACTGACCAAGGGGCCTTCTTCATGCGTCGCCGCAACAAGGGCAGCGGGAGCCTCCGCCGCATGCAAAAACAGCGGCGCTGCAAGGAACAGTATGGCGACGAAAAACGCTTTCATTTCCAATCAACGGCCTATCATTTCAAAAACAGGCTACAAATCAATACGGAACATCATAAAAATGCATCAGATTCGGAACTCTGACAAGATTATTATTTGAGGGGGAAAATCACCGCAGAGGCGCAGAGGCGCGGAGAGAAGGAAGCCATGCATTATTTTCTTCTTCTTGCTCCGCGCCTCTGCGCCTCTGCGGTTTGATGTCCGAAATTACCAAAATCGGTTGCCAGCCAAGCTCCTCAAAAACTTTTCTCCTTACTTTTAATGTTCTCTGAACTTGCCACTTCTTTGCGGCGAACCGTCACCCGGAACAGGCATCCTTCCCGGTCATCGGTGAACTCAATCTCCGGCCAATCTTCCAACGCTCGTTTGATGCCGGAACCAAGACCTCGGTATGGCAGCATCCCCTTGGCAACATACGACACCAGAATCGGGTTGCGGATATTCGAGTTGCCAGCCTGAATTTTTGGAATCGTCAGATTGTTTGGCAAATGACCGGGACTGATGATCTCAATGCGGTTATCGAAAATGAAAAGCCGAATGGGAGCGCTGATCAGGTAGTCCCGATGCACGAGCGCATTGACAAGGAGTTCCTCGAATACCAGCGGCGGGATTTCCGGTGTCCCCAGCGCATTCACCCCGTGGCCCGCCTGTACTTTGCGCAAATTGCGCATGACAAAAGTCATGGCGCCTTCAAACAATTTTGGCAAAGCTCCGCTGAAGTCTTCGGAATCGAGATAATCACTGGCATGGATGTCATCGCCGGGATAACGGATCGCTTTGACGATGAACTGTGGTTTGATCCACTCTGGACGTTCGGCAAAAAGCAAAACTCCCCCAAGATTCAAGAAACCGTCATCGGTCGCCAGATTCATGTTTTGCAACAGTTTCAAGCGCTCCCGCGCTGGGGTGGGGAATTTCTGCTGGTAAACATCCCGGAGAAAATCCCGGAAGCGAAGCTTGTCCAACTTGTCCATTCGAGCCTTGGTTGGCAACTCGTCCGCATGGAACTGATCCGCGCTTTGAAACAACCGGCTCAATTCCTCCTTGGAATTGACGCGGCGTTTGTCAGCGCCACATTTGAGCCAGATGACGCCGTTCTTATCGAAATAGGGTTTGTCCATCCTTTTGGGCACGCTCAGGACGATCACGATCCGATGGTTCTTCAGGCCCACATTTTCCGTCCGCACCGTCAGGGGACTGCGCACATGCTGACTGGCCGCATTGGCAATCAGTTGGTTGATGCGCGAAACTTCGGTTCGGTCTATGCCAGGCAATGAACCGTCATCGCTGACACCGATGAACAGCGTCCCGCCTTCCGAGTTGGAGAAAGCCGCCATCTCCGCCGCCAAGGCATCCGGATTGGTTAAATCCTGTTTGAATTGCCGGTGGCTGTCCTCGCCAAGGGCAACCTGCGATTTCAATTCGTTCAAGGTCATGGGGTCACCTTTCTACTGGCTTTATAGTTGAAATCAAAGGATTTCACGTTCTTGCAATTTCTTCTGAAGCCGCGTCTAGTACCGTAATTCGTAAATTCGTGAATCGAATTGACGCTCATTTTACCCAGTAAAATCGACCAATTCATTGCTCACGAACTTGGGCCTTGGTGTACTA
>CAIUEN010000060.1 GCA_903898185.1 uncultured Verrucomicrobiales bacterium
GCGCTGTGGGTCGGCTGGTATCCGCCTTCATTGCGCTTTCAGTTATGTTTCCAGTTACTTGATGTTTGCTCATGAGTCGTCGGTATTGCTGTTTGGTGATCATTTACAGCGCCCTAATTCGAGGCCGCTCGGCCTCCAACAACGAACGCTGCCTGATCTTCCCCAAACCGCTGACGAATCAAATAATCGTCACTGGAAAATTCTAATTGTCGCTACGCACCCATCAAAAGAATGAGAAGCAGAAGAATCCAGCGGGAGTCGCTGCCTGCCTTTTTCAAGTTAGGTTGATTTAACCTCATAATTTCGAGTGAAACTTAGAGAAAACAACAAGCCCAAGCAATGTAATACTCCAGACTCGTTCTGTTGTTGGGGTCGCCAGCGTGGCTGAAAGACCAGTAAGTTTGAAGGCATCCGGCGACGATCAACGCAACTCATTGGCACGCTCTACCGCATTTAGTAGCAAGAAACAAAAAAGGCCGGCATGAAGCCGGCCTTTTTTGTAATAGTTGTGATATGTGGCGCTGGATTAAATTCCCTGACGGGCTTTGTCCATCAATTTCTTTTCTTCGGGGAGAAGCTTTGCCTTTAAGGCAAACTCAAGGTATCTCTTGGCTTTGACACGATCTCCGGTGGCTTTCAAGACCATTCCATAGTAGCCGGAAACGGAGGGATCTTCGAGTTCCTTGGGCTTGAGTTGTTCAAAGACTTTCAAGGCTTCGGTGTTTTTTCCCTGCAAGAAGAGTGAGAACGCATAGGTGGAGGCAAACGAGGCATTGGTTGATGCCTGGGTGTAAACCTCGCGGGCCATGTCGTGCGGCTTCAGTTCGCTGGCATCCAGCAACAGGGCGAGCATGGCAAGGTTGTTTTTCGCGCCGAGATTGTTTGGAGATTTTTTGACGTCTTTGGCTACAAGGGTCATCAGGTTACGGGTTTGGCCGTTGGCATAGGAGGATTGCATGAGCGCTTGGGCAGCCCATTGCTCAGATGGAAACTGATTGAGGATGCTCCAGAGGAGGTCTTCTGATTCGCCAAGCCATTGCCATTGTCCGGCCAGGCGCAAAAGGGCGATAAGGGCTTGCTTCTGGTTGTTTGAAGCTTTCAGGGCTTTGTCCCATTCAAGCTTGGCTGCGCTTCCCATGTCCATGCCACGCAAGGCGCGGGTTCGCATGGCGTATCGGATGAAATCAAGATCGCCCCATGATTGCTTGGCGAGGGTGTTTTCAAGTCCCTTCCAGTCGTGGGTGCTCTCGCGGCATTGGGCGGCCAGGAAGGCCAGCGCCTGGTTGGTCTGCATGGCAGGCGGCAGGGTGATGAGCCACGCAAGAGCGTCGGATGGAGAGACGCGTGTCATCTGCCACGAAGCCAGATCGTGAGTTTTCGCGGGATCGGTTATTGCCTCGCATTGATAGGCGGCGATGGTCGGTTGCAGGTCTGGGTGTTTGGCGGCCAGGAGAACGTCCAGACGCAGAAGGCGGTCGCTGTAAACGGAATTTGTCTGGTCAAGGAGTTTCTTTGACAAACTGAGCGCCGTGTTGGTTTGCTTATTGCGCGCCGCGTCGGAGATGAGTTCGCGGATCGCCTGGCAACGAAGATGGCCATTGGTTGGATTGAGGGCAAGGCCATTGAGAACCGCGCGAGCCTCGGCATTGGCTTCGGCGTTGGTTCCATGCAGGCGCAGCACGGCAAGGTTGAGCTGCGGAGAGGGGTTTGCTGGCTCAAGCCGGACAACCTCTCGAATGTGCTGCTCGGCCTCCCCATACTGGCGCAGGGTGAGAGCGACAGCGCCAGCCACATTGTGGTATTCGGCGGTTTTACGACCTTCCACGTCAACTCCCTGGAGGGTGTTGGTGGCGGTGTTGAGATCCTGAAGACCCAAGGCGGTGCGGACCAAGGCAAGGCGGTCGTCGAGGGAGCGTGGGTTACCTGCCAGCGCCCGCTCGCGCCACATGAGGGCGTTGGGAGATCGGGTGGCTTCGCACAGGTTGGCCATCATGCGCGAGGCTTCCACGTTTTGAGGATTGGTCCCAAGCACTTGGTTCAGGCAAAGCACGGCGTTGCGAAGGTCGGATTTGGCCAGAAAATCGCGGGCCATGGTTACCATGTGCCGCTGTTTCCAAACCTTGTAGCCACGAAAGCCCGCATAGCCGCCCAGCAGGACGGTGGTGCAACAAAGCACAATTACAATGAGTTTACGCATAAGTTACGAGTTGTCGGTCTTCAAAACGCCATTCGCTCAGGCGAAAGTGGTGTTCACGGGCCAATTCCTGGATTTTGAGAAGCGCTTCCGGACGCAAGGCCGCAGTGATAATGACACGGGTGGCGCGATGGCGCGTGACAAGTTGCGGCAAATCCTTGGATGCCCCGAGAACCAAGTATCCGTAAACCCACTGATAATGCAACGCCGGTTCGTCATCAATCAACCCAACAATGACCGAGCCGACATAGCTGGATGAGTTACTGAATCCACGTTCTCTAAGAAACAAATGGCAGCGCACGCCTGCGCCGTAGAGGAGTGTCCGTTCGGTGGCGCTGGGATTGCTGCTCGCTTTGAAATGAATGACCAATTCCTCGACCACCCGGTAGAACATGCGCGAACCGATGATTGCAGGATGGCTGAGTCCGCCAATGATGATGGCCCTCACAAACCATCGCGATGCTTCCGAAGGATCGATCAAGAGGGCAATTCCCAAGCTGATCATCAGCCCAGTCAAAAGAGTCAGAATCAGAATGAGGATGTCATAAATGCGCGCCCTGGGCCATACGGTGATGTAAGTGCGCGAGACCGCGAGGAGCGAAAACGTGGGCGTCACCCAGACGGGCAGATCAAGGAACCAAGTGTGCCAGAACCGGATTTGGACCGATTCCACCAGCCACATGACAACTGCCAGTGAAGCCGCCATGCAGAACATGTCCCAAAACGGGAAGGATAGCGCCTTAAAGGTCATGTGCGACGGACGCCGCAAGCCGGTCAGAATCAACCGGCCTGTTTCCTGCAGTTCGATCACGGCCATGTGGCGCATCAGGATGTAAACACCCCCAAGCAAGGCCAGCAGAAAAATGCCCGCCGCATGGGATTGGAACATGGCCAGCATCAACCCACACAACACCAGCACCAAATTGACTACGAAAAGCAAGGTGGCGACCCGGGGTGTGCTCAATCCCATTCTGAGCAATCGGTGGTGCAGGTGCTCGACGTCCGGCTGCATGATGCCACGCTTTTTCGCTATTCCGTCAGTGTTGGTTGTCGGCAGCCATAAGCGCACAGACCGCCGCCAGATAGCCAGCATCGCGTCGTAAATGGGGACGCCCAGAACCATCATCGGAATAACCATCGAGACCAGCAGTGTGCTTTTATTGAACGTATTCAGCGAGACAGCTCCCAGCGAAAACCCAAGAAACATGCTGCCGGTGTCGCCCAGAAAAACGGTCGCCGGATGGAAATTATACCGCAAGAAACCCAGACACGCTCCAATTAACGCAACCAGGACGACCATGCTGCCAGAAACATGGCCCAAAACAAAAAACACGCCGCACAGCCCGGTTGCGGAAATAATGGTCAGGCCAGAGGCGAGTCCATCCAAGCCGTCGATCAGGTTGAAGGCATTGATAATCGCAACCATCCAGAAAACGACCATCGCGCAGTCCAGAAGCCACGGAAGCTCAAATCCCAAGAACAAGCCGAAGCGCGTCCCGGCATGGCACATCACCATGGCAGCCAGGATTTGGCCACACAGCTTGACCTTGGGCCTCATTCCGCGCACGTCGTCGATGACTCCCACCACAAGCAATATCAATGTGGCCACCACATAGTGGCCCCACCAGTTGCGGTTGATATTGGCTTCCGGATTCTCCCAAAAAAGCCACAAACTCAGCAGGCAGGCGACATGAACGCCGACCACGACAGCAACACCGCCCCCTCGAGCGGTCGGACGCTTGTGAGGACGCCGCGCATCAGGTTTATCGATGACCCCAAAATAGGTCGCCAGCCACCGGACCACTGGCGTCAGAGTGAAGGCAACCAAAAAACCGGTAATAATGACTACTAGATAGCTATCCAAGGTATTTTATTAAAGCTGAAATTTAGAAAACAGAAAAGCACAAAACCAAAGCTGAAATTGCGAAAGCAGAAAACAGAAATTTCAGAAGAGAAGCCTGATTATACTTTGAACGGATAAGATCGTTCCTTGTTCGTGGCGCAAGAAGTAACATTCTTACCCATTCAAAGTATAGAACAGACTGGGATCGTTGGCTCGGTACCCATCCCAACAACGCAGCACTTCCACGGTTTGTGAAACATAGACAATGCGATAGAAGACTTTGAAATGGGTTTTCACGATAAACCGCCTGATGCCGGGACGTTGACGGACTTTGGGGTAACGTTCTGGAAAAAAGCTGAGACTATCCGCAATTCGAATGATCAAATCCCCCAGATCCTGGGCCGCTTTAGGATTGTGAATAGCGATGGCTTTCACAATTCTGCGCAGATCCATCAGAAAGGTCTCTTTGAAAACTACTTTGAAGTCCACTCTTTCAGATGGGTACGCACCTGTGCGCCTGAATGCCCCTGGCTTGGTGTGGAGTCTGCTTGAGACACTGCTTCGTCCAATGCGGCCAAGACATCCGGATTGGTCTCGTCGCAGGAGCTGTCTTCACCATCCTCCTTCTGGACATACGCGCTCCACGTTCGCAGGGCGAGCCGATGAAGCTCATCGGCGCTGAGATTGGGCAGTTCCGCCTCTATTTCGGCAATGCTCATAACCAAAGTTAGATTACCATGGAATTCGATAATCGAAAACGATAAACGTTTGGTCAACTTTGCTCCAATAAATGATTAGTTCGTAACGCATTTCATTCAATTTCCAAGCCATGCGAACCCATCAACCAAATCTTTTTGCGCCGACGCCAGGATGACGATCTTCATTCCGAGAGAGCGCGGAGTTCCTTTTTAGCGTCTTCCCAATCGATGAATTTTTCCTGCCCTGATCGGATTCGTGCTTCCCGTTCCTTCAGGATCTGCTCATGCCAGGCAGGAGACACAAGTTCGGCCTCCGACGCGTTTTTTTCGACAGCCAGAACGGCCACCTCGCGGGCAATGTCCTCCAACGGAGTATTTTCAGCCAGCTTTGAGACAAGCTCTACAACCAATTCACGGTTGCTCATTATTCAAAGAAAGCAGAAAACGGGGAAAAAGAAAACACAAAACGAAAACTGAAATTTAGAAAGCAGAAAACAGAAATTTCAGCAGAGGAGCTTGATAGGCGCTGCTTTGGCAGAAAAGTGAATAAACGTGTACTTTTTTTGCTATGTTTTCCAATTTTGGAATGTTCAGTTTTGAATGGAAAAAATCTGAAATCTGAAATCAATTCCCTGATTTCTGCTTTCTATACTTTGAACGGGTAATAATGTTACTTTTTACGCCAACTCTTCGGACGTAGCGCAGAC
>CAIUEN010000061.1 GCA_903898185.1 uncultured Verrucomicrobiales bacterium
CCACGTCGTAATCCCAAATGCCCACGCCCCCCGCTTGCGCCGCCAGCTCCAATCGTTTGCTGGTTTTAATCAACTCCTCTTCCATCAACCTGCCGGTGATGGAACGGGAAAGAATAACTCCAATCATCAGCGTCGCGGCGGCGGCAATGGCGCAGATCGTTGCCATCGTCACCCAATTCATTTTTCTTTCTTTGGCCAGCGATGCCTGGCTGAAGCGTATTTCGATGTTTCCAAGAATCGCTCTGTTCGCGTCGCACACTTCGCATCTGCGACTGATTTCCTGGTCTGCCGCCAAAACGGCTCCCTCGCGCGCCATCTGCGCCACCACTCTCCCTTTTTCATCGGCAAAAACGATGTTATCGACATCAGAATCGGCGAGCATTGTTTTGGCCAGGTTGTCAAGCACGCCATACTCGAAGTTCGCGTAAGCAGCGACACTGGCTCTCTGCATCAGCGATAAAACCAAGGTTGCCTTCTCCTCAAACTCCCGTGTAGCTGCCGTATTCTGCATCCGTCCCAGCGCCAGTCCCACCACGATGGACGCAATGATGCCAACGCCGGTGATGGCAAGAATGAAGCGCGTTGCAATAATGCGTCTGGTTAACATACTATTCATGTGCCTACCGGCTATAAGTCCGGGAATCAATGCCTCCTTTGGTCATCAATTCCTTGGTAAAGTCTAGTTTCACGACATCAAACGGTTCCATGCGGATCGCGCCAAATGCATCCTTTGCCGCCTTGGCCGCCTCGGTCACCTTTTCGCGTATTTCTGGCTTAACCGAACTGGAGGCCATCAGAATGTTGTCCGGACACTTTGCCTCCGAAATTCCGGGAATCTCATACATCTGAAAATCCGGATACTTGTTTTTGTTGGCCTCCCACCAATGATTTTTCACCAAGGCCGCTTTGGCTTTTCCGGCTTTCACCGCATTAACCGCTGCCTGGTGGTCTTTCACGCGGATTGCCGCCTTGCCTGCCGTGGCTGCCTTGGCGCTCGACTCGCCCGAACTGGCCCCGGTGGCAAAGGAAATCTCCGCAGGATTATCGCGAAGAATGGCAGTCGGATCCGCGCCCTTGGGATAAATCATCACCCCCATGTAAAACTCCTTGCCATCGATTTTCTGCGCCAGCGGCACCGCAAGGTTGCGGTCGTTGAGCAGTGTCGCGGCAAATGACCCGGCATACACCAGGGCTTCTTTCCTTTCGGTCAACGCTTTATAAATCTCCTGGTAGCTTATGGCCACTCGGGGCGTGATGGTGAGATGGCTTTCTCTTGTCAAAGCCTCGGTAATGATCTTGCACTTGGAGCCTTCCGAGCCGGGCACAAACCAGCAAACCATTTCCTGGGCCATGGCAGAAGTCGCAAGCCACAACACTGCGACCATGATAAATACGGTGGCCAAAAGGGTCTTGCCACAGCCGACCGTGCCGCAAGTGAGCGTGGGACGGTCCTTGGGGATGCCGCCGTCGGTGATTTCGTCGAGGCCGCGAATGCCAGTGAGTTTCCTGGCTGGCGTCTGCGTCTGTCTATGGCTCTTCATAAGTGCGTAAGTCACCAAGTAAATATCGTCATAATCTCAAGCTTCTGCAAGTAGGTTAAGGCCGACAACGATGTAGGCCAAGGCCTACAAGAGTGCCAGCCGGGGAACCATTAAACCGCAGAGGCGCAGAGGCGCGGAGAGGATTGAGTTTGGCGTACCAATCTCATTGATTCATAATATCTGCGTTCATCTGTGTTCATCTGTGGTTAAGAAATTGTTAACCGCAGATGACGCAGATTAACGCAGATGAAGAACAAGGCATTTATACTTTGAACGGTTGAGAATGTTACTTCTTGCTGCGGTTTTATTAAAATAATGTTGTCTTCCCCGCGCGCAATAGTTCAAGAAATTTTCAACTTCAGTTCCCAAAAGCGGGAGTATTCTGAGGCTGTACCTGGCTGTTTTTTCTACAAAGGCAAATTATGCTTTGTCATATACAGCACCAACTCGATGTCATTGCGGACGCCAAGCTTTTCCCAGATTCGGGTGTGGAAGACGCTCACTGTTTTGGCGCTCACAGATAATTCTTTCGCGATTTCCTTGATGGATTTGCCTGCCATGAGTCGGCGCAGAACATAAGATTCCCGCTCTGATAACGTCTCGTGTGGCAACGGGTCCGGCTGTCCGATTTCCAAAGCCAGCCGCTCTGCCACCTTGGCGCTGACGTATCGACCTCCTGCCATGAGCTTTCTGACCGCCTTGACCAGTTCCTCCGGGGCAACCCGCTTATTGATATAGCCGCTGGCGCCGGCTTTCAACACACGCATCGCCAACTGCTCTTCGGGCGCGCTGCTCAGCACCAACACTGGCAGGCTTGGATATTGCTGACGCAGCTCGTGGAGCACTTCCAAGCCACTGCGACCCGGCATGAAAATATCCAACACCATCACATCCCATGGATGTCGGGACAGAAGATCCAGCGCTTCAGGCGCGGACGATGCTTCGCCGAATTGCGCGTCGGGAAATTCAACCTCAAGGAGTTGCTTTAAACCCTTTCGCACCGACCAATGATCGTCTGCAAGAAGAATGTTCATGGCTTTTACGCAGTCTGATTGTGGTTCTGGCAGATTGGCAGACGCAAAGCAACGGTTGTTTGTGATCCCGGCTGGCTCCAGATATCGAGCTGTCCATGCAACAGAAGAGCTCGTTCGCGCATGCCCGCCAACCCGATGGCCATGGGATTGTTGAGGGTTTCAACTGGAATGCCGCAGCCATTATCCTCCACCCTGAGAATGATGTGGTCACCCTCCTGCCGCAAGAGAACATTCAACTGTGTGGCGCGCGCGTGCCGCAGCACATTGGTAAGACTCTCCTGCAAAATGCGAAAGACGGCAGTGGCAGAATCCCGATCCATGTGCAGTTCATCGTCCGGCACGTTCACATTGCACTGAATACCTGTGCGCTTCTCGAAATCCAGCGCCTGCCATTCCACAGCGGCGCATAATCCCAGGCTGTCCAGAACCGCTGGCCGCAGTTCGGTGGCAATCCGCTGCACGCAACAGATTGAAGCATCGGCAGATTGTTGCATTTCGAGAACCTGAGCCGCCAAGGTTACAGGCGCGACAGCCTCACTGGCGTTGGTCAGGCGGCCATGCAGCCAGACCAGGTCGATCTTGAGCCGCGTGAGTTCCTGGGCCAGCACATCATGGATTTCACGCGCAATGCGCGTGCGTTCTTCCTCGCGCACAGACTGCAAGCGCGCGGCCAGGGCGCGAAGTTGTTCGCGAGAGGTTCTGAGCGATTCTTCCGCCCGCTTGCGCTCCGTAATGTCAATATGCGAACCGAGCACTCGCGTGAGCTTGCCTTGCGCGTCAGGGCTCAGGGACGCTTGCGCAAGAATCCAACGATACGAGCCGTCCTTGTGGCGGAAGCGGAATTCATTCTCAAAGTTGGGCCACGGCTCTTTAATATAAGCTTTCACTCTCGCCTGCGCCGGTTCCAAGTCGTCAGGATGCACGAGGCTTTGCCATGTCTCAAAGTGGTTTAAAATTTCGTGATCTTCATAACCAATCTGTCGCTTCCATTCCGACGAGAACCAGACGGCATTGGTCTGTAAATCCCACTCCCACAGGCCGACGTTCGCTGCTTTGGTCGCCAGGTGCAACCTGCGCTCACTGACCCGCAATGCCTCTTCGACCCGCTTGCGCTCGGTGATGTCCGCCTGCAGTTGGCGATTGGCCTGCTCCAGTTCGGACATCTTGGTCTCCAACTTGCGGATGAGGGTCTCGCTGTATTCCTTGTGCAACACATCCTCATCGCCGATGGGCGAATGCGGTCGGGCGGCTTGGGCGGTGTGTTCTTTTACCAGAACTTCGCGGATGCGCGCCATGAACAGATCCGCATCGAGAGGCTTAAGAATAAAGGCATCCGCCCCCGAATCCAACGCGAGCTTCTCGTCCATCGGCCCGGTGTAAGTGGCGGTATAAACAACGAATGGAATCTGTTTCAACTGCGGGTCGGCCTTCCATTGGCGCAGAAGCGAATAGCCGTCCATCACTGGCATGAGCAGGTCGGAAATGATGATTTGCGGCGGAGACTGGCGCGCCTTGACCAGCGCCTCGGCTCCATGCCGGGCTTCGTCCACCTCATAGCCGCAGCTCTGAAGAAGCTCGCGCAGGCAGTAGAGATTTTCCGGCAGATCATCAACGATGAGGATTTTCATGGGGGGGGGAATCGTGAATCGTGAATCGTTGAATCGTTATACTTTGAACGGTAAAAATGTTACTTTTTGCGCCAGACCTTCGGACGTAGCGCAGACATTCTTGTCCAATGCCACTAACTTTTCGATGATTTATTCGATCTGGTTTCGCGGTTTTCGCAGTGTTGCTTGATTTGTGTTTTGTGCTATACAAAACACATTTATGTCAGCTCGTAAATCTAATAAGCAA
>CAIUEN010000062.1 GCA_903898185.1 uncultured Verrucomicrobiales bacterium
CGCTCAGGCCTCCTCAAGGGCTGGGCAGGGGGATGATCCTTGTGACAAGAACATTCCTGGTTTGCTAACTACGCTATTTGTCCTGGTTTGCTCGCCCCGCGACACACGCAGGCTGGATTGAGGTCGCGAGCGCGGTCGGAAAAGGAAGTTCATTCCGCTTCTATATTCCCGTTGCGGCAAAGCAGTTTGAGAACGCCCAGGCTGGCAATGATCCTGATGAACTGCAAGGGGGTTCTGAAACCATTCTTTTGGTGGAAGATGAGCGCTCACTGCTGTGCGCGGCAGCTCTGTCTTTGCGCAAGCTCGGCTACGCTGTTTTAGAGGCCAACAACGCGGCGGAAGCCTTGAAAGCATGGGGCCAACATCGCCATCAAATTGAACTGGTGTTAACCGACATGATCATGCCTGGGAACATCAGCGGTCTTCATTTGGCGCAGCAGCTTCGGAAAGAAAAACCCGGCTTGAAGGTCATTATTTTCAGCGAATACGAGGCAGACCTGGTGACGACGCCGTTCGCCGGACAAGAGATAACCTATTTTGCAAAACCGTATATATTAGCCACTCTGGCAAGGACTGTCCGTCGATGCCTGACTAGCGCTGAGCCGGGGCTGGCGGATAAGAAAACCTCTTTCTAAAGAAAACATGAATGTCAAAGTTTTGCTGGTGGATGATCATCCGCTCTTGCGCAGCGGATTGCATCAGGCGATTGCGCAGCATCCTTCTTTCTTGGTGGTGGGCGAGGCCTCCAACGGTATGGCCGCCTTGCAACTGGCCAGGGAATTGGCGCCGGATCTCATCCTCATGGACATTCACTTGCCAGACATGAGCGGAATTGAAGCCACCCGTCAGATTCTCAGCGCTTTACCCTCCACCAAGATTCTTATTCTCTCCAGTGATGTCTCTCGCGCCTTGATTGATGAAGCTCTGCAGGCCGGAGCCTGCGGGTATATTTGTAAGAGGGGATCTATGGATGAGGTGGCCCACGCCATTGAAATGGTGATGGCGGGCAGACTCTGCTTAAGCCCTGAAGTGAGCGCCGCAATCGTGGATGATTATCGAAAGAGTCTGGCCGGGGAGTCCGAGCCGTCCAAGCCGGTATTATCGGAACGAGAAAAACAGTTGCTCCGTCTCATAACCCAAGGGCTGCGAAATAAGGAAATCGCAACGAAACTGAAGCTAAGCCCCAACTCGATTGAGACCTATCGCGCGCGATTGATGAAAAAAATTGGCTGTTCGAGCACGGCCGAAGTAGTCCGCTACGCCATTCGCGAGGGGATTGCGACGCTTTAGCCTGAAAACGTCAGAGGGTGAGCCCAAAAACGGCAATTCATTTAACCACAAAGAACACAAAGAACACATACTAGCCCGTAGAAAACTGGCCAGTTTTCCGCTTCAAGGACTTCCCACTTTTTGGAACCATCAGCCGTAATACTTGAGGGAAAAAGGAACCACGGAAAAAACGGAAACGAATATCCAATATCGAACAAGGAATTTCCAATAATGAAGTGAGCAATTCTGACAACGTAACTATTCAGATCAGAGGGAGAGATTAGCGTCTCGCTGACGCTTGACGGAGAGAGGGACGCAGGCAAGGATGCCTACGCTACGTGAATAGTTACCTGACAACAACTTCCGTTTCTCGCGCCCATCCTTGTTTTCATGTAACGTCAGATGTTCAGTTGTGGATTTCAAATTTCAAATTTGAAATTCAACTCCAGCAATTCTCATTATGGCAGGCAAGCAAAAATACCCAATATGCAATGGGTATTTCCACCTCCGTGCCCTCCTACTTCGTTATTGGAAATTCCTTGTTCGATATTGGATATTCAGGCGCGCTCCGGAACTCATCGCCAAGCTGCATCTGGTTTTCCATCCAAGACCATCTGATTTTCCAGACGTCAAAGATGTGGTTTTCTGTCAATCAAGCTTTCTTCACTCGTGTCGATATTTTGATCAACGAGTCTCAGAACTGCGCAAACGATCCTTAGATCGAATTGACAAAGTTCCATTCCTGAAAATGTTTTTCAGGTCGGACGCGAAAAGAAGCAACGCAAGTCTGAGAAACGTCAATTCCCGCTCTTTTGATTGAGCAGGAACGCCTCTGAACATTGAAAAGTTGAAAGTAAGAACGCATGAATAAGCTGCAAACAGTATCGAACGGAAACGGAACCTTGCCCCCAAATCTGACGCCAGTCAATCGACTCGCCATCCGCAAATTGGCGCCTCAGAAGCAGACAATCGGCGCCCCAGCCGCCAAAGAAGACGACCATGACACGATGGGTGACGGCCGTCTGGCAGCCAAGCGGCTGGCGGAGGAAAAGGCGCGCGCCCGGACAGTGGCGCGAGCCCAAGCCGTGGCCGAAAAACTGAGCGCCGCCACCGAGCAAGTGGCAAGCGCGATCACCGAGGCCACAAGCGCGGTGCAGGAACTGGAGAAAACGATGCAGACCATAGCCACAGGCGCTCAGGAAGCCGGCGCTGGCGCGGAGGAATCGCGCGCGGCGATCAATCAGATTGAAAAAGCTGCGGTGGTTTCAGACAAGAACGCCAAACTCTCATCCGAAAAGGTCAACCTCCTGCAGCAGTTGATCCGCACGACCACCAAAGACATTGAAAGTCTTATCCGTGGGGTGGGAGCGGCGGCGACCGCCAACGTCGAGTCGGCCAAAATGATTGGCGAACTGGAGCGGCAATCGGACGAAATCGGCAAGATTGTGCATGCCGTCGCGCGCATTGCCGACCAGACCAATTTGCTGGCGTTGAATGCGGCCATTGAGGCGGCCCGCGCCGGCGAGCATGGCAAAGGATTTGCCGTCGTCGCCGATGAAGTTCGCAACCTGGCGGAACTGAGCGAGAAAAGCGCGCGCGGCATCCAAGACGTTGTCAATGAGATTCAAAATCAGGTCAAGGTCGTCACCGCCGATACGGAAGCGGCTGGCAAACTAGCCTTGGAAGAAGTTGAAAAGGCTAAAACCATTACGACTGATTTGGCCAGCGTCGAGAAAGATTTTAACGATGTTCAGAAGGGCTGCGAGGTGATCGGCAAAAACGCGGTCGATTCCCTGGCGGGCGCCAAGGAGTATCTCCAGGCGGCTGAACAAATCGCCGCAGCGGCCGAACAGGCTTCCTCAGGATGCAATCAAGCGCTCAAGTCTGTTGAAGAACAAGCCAAAGCCTATCACGAGATGAACGAGGCGGCCCAGAATCTATCCACCTTGGCCGAGACCCTCAAGACCTCAACCAACGCACAGAAATCCGCCGAAGAGCTGGCCGCCTCCGCCGAAGAATTATCCGCCAACGCCGAAGAGGTCAAGGCATCGTCCAATCAGATCTCCGCCGCCATCGAACAAATCAACAAAGCGGCAAAGCTGCAAGCCAAGTCAGCGGAAGCTTCCCAGGAACTGGGCAAGCGCCTTGATCAGGCCAGTCGTGAAATGGGCGAAAAGGCAAAGCTGAGCGTTGAAAAGGGAAAAGCAGTTCGTGAGCTGCTGGCCAAGGACAAAACGAATGTGGATAACATGATCACCAACGTCAGCAAGGCTGCGGATGCTTCACTGGCTTCCGCCAAGAACGTTCTCGAACTGGAAGAGAGGACGCGCCGCATTGACAAAATCGTCGATGCCATCGTCATGGTCACCGTGCAAACCAACATGCTGGCTGTCAATGGCAATGTTGAAGCGGCAAGGGCCGGGGAATATGGGCGCGGCTTTTCGGTTGTGGCGGGCGATATTCGCTCCCTGGCCAATGAGAGCAGCGAGAATGCCGGTCGAATCAAGGACATGGTCAAAGCCATTCAAACTCAGATTGTCAAGGTGTCAGGTGATATCACCGCCGCGGGCAAGAAAGCCGCTGAAGAGGTTGAACGGGCCAAAGCCTCGGCCGGGAACCTGATCACGACCGCTCATGACGTGGAGGAAATCATGGCGGCCATCGATGAGGTGGCTCGTGGAGTCGAGCAATCCATCGTAGCTCTGGCTCAGGCTGGAAAAGCCAGCCAACAGATCAGCAGCGCGGCTGAAGAAACAGGCCGGGCCACCGTTGAGGCTGCTGGGGCCTCAGAGCAATGCTCCAAAGCGGCACAGGAAATCACCCAGGCCGTTGAAGACATTGCCAGCCAGGCCGACGAACTGCAGAACGGCTAAGAATATGAGTACTGCCACTATTGAATCCCATTCGGCGAGTCGCGCCGAAAGCCAACTCGTCACCTTTCTGCTGGATGAAGAGGAGTTTGGCTTCGACATCATGAACGTCCAGGAAATCATTCGCGTGCCCAAAGTATCACGGGTGCCCAGAACCCCGGATTACGTGGAAGGCATCGCCAATCTGCGGGGCATCGTCCTTCCCATCGTCGATACGCGCGCGCGTTTCGGCATGAAACGAGTGGAGGACACCGATCGCACGCGTGTTCTGGTCATTGACAATAACGGCGTGCGCACCGGCCTGCGGGTGGACCGTGTTCGGCAAGTGACGCGCGTTTCCAACAGCGATATTGAGCATCCGCCGACGATCATCAAAGGCATCAACGCTGACTATCTCTCCGGGGTGGTCAAGCTCGACAAAGGCAAACGAATTGTCATGGCCCTCAATCCGGCAAAGGTATGCCAGGTCAACCTGCGACAACAAACAGTGGAGCAAACACAAACCGTGGCCCACAGCTCGGAATTGGCCATTCATAAGGCTGGCCAAGGCAGCCAGGACATCGAACAGATGGTGACCTTTAAGCTGGGCAGCGAAGAATTCGCCTTTCGCATTGAGCGAATTCGCGAAATCCTGCGAGTCGAAGAGCCCAAAGAGGTTCCTGATACGCCCAAATATGTGCTGGGCGTGTTGACGGTGCGGGGACAAATCCTCCCCATCATCGACCTGCGCTGTCTCTTGCAGCAAAAGTCGCTGGCCGAAGAACTGTGCGCCCGCTTTGAGCGGGAACACCTGAGCTACAGTCGCAGCTTGGAAACCCTCAGCGACAGCGTGGCCAAACGCAATGACGTCCTGTTGGATATTGCCTTTTTCGAGGCCGCCAAGGAGCAATTCAATGCCTTTAACAGCTCCAGCCAGGCATTGATGGAGAGCATCGCACGGCTGCGCAGCGATAACGATAAGGCACATCGCCAAGCCCAAGCCGCCCTTAAGCTGCGCCGCGCATCGCCGCAGGAAAGCCATCGATTGATGGAACAGGAGGTCATCCCGCTGGCTGGCAAGGTGGCCAATAACTTCGCCAAACTCGAAGAGTTGATCCACCAAAACATCAAGGAGGATCAACGGATCGTTGTCGTCGATGCCAAAGGCACCCTTCTGGGGTTGGTTGTCGATCATGTCAACGAGGTGTTGAATGTGCCCAAGAACCTCATCGATCCGCCTCCTCAAATGGGCAGCGGCAGCTCAGTGGAAATGTCCGGCATCGCCAAACTCGAAAATGGCGCCCGGCTGATCATGCTGTTGGATTCGGATAAACTCTTTCAAGACGAAAACCTGAAGGACTTGCGACAAAGCACCGCAGTGGGAAGCGAAACCTCAACTACCATGAACCACGAAGCCACTGATAAGAAGGCCAGAAGCGCGGTCGGCGAACAACAACTGGTGACATTCAAACTGGGCAATGAAGAGTTTGGCATCCCGATCTCGCAAATCCAGGAGATAGACCGCTACAGCCAGGTCACCCGCGTGCCGCGCGCACCGGAGTTTGTTCTTGGGGTGACCAACCTGCGCGGGGAGGTCATTCCAGTTATTGACACCCGGAGACGGTTTGGCATCGAAGTCAAGCAACCCGACGATCGCACGCGCATCATCATGGTTGAGCTGGCAGGCACCAAGACTGGATTGCTCGTCGATTCAGTCAGTCAGGTGCTCAACATCGCCGCTCAGGACATTGCGCCGCCACCTTCGGCCATCGAGTCCGGGATCGACAACGAGTTCATCTCGGGCATTGGCAAAGTGGATAACGGCAAACGCATGGTGGTGCTGCTCAATGTGGAAAAAATCCTCACCCACAAGGAACATGGCAGTCTGGTTGAAATGACTGCCCGCCAATAACGTGTCTGAGCAAACCCGATTACCTGTGGCCAGGATCCGAACTTTAGTGGTGGATGATTCCGCGCTGATGCGTCGCACCTTGCGCCAGATCGTGGAGCAGGACCCGGAATTGGAATTGATTGGCGTGGCTCGCGACGGCATTGATGGCCTGACCAAGGCCCGCGAGCTGCGTCCCGACGTTATCAGCATGGATATCAACATGCCACAGATGGACGGCATCACCGCGCTGCAACACATTATGGCTGAAAATATCTGCCCGGTCGTGATGGTCAGCTCGCTCACGCAGAAAGGGGCGGTGACGACCTTTGAAGCGATGGAATTGGGCGCTTTTGACTATGTGGCCAAACCGGATGGAACTGTTTCAGCCGACATGAGCGCCGTCACGAACGAGTTGTTAAGCAAACTGAAGTTTGCCGCCCGCAGAGGTTCCATGCATCGGCTCACCGGTTCGGCAAAAAGGCGCAAAGAACGGCGTCCGACTGCAGCCCCTCTGGCGCTGTCACATCGCACGATTTCAAATGCTTTAGGTTACAAGGCTGTGGCCTTGGGGATTTCAACCGGAGGACCTTCCACGTTGATGGAGGTGCTGCCGCTCCTGCCCAAGGAGTTGCCGGCTGCGATTTTTCTCGTCCAACACATGCCGGCCAGCTTCATCACCTCCTTTGCCAACCGCTTGAGCAACAGTTGCGCGCTGAAAGTGGTGGAAGCCGAGGGCGGGGTGATCGTGGAGCCTGGAACCTGTTACGTGGCCCAAGGCGATCATCAGTTGATAGTGATGCAAAAACTCAGTGGCGAAATCGTTATTCGCACCCCCGCTTATCCCGAAACTCTCTTCATGCCTTCGGTGGATGTGATGATGAACGCGGTGCTCGGCGTTTACGGTCAGTTTACTGTGGGCGTGCTGATGACCGGCATTGGCGCTGACGGGGCGGATGCGATGGTAAAAATCAAGCGGGCGGGCGGGCATACGATCGCCGAAAGCGAAGAGACCGCCGTGGTCTTCGGGATGCCGCGCGAGGCTATTGAACGGGGAGGCGCCTGTGTCGTAAGCCCCAGCTATGCTGTGGCCCAGGAGATCATTAAATCAATTTGATATGAGCACGGACACTCTCATAGCGAACCTGAACCTGCCCGAAGAAGCCGAGCGCATTTATGCGGCCGAGGACTTGGGATTTGCCAACGATCTGGCGGGAATCACTCCGTTGTGCGACCGTTTAAGAGTCGAGCCGAGCCGGGCTGTCAAGGAAACCATTATCACCGCGCTGGGGCGCATTCGGCATTATCAAGTTGTTGCCGAACTGGCCGCGCTGCTCCAAAATGACGATCCATTTATCTGCAACCAGGCTGTTCAACTCATGGTCGGCTGGGGAGCAGCCGCCTTCCCAAAAATCGAAGATATTCTGAGCAAAGGCGATGACCACGCGCGAAAGCTCGCGCTGGATGCGCTCGGAGGAATTCAGGTTCCGGGCGTTGAGAAACTCTACCGAATGGCGTTGCAGGACCCCAATCCTAACATTGTGATTACAGCGGTCGAGCACATCGGACTGAATGCGATCAAGAGCCTCAAAGGCGAGATGGAGCGCATCTTCAAAGAGGTTCAAGAGCCGATGCTGCTGACGGCTGTTCTGGAAACACTTTGCCTTATGGGCGATGCAGATTCCTTGAATTTAATCCTGGAGAGGTATCAGGATATTTCAGCGGTTCCCGAGATGCTGCAGTATTCCATCATCAAAGCCTTGGGACTCTTGGGCGACTCGCGCCATGCCCCACGCATCATAGGGCTGCTGCAAACAGGCCACGAGCGTCTGGCACAGCCGGTGGTGGATGCCTTGATCAGCCTGCGGGCGCGGGTTTCCTCGCCGCCTTGGCCGGAAGACTTCTTGAACCCGCTTCTGGGAGCGCTCAACAGGAATATCGCCGACGTGCTGCGCTATCAAATCCTGGCGCTGCTTTGGCAGGGGCAACACGGGGCCGAGCTTAAAAAACGCCTGGATGTGGAAGTTCAACGGTTGAAGGACCCTGAATTACTTCAGGCTTTGGGTGAGCAGATGAACAAGCCCTGCGCGTTATGACCACTCCATTGGAAACCGAAATGCCGCTGGAACAGTTTGTCCGCGTGCGGGACTTTATCTACAGCAAGCTGGGTCTGTTCTTCGAAGATGCCAAAGTGTATTTCATCCAGAAGCGCGTCGAGCGGCGGTTGGAGGCTCTTGGACTGGAACGTGTGGAGGACTATATGTTCCACCTGCGTTTTTGCGATCCTGAAGGCCAGGAGATGCAGGCGCTGGCCAACCTGATCACCACCAATGAAACCTACATGTTCAGGGAATATGAGCAGTTGGAGGCCTTTAGCAATCACTGCCTTCCCGAGGTGTTGGAAGCCAAGCAAAAACGGAAGCTGACGCAGTTGCGCGTGTGGTCAGCCGGATGCTCCTCCGGCGAAGAGCCTTACACCCTGGCGATCATTCTCAGGGAAGTTCTCGACAACTCGCGTGATTGGGATCTGCAAATCGTGGCCACCGACATTGATGAGGAGGTTTTGAGAATGGCCGAAAAGGCCCTTTACGGAGATCGTTCTGTCAAACCGGTGCCTCCAGAATATGTGGAACGCCACTTGGTCGCCGAGCGCAAAGGGCATCGGATCCATCCCGATACCAAGGCCCTAGTGAAGCTGCAGCACCTGAACCTGCATGATCGCGCCGCCATGCGCTCCATGCGAAACTTCGATTTTATTTTTTGCCGCAATGTCTTGATCTATTTTGATGACGCTTCGCGCAAGTCCGTTGTGGACCATTTTTACAACGCCCTGAACCCCGGAGGCTACATTTTCCTGGGACATTCGGAATCCATCGGGCGAATCTCCAGCGCCTTTGATCTGGTCAGGGCCGGTGACTTTCTCGTCTATAAAAAAGGCAAGCCATGAATAAAATCTTGATTGTTGATGATTCTCAACTGGTTCGAAACTTTCATTCGTACATGGTCAAAGAAGCCGGCTTTGAAGTGACAACAGCCGTCGATGGCGCTGATGCTTTGGAAAAATGCTTCCGCAACCACTACGACATCATCCTGACGGATATCAACATGCAGGGCATGGACGGCTACGAGTTCATCCGCCGCCTGCGGATGGATGACCAGTACGACGATGTGCCCATCATCATCATTTCGACTGAGGGTCGCGAGAACGACAAACTCAAGGGACTGAAGGTGGGCGCCAACCTCTACCTGGTCAAACCCAGCGACGCCACCCGGATCGTCAAGAGCATTCGCATGCTCTTGGGAGAGACAAGCAAATTACACGGAAAGGCAATCTGAAACGTATCCGAACATGGGCGTCTGAGTGGACAAAGGTGATTCCCGGATGGCTGCCCAAGGTGGCGGTTTTCGGGCGGCTGCGCTTGATTTGCCGATCATTCGAGCTGGATGGCCACCTTGCTGTGGGCGCACGGGCGCTGCCGGTCGGGTCAATATCCGGTTGCCAAACGCTGGTACAGGAATACACAGCGCAAAAGCAGATACTGCTGTCGTTGGCAGCAGGTCTGGAAAGCGAGTTCCTGGACTTGGGAACGCGGTTGCGCGATATTCTCCGCAAATCCAAGGCCGTGCAAAAGGAATGCGGCGGCGTAAATAAGCTGCTATCCGAACAGGGAGATGGCGCCGCGATCCAATTCTCATTGCAACTTTTGAAAAAAGCCGAGGATTTGGTAATGGCGAGCCATGACCATTACGCCTTCGTTCTTGAAGTCTTCAAGAAACTTGCATCCGAGCTGCGCGAGATCGAATCACGCCAGAAACAGTTGCGCTGCACTCTGCGGCCATTGCCGTTGATCAGCATTCAGTTTCGCATCCAGGCATCTGCTCTCGACGCAGTCACGCGCGAAGCGTTTCTCAATCTGACAAGTGAAATCAACACTCTTTCGCAGGAGGTGGAGCAGGCGGTTGAGCGGCAATTTCAAGAGCTGGCGCAAGTCCAAGCGACCAGTTGCTGGCTCATGGCGGAGCTTTCGGAAACGATTGCCCTGCACCATGAAAAAATCAGCCTCTCACTCCAAAGCTGCCGCAACCAGCTCGCCACGATGGGCCAGGCTTTGTGTCAGTGCGACGAGGTGTCCAGGGATTTATCCAGCCAAAGCGCGGGCATCCAGAAGGGTGTGAACCTTGTCATAATGGCGCTCCAATGCCAGGACAGCACCTGTCAAAAAATCCAGCATGTGGGCCAGGCGATTGACGAAATGGTCAGCCATCTGCAAGCGGCATCATCCCCATCGAGCCAGCCGGAGATGGAGGGCGATGTGCGTCAGTTTCTGGCTCGCGCAAACGTGATCCAATTGAGTCAGGTTGAGGCTGTATTCACACAACTGCAAGACGCGGCAGGCCAAATCTCGAAAGGAATCGAAGGCGTTGAAAAACAGGCGAATGCATTGACCGGACAGACATTGACCCTCGGCAAGAATGCCGTTGAATCTTCGGTGGTGGAACGGTCGATTCTCGGAATGCGCGACATCTTGACGATTGTGACCTCTTGCGTGTTCAACGTTCACAGGGTCGGGGTTGCCTTGGAGCCGCTTAAATCCAAATTCATTCAGTGCCGGGAACAAATCTCGGTACTGGCTCATCGTGTGCGCATGGCCGCGCTCAACGCTCAGATCTATGCGATTGGGGTCGAGCAAGGCGCCGCTTTGGAGGTGCTGGCAGAACAAACACGCGGCATCTCCGATCTGATTCTAAGCGATGTCAGCATCATCGCCGATCAATTGCGTGACTTGAGCGCTGCTGTGGAAGACATGCGTCAACGTTTGGTTGATTTTTGCCAACTTAGCCGCCAGGAGGAAATCCTGCTCATTGAGGAAGTCAAACTGGCTGAAAGCAAACTGGAACAAGTAAGAATCGAACTGCCAAGGCATCTGGAAATGATTTGCCCGCTGCAAAAAGAGCTCATCGTTTTGACACAACAAGCCACGGCCAGCATTTCCTTCCCGGCGCGAATTGCGCATGTGAGCTCGGTTTCGCTGGGATTCTTCCAACGGCATGCGCAGATGGACGGTTCCACCACCCATTTGACGAATGACAGCCAGCTTATAGATCAACGTCTTAATCAGCTTCGACAGAACTATACCATGGCACACGAACACGAAGTGCATGAAGAGGTCACCAACTCTGTTTCCGCTGAGCAAGGCGATAAAGAAGTCCTGCTGGACGGCAATCAAGCCAAGGTTTCCGCCCGGAGTGAACTTGATCCGGCCCGCAAGGGTGGCGATTTAGGCGCCAATATTGAACTGTTTTAATCCGATGCCCGACAACCACCATTAACCATGTCTTTTCAAATTCGACAGTATGAGAATGAAAACGCGCTGATTCTTTCCGGCGCCATTACGGTGGACCAAGCGGCGGAACTGCACGCCGCCTTGTTGCCCCTTGCGCTTGAAGCCAGGCCAATTGCAGTCGAGGCAGACACCGTGACAAGCGTTCACACCAGCATCTTGCAGATGCTCTTATCGCTCAAGCAGAGCGTGCCGCAATTTGATCTGCGCGCGGTTTCTCCCGCGTTTACCGACGCCATGGCTCGGCTCGGTTTGAACTCCCTCCTGGCATCGTCGAAAACGAAACCATAACCCCTCCACTTTATGCCCAAAACCATCATGACTATCGACGATTCGCCCACCATGCGACAAATGGTCAGCTTGACCTTGTCTGAGGCCGGTTATCAGATCATTGAAGCGGTGGATGGGCTGGATGCCCTCGCAAAAGTCAATGGGCACCGTATCGACCTGTTCCTGAGCGACGTCAACATGCCCAACCTGGATGGCATTGAGCTCACCCGCCGCCTTCGAGCCAATCCAGGCACGCGCTTTACCCCCATTGTGTTGGTAACCACCGAGTCTCAGGTCGAAAAGAAAATGGCTGGCAAAGCTGCCGGGGCTTCCGGATGGATAATCAAACCGTTTGACCCAGATCAGCTCCTGGCCGTCGTCAAGCGCGTTTGCCCATAAGTCAACGGCCCATCTCGATAAGCAATGAAAACTGACATTTTGGAAAAGTTGCGCGTCGCTTTTCGCGAGGAGGCCAAGGATTTGCTGGCCGAGCTGGATGAGGCGCTTCTGGCTTTGGAAGCCCAACCGGATGACCACGACTTGATTGGCCGTGTATTCAGAGCTATTCACACGATCAAGGGATCGGGCAGCACCGCAGGGTTCAAAGACATCGCCAGTTTCACACACAAAGTGGAGGAGGTGTTCAATGAGGCTCGCGAAGGACGGTTGCGCATCACTCCGCAGATTACCGATTTAACGCTCCACGCTTGTGATCTGGTTGGGAAGTTGCTTGAGTCCGATCAGCCCCAGGCTTACGCGCTGGAAGTCGAACAACTGGTATCTCAATTGGCTGAGTTCTCTCCCGATTCTCTGAACTCTCCAACGGCGCAAGCTAAAGCCGCCAAAGCGATCCCGGCTCAAGGACGATTCAATATTTTCTTTCATCCCACCCCTGAGATTTTTTATTCTGGCAATGATCCTGTAAACATCTTGTCTGAGCTTGCGGCAATGGGAGAGTGCCGACTTCAGACGCAGGCCGCTGAGGTCCCGCTCTTGGACAGTTTGGAGCCCGAGAAGTGCTATTTGGCCTGGGAGATTGAACTCATCACGAATCGTTCGGAAACCCAAATCAGAGAGGTCTTTGCGTTCGTTGACGAAGGCAGCGAAGTGCGCGTCAGCGCTTCCGAGTATAATGAGAGTCTGTCGTTGCGCAACCGAGCCACGTTTCCCGCGGATTCTCTGCGCGAATTCTTTGAAGAAAGCCAGGAACAGTTAGCCAGCGTTGAGGACTCGCTCCTGGCTTTGGAGTCAAATCGTTCCTCGCGCGACCTTGTCAATGCCATGTTTCGAGGTCTGCACAATTTGAAGGGAAATGCCGGCGTTTTAATCAGCGAGAAGGAACAGCCGATCTCCCGGCAGCACCCGTTGTTTTACATTCAGCGCGTCGGACACGCCACCGAAAGCCTGGTCGATGAGCTGCGCTCGACGGATAACTTTTGTCTTCGCGATCAACAGGTCGAACTGCTCTTCGCCAGTTTCGATTTGCTCAAACGTCAGGTTGTCGCGTTTCGCCGTGAGCGAATCGATCCGGTTACAGACGATCTGCTGCTCCATAAATTGGGCTTGGAACGAGGAGCTTTTGCCGAACAAGCCGAGCCTTGCGAACAGAGTGATCAGGATGACAAGTGGGTTCTCTTCTTCCAAACCGCCGCCCAATGCCAGGAAGCGATGAAAAGCGCGCTCAACCTGGCGCAAACCGAACCGACCGCATCCCGGGCCGCTGACAAAGCCTACTTGCGGGCTGCCAAGACGTTCCTATCCGCAACGCGATTCGTGAACATTTCGGACCTTGCCAACGTATTGGAGAAGCAAATCGCGCTGCTCGACCCAATCATTGCCGCCAAAGACGCGGTTCCAGCGCAAGCATGGAGCGATTTGGATGCCGACCTTTCCCTGATCAGCAAAGCGCTGCAGAATATCGAGCGTGGCAAGCCAGATGTCCAGGAGACGAATTCATCGGAAAAGGAAAAACAGTCACCCAACGGCGCAAGTCCAGCGACAAACGGCAACGCGCATAACAGCATCCGGGTGGATCAGGAGAAGCTTGAAAAACTAATGCGCGTGGCTGGTGAGTTATTGGTTGCTCGCAGCATCCTGCCGGTCTTGGCCAAGAAAATCGCGGCGCTCGAAAACCAGTCTGGATTATCCAAGGAGGTTCGAGACGCCGGCGCCCAGATATCCAGAATTGCCAATGACCTCCAAAGCACGGTCATGGCCATCCGCATGTTGCCGTTGCGCACGGTGTTCCAGAAGTTTCCGCGCATGGTACGCGACCTGGCGCGAAGCTTGGGAAAGGAGATCAATTTCACCACGCAAGGCGAAGAAACCGAACTTGACAAGACCGTCATCGAACAGATCGGCGACCCGCTCATCCACTTGGTGCGGAATGCGTTGGACCATGGAATAGAAACGACCGGGGAGAGGAAAGCTCAGGGCAAGGCTGAACGCGGGGAAGTCAAAATCGTTGCCTCCAATGAAGGAACCCAAGTCGTTATACAGATTATCGACGACGGACGGGGGCTCAACGCCGAAGTCCTGAAACGGAAGGCAGTGGAAAAGAACCGCATCTCAGAGGCTGAAGCAAAAACCATGAGCGATGCCCAAGCTTACCAACTTATCTTTGCGGCGGGGTTCAGCACTGCGGAACAGGTAACCGACGTTTCAGGCCGGGGCGTGGGCATGGATGTGGTGCTCACAAATCTCAATCACCTTCACGGCACCATTGCCATTGAGACACGACTCCATCATGGGACTACCTTTACGATCAAACTGCCAACCAGCCTGATGGTGTCCAAGGGCGTATTGCTCCAAACCAACGGCCAGGAGTTTATCTTGCCCATGGGCCAGACCCGCGACCTGGTCAAGGTTCATCGTCGGCAAATTCGCACGTTCAAGTGTCAAAGAATGGCTCAGATTCGTGGCAAGATTTACCCGCTCACCTTCCTGGAGGATATTCTGAATGGCCCTGATTCCCCAGCGGACCGCTCTGAAAATCAGGAGAGCGAACACTGCGTTGCCATCATTCAAAACAGCGATCAGCACTACGGCCTCATTGTGGACCGCTTCATCTCGGAAGTTGAAATCATCATCAAGCCGCTGAGCAACACGTTGGAAGGACTCAAAACCTATCTGGGCGCTGCCATTATGGGAGATGGCCGGTTGGTACTGGTATTGAATCCTGCCGAATTGGCCCAGAACATCTCATCCGTGGCGGCATGAACAAGAAACACGCAACGTGACATTTTGGGCCAAAATTCATCCCCCTTGACCAACTGGATAGGCAAACTGGAAAATAATGCATGGCTTTCTTCTCTCCGCGCCTCTGCGCGTGCAGCCCATAAGGCTGCCAGTCCAGCCGGGGGAAACCGGCGATGGTAAATGGCGATGAACCATCCAGCTATAACCGACGTGGAAAGGGGCGACCCGACCTGCAAAAGCTCGGTAGTAAAAGTCCTGGCCAGAGCAGGGCAAGCAACATTTCCAGGCCGCAGCATAAAGCGAATGCTGCAGCTTCGTTACGCTACCCACGCGATCTGGATTGTGGGACATGTGATTGCCGAGCCACTGAGAAGATGGCGAAGGCAGAACCAGCAATGAAGGCACCGTCAAATGCAGTTGTTGGAATCACCGGAGTAGGGGCAGCG
>CAIUEN010000063.1 GCA_903898185.1 uncultured Verrucomicrobiales bacterium
CGCCTGCCCCGTCAAATTGGAAGCCGCCTCCGCCGAGGTTTACCACGGCAAGCGGATTCAACCCCTTGTTGCCAACCCCAAGCGTATGAACATTAAGGCGAGTGCCGACACTGTCTCCAGGGTTTGAATTTCCGGCTCTTCAAAAAAATCTGTGGGTAAATGCGAACCGGTTTGATGGGGGCTGTGCGCCCCCAAACCCCGCACCGCTCGCCGCGGCAGGCGTTCGGGGGGAACTTGGGTAAGGCTTGCCTGCGGCAAGCGTGAAAAAAAGAGAGGCTGGCGGAGCCCGAAAGGACTCCTGTAAACCAGCCTGTTATGTGTCACATAACGCTGAAAACCATACTCAGAGAGGTTCACCCGATCAAGGGCTTTGTCTATCAATCCGTGGCGTGGGATCCGGTTGTGCCCAAAACCGTGAGGGTGGGAGTTTCCGAGCGCCAGGGCTGTCGCGGGATTTGTTCGGGTTGCGGAAAGAAGGGGCCGGGATATGACCGGCAACCCGAACGCCAATGGGACTTCATTCCCTTCTGGGGCCTGCTCGTTTTTCTGGTCTACGCACCCCGGCGCATCGATTGCCGCAAGTGCGGGCCAACCATCGAGAAGGTTCCTTGGGCCACCGGCAAGCTCCAGATCTGCGATGTGTTCCGGCTCTTCTTGGCCCAATGGGCTCGCCTCCTGTCTTGGGCGGAGGTTGCCAGATCCTTCCGCGTCGGCTGGGCCGACGTGTATGGCGCGGTGAAGTGGGTCGTCGACTACGGCATTGAGAACCGGGACCTCTCCGGGGTCGTAGCTCTTGGCGTCGATGAGATCCATGTGGGCAAGAAAGACAAGTTCTGGACTCTGGTCTATCAGATCGACAACCACTGCAAGCGGCTTCTGTGGATCGGCAACGACCGCACCGAGGAAACCTTCGACCTCTTCTTCGAGGTTTTCGGCACCGAGTTCTGCGCGGGCATCCGCTTCATCTGTTCGGATATGTGGAAGCCCTACCTCAATGCCGTGGCCCGGCATCTCCCCCAGGCTTTGCAGATTCTCGACCGCTTTCATATCGTCAAAAAACTCAACGAGGCCATCGACGAAATCCGGCGCGAGGAAAGCCGCGCCCGCGCCGATGCCGGACTGGACCCCCTGCTCAAAAAGATGCGATGGGCATTCTTGAAAAAGCGCTGCAACTGGACCAAGGGCCAGCGCCGCCGCATGCGCGATCTGGAAGGTTCCGCCCTTCGCACCCTGCGCGCTTTCCTCCTCGTGGAAGCTTTCCAGCACTTCTGGACCTACGCTTCCCCGACCTGGGCCGGAAAGTTTCTGGATGCTTGGTGCGCCAAAGTCGCTCGATCCCGCCTTGCCCCGCTCAAGAAAGTCGCCCGATCCCTCAAGTCTCACCGCCGCCTTTTGCTCAACTATTTCGAGGCCGCCAAACAGTATTCCAGCGGTGTTGTCGAGGGTCTCAACGCCAAGGTGAAACTGACGCTGAAACGCAGTTATGGCTTCCGCACCGAAAACGCTCGCGAAGTCGCTCTTTATCACGCTCTTGGAAAATTACCCGAACCCATTTTCACCCACAGTTTTTTTTAGACAGGCAAATAAATAGAGCCTGTCCGCTTCTACGGAAAACCGTGCGAACTGGGGGGCACCGCAACTCCCTGTGCAGGACGGCAAACTGAGAATTGTTGAAAGCAGGCTGGAAATCAAAGCGTGAGTTGTTTTCTCAGTTAAGCATTTGTCGGCGGCACGGGATTCCTACCTCTGACCATAAGGCGGCCCGGTGCAGCCTGAGCCACTTAAATAAGAAAATATTTAATCGTTCGA
>CAIUEN010000064.1 GCA_903898185.1 uncultured Verrucomicrobiales bacterium
AGATTTCCAATGCCTTTTGGCAAGAAGTGTTTTGGAAAACCTGTTGACCTCGGTCGTAACGAGGTCAAACTCAAATGCGATTGAAGAAGACGACTTGTAGCTGATTTGGAAAGACCTGTAAATGCGCGAAAGCCGGACCTCTGAAACTCTGGATTTGGTGCATCCTGCTTTGTTTGCAGTTTTTCACATCAGCCCGAGCAGACCAGATTTCATTGCCACTCTCAACTGTTATCATCTTTCGGCCAAGAGGATAGCAACAACAAGGTGGACAACTCACTCGACAAGCAAATGGAAACCCAACGACTAATTGAAGCCCATTTTCCAGTGATCGAGATCTCTGTTGCTTCGGTAAAAGAAAAGCGAGTAAAAGCCAACCACCCATCCGCAATTCATCTCTGGCCCGGAAGGCGTCCGTTGGTCGCTTGCCGCGCAGGAATTTTATCAACCCATTTAGTCGCTCCAAGAGACCCAGTGCATCTCCAAGAATTGGTTGATTCAATTTCCAGATCGGCACCGCACCCGCAGTGCTTGGGAAAAATGGGTCTCTTAAGTCCAAGAACTGATGTTTGCCGCTTTCTGGATCCATTTGGCGGTGGCGGAGCCTTCGCATTGGAGGCGGCCAGAGCGGGATTTGACGTTGTGACCAACGACCTTAATCCGGTGGCCTATTTGATCCAGCGTGCCACCGTTGAGTTTCCTGCTCTCTTGGCGAGGGAGACAAGATCGTTGCCCAACTCCATGAGACCTGGCGAGTTATGGGAGCATGTTGACTTTTGGGGTCGTTGGGTTTTGGCGCAAGCCAAAACGGAACTGCCCAACCTGTATTCAATGAAAGGGGCGCTTTCACCCAGCTATTTTTGGTGGTCTTGGCAAATGGATTGCCCTCAATGTGGGCTGAGGTTCCCGCTGTTGAAGACCACAGCCGCGCTTAAAGGTGCGAAAAGCGCAATGGTTATTGTGCTTATGCATGAAGAACGTGGCAATTCTTGCTCGGTCAAATACGTAAAAGCCGACCCGAAGTTCAAGGACTGTGGAACGTTCGATCTGAAAGGAGCGCATTGTCCCAGATGCAAAGCAATTACGTCGCGAGAGGCCGTGCAGAGTATTGGTCGGCGCAAAGAACTGACGAGACGATTGTTGGGAATCATTTGGCGTGGGGCATCTGGATTTCAAGTGTCACCGCCAGACACCGAGGCACAGCATCAAGCCGAACAGTTGAATTCAGCCATTCAAACGTGTTTCCAAGAAATCCCCTTCGGCTTGCCCAAAGAAACCATCACGTCGGATTCAGACTCCATGCGTGTGCCGATTTACGGTTTTACCGACTATTCGCAGCTTTTCTTGCCGCGTCAAATGTTGGCCATCGGAACTATTGTTAAACAAACTCGGCGTGCGCTGCATCTTCTCAATTCCCACGGTTATCCGCCGCAATGGCGCAAAGCCATCGGCGTCAGTCTAGCAATGGTGGTAGGCCGATTGGTTGAAAGAAATAGCCAGCTTTGCCTATGGCAGCCCAAAAAGACATGCGTCAGCAGCGTTTATGTGCGCTACGCGATGCCGTTTTGCGCTGATTTTGTGGAAGCCAACATTTTGGGAGACCGTAGCGGATCCTATGGCACCCAGTTGTGGAAAGTGGTTCAAGCAATGCGCGCCTTATGCGCAAGCTTCGCGGTCAGAGAGAACAAGGCTGGTGTCCAATGTCTCAATGGGGATGTTGCACAAGGGTTTGAAGGAAAATTCGATCTGATAGCGGCTGATCCGCCCTATTATGACTCCTTGTCCTATAGCAACCTAAGCGACTATTTCTATGTGTGGATTCGCAGAACACTCTAGGCCGTAGAAAAACGACCAGTTTTCCACTTCAAGAAATGCCCACTTTTTGGAACCAATAACCGTCCTGAATTTGAGGGGTAATTACGATGCACAGACCGGCGTTCCCACGCGGAAATGCTTTCCCTAACAATAGTTCA
>CAIUEN010000065.1 GCA_903898185.1 uncultured Verrucomicrobiales bacterium
ACACCCAGACCACTAAAGGCGAATACGTGATCCGTCTCAAAGGCCCATACGACGTTGCCGTAAACCGGCAAGCCGATGGAACCTACGGTCTTACGACAGACTGGTACAACAATCATGTTGAAGCCGAAGTCGGTGCCAATTATGGCAAGTTGATTCAACTCTACGGCGTCAACAAGGCCACCATTGAGGCACGGAAAAAGGGCTGGACCGTTCAGCGCAAAAGGGTTGGCGACAGCATCAAACTAACAATTGGAGTGTAACAATGAAAAAGACCATTGAAGTCACTATTGGGCCAGACGGCAGATTCAGCGTTGAGGCCCACGGTTTTCGTGGAACATCCTGCCACAAAGCGACCAAAGCCTTCGAGGAATCGCTGGGCGACATTCAGGATAGTCGCCATACCGCTGAATTCTTTCAGGCTGAAACCACCAAGAATCAACAAAAACTCGGACAATGAGCTCCATCATCACATTCAACCCCGACGGCAACGGCCATTGCCTCTACACCGAGGTGATCGATCTGAAAAACATTGGCACCTTGGAAATCAAGCGGGCCACCAACATCGAATTCAACGACAAAAACCAATGCTGGGAAGTCAGAAGTGCCAAGAACAACGGCATCCTGTTCCAGGATGCCTCACGGGAAATCTGCCTTTGCTGGGAACAGGAGAATCTTCAATAATCCATGAAAACAAGAATCACAAATTACATTCGCGCCGCTTATCCATGCCTGTACATCGTTTCAGCAGAGGAACAGCGGGTTGAATCCGAACTTAAATCGGTCGCCGATGCCCTTCAATACAGCCTCTGGTACTGGACGCCAGTCAACGGATTGGTCAACGTCTCCACCGGCACAGGTTCCAAGGGAGTTGGAACTTTAATAAGTACCAGCGAATCGGCGCAAAATGGTCAAAATGCGGGTACTTTTCAATCTTCCAACTCCCCAATGCAGGTGATCCTCTGGAAGCAGTGGACGCCATTGCAGAGGCCCAAGAAAAAAGCATTTTCGTGCTCAAAGATTTGCACCTGTATCTTGATTCAAATAATCCCAATCCAGTACTGGTTAGGAAGATGAAAGACCTCTTGGTGGTGGCGAAGGCGACCAGCAAGACGATCATTATCCTTGGTTGTCGCATCGTTCTTCCACCGGAATTGGAACGTGAAGTCACCGTGCTGGACTTCGCGTTGCCAGGCAAGGAGCAGTTGGGCACTGTGCTGGACGGCATTATTGAGTCGGCGCAGTTGCCAGCATTGGAGAGCGACCACCGCGCCAAAGTGCTGGAATCAGCCAAGGGCCTCACCACCATTGAAGCCGAAAACGCGATGGCACTATCAGTAGTGGAATCCAAGGCAGTGACACCTCAGATCGTTGCTCGTGAGAAGGCGCAGGTTTTGAAGAAGAATGGCATCTTGGAAGTGGTTGAATCTCGTGTGGATCTTGACGCAGTTGGTGGCATGGACGTTCTCAAATCGTGGCTGATCAATCGTCAGCAGGCATTCACCGAGCGAGCCACCTCCTATGGTCTTCCGTGCCCAAAGGGGTTGCTGATCCTTGGAATCCCAGGCACCGGAAAGAGCCTCACGGCAAAGGCCACAGCCAGCGTCTTTGGTGTACCGCTTTTGAGGCTCGACGCTGGAAAACTGTTTGGTTCTTTGGTTGGTCAATCAGAGTCCAATCTGAGATCCGCGATTGCCACAGCAGAGGCAATCTCCCCATGCGTCTTGTGGATCGACGAATTGGAGAAGGGATTTGCAGGAAGCAAGAGCTCTGGTTCCAGCGATGGAGGAACATCGGCTAGGGTGTTTGGTTCGTTTTTAAACTGGATGCAGGAAAAGACGAGCATGGTCTTCGTCGTTGCAACCGCCAACGATATTTCCCAGCTTCCACCGGAACTACTCCGCAAAGGTCGTTTCGATGAAATTTTCTTCGTGGATTTGCCCAGCGCGAAGGAACGTGAACAAATCTGGCAGATTCAAATCGCCAAATATGGGCGCAAACCGGAGGACTTCGATATTGTACAACTCTCCCGCATCACTGACGGTCTCACTGGTTCCGAAATTGAGGCTGTCTTCACAGAGGCCCTCTATACCGCCTTTGCCAGCAACCGTGAGCCGAGCGATCTCGACATTGCTGGCATTATGAACGAATTCACGTCATTGGCTGAAACAATGGCAGAGTCAATCAAGGCACTTCGCGCATGGGCACGAGGACGCGCACGTTTGGCAACCAAACCAGAACCACAGGCACAAGGTCGCAAGCTGGCGACCGCGTAATCCTCTTGGGCTTGCGCATCTACGCGCAAGCCCACTTCCCCAGAGCCGGTTCCACCGGCTCTTCTTCAACCTCAAAATGATTCTCCAATGTAATGAGCGCAAAGAAACAAATTTCCAAGATTCTACTTGTCGATGATGATCATTCGGTACGCCG
>CAIUEN010000066.1 GCA_903898185.1 uncultured Verrucomicrobiales bacterium
AATTTAGGCTTCGAATGTTTCTGACAAAAGTTCAATGAAATAGCATTCTTGGCCATTTCGCGATTATTTGCGAAATTCCACCCGAATCATTCGCGCTCCATTCTATTCACAACGTGCTTATTATAAATGCGTTACGAGTTTCCTGCCAGACACTATATAGCTAAAGATCAACGCTCATTTCATCTCCTCAATGTAGCCTTGGAGCTTGAACCCGCGATTTGATGATCTTTGAGCAATGTGGATACGACGCGCATATTAATATCGCAAACTGGATCATAACATTACCCAGAACTTTCAGTAACGAGTGAAAAGATGGAGCAATCCGTCGATCAAGATGGGTAAATAGGGGGTTTTATTCACTTTTGAATTTTTTGCAGAATTGAAGAAAAATATCATATTGCAAAATCTTTTGTAACGTGCTGCTGACAGAAAACGATTGTTTTTTTGTTCGGCGATATACGCATTCAGAATAACGAAAAAAAAAGCTGGAAATACATGAACAAGCTGCCTAATGTGATTTATCTTGTGAGCGAGAACAACGCCAGCGCGGTAAAGGTCTCTTTTCAGTTTGAAGAGGGAGTTCCATATTCGCCTAGTGTGATCGAGACTATGGCCAAAGCCGCGATGGCTCTGGTGAAACAAAATCCACTTGCAGTTTCAGAGTACGCTTTTTTCGACGCGGCAAAGGCTGGCGATTGGTTTTCTGGCAAAGTACTACTGCCCAATTCCTCCTTGGACATCGGTTTGCCTCAGCAAAAGCATCATCGGCTCAAAGCCATCAAACTGGGAAACGAAATTCTATTGGAGCACGGTTATCGACCGGACGGACGGCTCGGTTCTACGAAATACTTGGATGGCGAGATGGTCAGCTATGAATGGGACGACCTCAACCACAACGTTCGCGCACGAAGCAAGTCAGGCCGTGATACGCTGGTGAAACTCCGCGCTGACGACTTAGTTGAGTCGGTGATCTACGAGGGTAATCAGCGGTTCCAATACGAATTTGATCTGAGCGACCGACCCTGCAGGTTAAATTATCCAGACGGCGTCTGCTCACAACGCCTCTTTGGCCAAAAGGACGAGTTGGTGTCAGCGTCGGTGGGTGGCGTTAGCTCAACATTTCGCTGGACGACCGATGGCAACTTTGAGGGTTGCGCGATTAAGTTTGGAAGCGTTAGCCATGATGTTAGAGGAAAAGACAGAAAGCTGGAATGCGATTTCTCCGCTTCCACGAAATCGACTATTTCATCTCAAAGCAGTCCGGTCACTGTCAGCCATCCGTTGGGCGTTTGGCGAATAACTCAGGGTGGCAGTCTGGAGGAAATGGTGACACCGTGGGGCGACCGATTCAGTATTCAAGCCTACAACCAAGGCCGACCGGCCATCGCATGGAGTCCGCGTGGTAGGCATGCTTTCGACTACAACCCGGCAGGCGCTCTTTCAGCAATAACGCATCCGGATGGCTCACGCTCCATGATCCATCCACTTAAGGATCAGCCAAAAGCCATCATGGTCAGTCCAAACGGGGTGACCCTTTTGGAATATGACGATGACGGACGACTGCAAAAAAGTCGCGATGGTGATGGCGGCTATTGCCTCTATGAGTATTCCCGGAGCGGTTCACCCAAGGGAATTGAAACCCTTTTCGACACATTGAAACTCGTCCACGACAAGGCCAATCGCTTGGCTTCCGTGAAGTTTGCCAATGGCAGCGTCTGTAAATTCGTTCGCGCCCCAGATGGAACAATCAGAGGGCTCACCGTTGATGGCTTGGGTACTAATGCTTTGGGAAAAATTCAAGGACTGCTTGTGTTTCTTTGGCAGTGGATGGCATTGCACCCAACTTTGCGACTTGAAGCTCTCTCTGCGGGAAAAGGAGGATCTATATGAGCTTTACCAGCTTCTTGGGTAAATTGGGACAACAGGCATCTTCGGTCTTTGGCAACGCGATAGGAAGCGTGGGCCAGGTTATGAATCCAACTACTGCAAAGCAGTGGTATGCGCAACAAAGCCAGAATTTGGTTAGCTCGGGACAGGGTAATTTGTATGCTAATTCTTTTTTTGCTACCTGTGCGGATATAACTGGTGGGTATGTGGCAATGTGGACGGGGTCTCCTGCTTCGCAACATCAAGCGTTGGCGGCAGCAGCATTTAGTGCTCCCATGTTTGGAGTTGGCGGAGCCGTCGGATCCGCGTGGAGCACTACTCAGCATTTGAGTAGCGCTTTCTCAGTAATCCATACTTCGATTAACTCCATTATTTCGCAGACGGCAGTCCAAAACGCCCCAATGCAGTTGCTGGGGTTGGCAGGCAATGCTGCGGGGTATTATGCAAAAGGGTTGGGCTGGGCTGGTAATGTCGCTAGCTCGTCACAGCCAGTTGCTCAGAACATCTTTTTAGGCGCTTCCAATCAATTTAATTTGTTTTTCAATGCAGCCCGACCGCTTGCCGCTACAAATTGGGCTCGTGTTAGCTACGCCACCTCTTCCCTCAGATTTGCAGACAAGGCAAACTCCGCACTGAACTACGGCAATCCCCAAGTTGGCGGAGTCCTCTTCGACAACTGCAATGCCGTCCTCACCGGGGTTGCTGAAATCACTGGTGGGTATTGGGATGCCAAAACGCAGTCCTTGGTGTTGGTTGGCAAGACCGAATCCGGTGGCAAGGCTCAGGAGCTTTTCCTTCCGCGCATGGATGCAGATAATCTGAAAGTCGCACTGAGGGCCGCACTGGCAGGGCTACCTCTGGGCGTAAGCATAGATGCTCCGGCTGATTTTCGCTATGGCAAACAAAGCGACCAGATGATGCCAAACGGCTCGCCTTTGGTCGTTAGTTACCTCGGGCAAACGGCATTCACGCTTTCCGGGGCCATCATGTTCGAGGCAGATCGCATCATGAAATGCCTCAGTATCGGGCGGGATAATAAGACTGGAAAACCTTTAAGCTCCAAGGTGCCAGGCTACAAAGACATGTTCCAAATGGGCTGGGGCAACTCGGCGGGTGAAAACCAGTCCTGGCATCGATTTTGGTTTGTCATCGAAGGTGTGGAACTCAGAAAATCTCCGACGTCCAGCGCATTCGTTTTCGGCAAGGTTTGCATCAAGGTCATGACCGAACTGGAACTGCCCAACGCCCCCAAGGGTGCTGTGATTGACCCGAACGACCTCGCCTTCGCTCATCACTTGACAGATAACTACGATGCCTACGCCGTTGAGTTTCCAATACTGAGCCGTCTCAAGGAACTGGCGAAGATCACCTCCATCGCCAAGTATTTGGTGAGCCAGAAAATCCCTCTCGATCTCGCATCGCTGTTCAAGAACCCGCCCGTCCACGTTGCAACCCCCGAAACCACTCCGTCCATTCTTCGCTCAGAATCCAAGGATGAAGGCAACGTCACGCACTATCGCCAACTTTCCGGCGGCGTGGACATGGACAAAGACCCGATCATCGTCGCCGACACCATGGGCGCGGCGGACAATTTGGAAAAATCAGTAAGTGCCGCCCGCGGGGATTCCGTCTCCGAATGGCAAATGCCATCTGCCGCCGTTCCTCTACTCGCCAAAGCTCTCCCGCTCGCCGGGTTCAAACCATTCCGCCGCGTGGTTGTGGATCACCAGTTTCCTCCCGTAAACGGCCTCCCGCCGCTGGCACTCCGCCGCTCTTACGATTCCAGCCAGATGCACTCAGGCGAATTCGGGCCAGGCTGGTCGGTTTACCTTCCCTTCAGCCTGACCGTTCTGTGTCATTCAGGGAAACGCCAGGAAGTCCTCAGTCCGGAGGAATTGGCCACCCAAAAGGATGAAATCTGCCAGCTTCTTTTAACCGATACACACACCGGGACCGCCCACTTCTACCGCCCCACAAGCGTCGGCAAAGCCTCTGGGCCAATTCAATTCTGCCGCGTCATCACCCAGACCACTCAGAACAAGACCGTTTCGTTCCAGTGCGATCCATCGGACGCCATTGTGAACCAAAACGGCCAATTCCACCTGCAACGGAATGGATTCGTTTACATTTTTGATGAAACCGGGACATTGTTGGAAGTCCGCTCGGGCGCGACGTGCATCGCCCGATTCATCCGCGATAACGATCGTCTGACGCGTCTCGAAAACGCGGCGGAACAAAGATTCACCTTTGAATACGATTTCGCCAACCGAGTCGCCAAAGTAAGCCCCAGCGGCGTAACCGACCTGACATATCACTACAACACAACCGGTGGCCTGCGCGAAGCCAAACAGGGCCAAGCCATCAAGGAATCCTATCGGTACAACACCCGTGGTCTGCTGGCACAAGTTAGGGATGCTTCGAATACCGTGTTGGCCCACCAGTGCTATGACGAAGTGGACAATTCATCATCGGCGAGTTCAGACAAAGTCTCGTTTCCGTTCGGCGTCGTCGTGGATCGGACGTTTTCCAGTGGACGCTTGGCCACTGCAACCGATGCACAGGGTTGCCGTGTGGATTTAACCTACAACCCAAAGGGGCAATTGAGCGAGGTCATCGTCAAAGACCGCGCTGGGCTCACATGGAAGCTTCAATATTCGCCGAACGGTGGGCTTCACCGATTCGCAGACCCGTTCAGACGCTCCACAGAAACCGTTGCTGACTTTAACGAGCGCATCACTCAGGTAACGCTACCGGACCTCCGCAAGATGTCCTGCAAGAGGTCAGTGGATGGAATGCTCCTTGAGCTACAATCTCAAAGTGGGGAAGTCTGTAAGCGTGTATTTGATGGGCATAACCGCCTTACCGGATTCTCAGATTCCAAAGAAGCAATAACTCAAGTCAAATACGCTGACAATTCCGGTTCTGAGATAGGAGTCACACAGTTCAAATCGGCGTTAGAATCACAATCCGGCACGGTCCAATCCACCAGTTTTGAACAAAATGGTTTTTCGATGACCCGAACCAGCGATGGCAAAACGGATGTCACCGACCTCTTATTTGATGGCAAAACGAGTAAATTAACCCGCACGGAACACAGCGTGACATTCAAAAACGATGGTGGAATGTTGATCTCCACGCGCTCGGAATACAACCTTGAAATCCACTTTGCTTAAACTGAATGAACTGCCCTGAACAATATCTCCCCGACATCTCGAAAGAAATGCCAATTGCTGTAACGAAAAGTGGCGGGAATGCGATAACAAGGATGGCGGGAGTCGGCACAAGGTCAAAAGACTAATTTTTGTCCAAGCGTCCCTAGATTGGATAAACAAACAAACTGATAAATAAACACAGAAAAAGAAGGAACATAAAATGCCACCACGAAACATAGATAACCTAGAAGAACCCCCCATGGAGGAGTGTCATGCATATCTCCTCTTGGACGGCTCAGCAAGCATGAAGAATCCAGAGTCGTCTGGTGATCCAAAGAATATTGCAGTGGCCAAAATGGTACAAGGGCTGATTAATGAGTTTCACGATGATGCCGCGATTGAGAACACCTTGCTGACGATCATTTGTTGGGATTCAAACAAGATCGACGACGTGCGCTTGTTGGAATATGATGTCAAACAGAAGAATCATTATTATGAAAACTTCAATCCAACTTCCGTGAAATCGGATGACGAAAGATTGAAACTTTGGGATCCTCTGGAAAAGAATCAGCATGGGGGCGGGACTCCAACCGGTCGGGCACTCAATTTTGCCCGAAAGATGGCTGAAGATTGGGTGAAGAATGCGCAAGGAACGGTTTCCCGTCGTGCTGTGATCTACCTTCTCACCGATGGGCAAACATACCCAGAACATGAGTCAAACGGATTGGATCAGAAGGCTCTGATCACCAAGTTCAATGAGGACAATATAGCCAAGGGGGTCGTCAGGCTACTCACGGTTGGTTATTTTCAAAAACCAGAAGGAGCAGACACGCAGGAGGACGCCGCACGCAAAGTGCTCAGAGAACTGCCGCTCAATCCAGCCGCCTATAAGGAGACCAAAAATGCGAAGGACATCGCCCAATATGTAATTATTACAATTTCTATTCCAGTTTGATGCCATACGGGAGTGTTGCGTGGCTGGCAACTTTCGGAAATGCAGCCACGCAACGCGCAACAAGTCAGGTTATCTTTATCACATGGGTGTAGTCCTTGGCTGAGTGTACAATTAACCCGGCGCATAATAATGAACTCCAATATTGACCCAAACCAATCCGGTGAAATCTCGCTGCCGCCGCATGTGGCAACCTTTCCCGCTGTTTTTGTGCCTAAACTATTTTGGAGTCCGCTTGAAGGCAAGAACGAGGATCGAATCCGCTCTGAAAAGTTCAATGATGAGGGGGCGCTGATTGTCGTGGCCGATGGAGTGAGCGAGGGGCCTCATCCAAACGCCGGGGGA
>CAIUEN010000067.1 GCA_903898185.1 uncultured Verrucomicrobiales bacterium
GGATTTTAAATTTCAAATTTCAAATCTGAGGTTTTACCAAAACTCACATTCCAAGCGTTAACATTCGACTCAAGTCGGGTTTTACTGAAAAAGACAATTATCAGCATGAACTATTTTTCCTCAATTCAACACCCTGGCATTGTCCTGGAGGCAGGCAAGACGTTGGTGAACACGCGCACGTTTTTGGAGGGGCAGGCGGCGGCTTTTCTGAATTTTGATATCGAGGTTGACAAGGCGAGATGTTACAATTCCGAATACTCCGCCCACGAACTGGTGGTTTCCCATACCCGGACGCTTCGTATTCGGACGCTGTGGCCGATGGGATACTTGGCGTGAGGGTTGGCAACATACGCTGCCAGCCGTTTTTTGACCTCGTCGTAGATGGTCTTGGCAAAAACTTCGGTCGTCGGGTCTTTGTCTTCAAAGGAGACTACCCGCTCCCCGAAGGCGGCTTTCAGTTGCTCGAAATTGGGGTCGTTGGTGTTGACGAAAAGGGCATGGTCGTAGCTCTTGAGATATTCACACATGGCCTCTTTGAGCACCTTGAAGTCGCAGACCATTTCATGCTCATTGAGTTCGTCGGCTTCCAGAACGAATTCAATCTTGCGGGAATGCCCGTGGGGAAACTTGCAAAGGTCCGGGTGCTTGGAAAGCATGTGACCGTTTTCAACTTCAAATGACTTGCAGATGCGATATGGCATTTTTTCCTATGTTCCTTGCGTGTGTCCAAGAATTTCAACATGAAGACGGCTAGTACCGTAATTCGTAAGTTCGTGAGTCGGATTGACGCTCATTTTACCCAGTAAAATCGACCAATTCATTGCTCACGAACTTGCGGCTTGCTGCAATAGCAATATCCCTGGTTTTTGCAGAATTCCACCAGCATTAAGTCGCGTCCACGAAGGGCTTTTGCTGATGTGCCCTCAGACATCAGCATTGCCTTTGATGTTTGGATTTTTGTGCCGACCGTCCGTAAAAGCAACTGAATTTCGCTCAAGCCTTCGCGGGAGGTTTGCGACGAATTTAAGCTGCCCAGGCGCACGCGCTACAATGCTGTGAATGTTGTTGCAAAAATTCAATAAAACACCAAGTTATGATTTGCCATGGATCTGAGTTCAATTATGGATTCTGAAGAGCCGCAGGATGATCTCAGGCCAACCGGGAAACCGGGGGGATTCGGACGGTTTTACTTACAGGAGTTGGTCAATAGTGGCGGCATGGCAGAAATCTGGGTCGCCACTGACACTGAAAAACAAACGGTCGCGGTGCGGCGGCTTCATCGGGCATTGCGCTTCAACTTGCTGGCCCGGCGGCGATTCTTGTCTGGATGCAAGATTCTTTCTCAAATCCACAATCACGAGCGCGTCATCGGCTACATTGAGCACGGCAAGATCGATATGATCCCTTACTTGGTAATGGATTATGTCGAAAGTTCCAACCTCAAGCTGCTGATGGCCCGCAACGACTCCGTCCTGGCGGAAAATGTCGCGCAAATTTTGATTGACATGGCCTTGGCGCTTGAACATGTGCATGACAGTGGGTTCATGCATCTGGATTTCAAGCCTGAGAACATTCTCATCACCCGGAACGCCGGGTTGCGTTTGATCGATTTTGACCTGGCCCAGAAGAAGCCGGATCGCCCAAAGAAAATGTCGCGCAATCCCGGCACGCCGGCCTACATGTCGCCTGAGCAATTGCGGCGCGAGGAATTCGACCACCGGGTTGATATTTTCGCGTTTGGCGTGGCTGCCTATGAAGTGCTCACCAGCCAAAAGCCGTTTGCAGGTGACACGCCGCAAAGTATTCTCAATCAGCAACTGGACGAGCACCCGGTTCCCCCCAGGCAATTGAACGGCAATATCCCTAAGGCGCTGGAGAAAATCATCCTCAAATACATCCGGCGCGACCCCGACAAACGCTATCCCAACATGAGTATTCTTGTTCGCGATTTGGAGTCCGCGTTGTATATTTAAGGTGGCCACACCTTCTTGGTGGGAGGGATCGGTTCAACAATGCAAGGACAAACCGCCGGTAAACGACATTTTTTATTGTTGCAATATTGTCACTGTAGGTTCAGAAGAAGGCATGGCTAAAGAAATTGAAACCAAACGGAAACCGAGCGCAGCTTTCATGAAACCGGTGCAACCGGATGACGTGTTGGCCAAAGTGGTCGGTGATAAACCGCTACCCAGGACCGAGTTGACCAAGAAGCTTTGGGTTTATATCCGCAAGGCTGGCTTGCAGGATAAGAAACAAAAGACCCTCATCAACGCTGATGAAAACCTTCTGGCCGTCTTCAACGGCAAGAAGCAGGTCAGCATGTTTGAGATGACCAAATTGGTCTCAGGACACCTGAAGAAGTAGAGGCGTAACACTCCGCACTCTCTGGCCTTCATGGAATCACGGTTCCAACCTGATTTCACGGCGCGCTTGAACTGGTGAAAAGCAAAAGGTCCGGCCGGTGATCTCGGCCGGGCCAGCAATTCTCATTATGAGCAAGGAAGTGGAAAAACGCTGAACTGCCCACGTACGGAGTTTTCGACTCCCAGCGGAGCCAGAGGCACCGCAACAGTCAGCACAATAATCACTACACCTCGATAACGAGGTGCTGGCAGGCCAGAGGCCTACCCTAGGGTGTTGAATTGAGGAGAAAGAGTTCATGCATCAAGAGTTCCTTGAATTCCATGGGTTTTATCTTACAATCTGAACTCAAGAAACCAAATGAACACCAAACCCTACAAAAGCCCAAAGCACAAGCTCATCTGCC
>CAIUEN010000068.1 GCA_903898185.1 uncultured Verrucomicrobiales bacterium
AATTTCAAATTTGAGATTCAACCCAACAGCCCCCTGCCAAAATGCGAATTGCAGGGCAAAAGACTTCGGATAGTGAGAAAAGCGGACTGCCTACTTCATCATTGGAAATTCCTTGTTCGATATTGGTTATTCAATCCCAGTCATGCACAGGCCCGGAAGGCGGAAATCTTCCATTGATTGGGTATTCTTGCTTGCCTGCCATAATGAGAACTGCTGGGGTAGTGTGTTGAATTGCTTCGATTTCGCCTTGACGCCTTGGCAGGAGCACTCCACGCTTTCTCTGTTGGCTCAGGGTAAGGACGTGAACGCAAACCATTACGCCCAACTTCATGCCAACACATAGAAAGCCTATGAGAATCCTCGTCGTTGCGCCCAAAAGCACGGTGTTTCCAATCGGGATTGCATACATCATTGCTGTCTGGAAACGGGCCGGACACCAAGTGGATGCGATCAATCTCGCCCTCACTTCCGAATGGAGTATCGCCCAAGGGCAATATGATTTGGTGGCCACCGGCGGTTTGGCCTGTCACTACGCTGATCTCCGAGATATTTTATCAAAGGTGCGCGCATCTGGAGTTCCATCCATTCTGGGCGGGGGCATTGTAACCTCCGAACCCCAGCTCATCGCCACGGCGCTACAACCCACCTACTGCGTGCTCGGAGAGGGTGAGGATGGAGCCGTCGAGCTTGTCGCAGCCCTTGAAGCGGGAGCAGATATTTCAAAGATTGCGGGTATCGGCTATTTCCGAGACGGCGCCTTTGTAATGACCGAATCCCGCAAAGCCATCCAGAGTCTGGACTCGCTGCCCACTCCGGACTTGGACGCCTTGAGCTTTGTCACGATTGCCGAACACGAAAAGCCATCCGATAGTTACGGCTTGGACCTTTTTGATTTTCCCCGGACTTACCCATTGGTGGGATCGCGCTCCTGTCCATACAATTGCTCTTTCTGCTACCATCCCTTGGGTAAGAAATATCGTCAGCGATCTGTGGATAACATCATTGCAGAGCTGGCCATCGTCATTCCGAAGTACAAAATCAACCTCATCGGGGTTGTCGATGAACTTTTCGCCGCTCAGTTTGACCGCGTCCGTGAATTCTGCCAGCGGCTGAAAGCCCTTTTGGCAACCATCCCATGGGAAGTCCGTTGGAGCTGTCAGCTGCGGGTGGACCGCTTGACCGATGAACTTTTGGCGACACTTAAAGACTCTGGTTGCTATCTTGTCAGTTACGGTTTTGAGAGCTACTCGCCTGTCGTTCTCGAAAGCATGAAAAAGCGTATTCGGCCCGATCAAATTCGCAGGGCTGTGGATATGACCTTCGCGCAAAAGATGAGCCTGCAGGCTAATTTCATCTTTGGCGACAAAGCTGAAACCCTCGAAACAGCCGGCGAAACCCTTCGTTTCTGGCGCGAATACGCGCACGCTGGCATTTTCATCGGGTTTATTCACCCCTATCCAAACAGCGAACTCTACCAGTACTGTGTCCAAAAAGGGATCATCAAAGACCGGATTGATTTCCTGGAAAACCATCTGTCGGATCGAATCAACATGACCAGCATGTCCGACCTGCAATTCTTTCTACTGACAACCCGCGCGGCATTGCACACCCTGCACTACCCGCCTTGCGCTACGCCGAAACTCATGGAGCCTGATCGCTTGGTTGTCCAATGTCCGCATTGTGGCGGCGAAAACGATTACAAAAACTACCGTTTATTCGACTTGGGTGGCGGAATCAGAGGCAGGATTGACCGGCTCCTATTGAATCGCGTTTGCCACTGCCGCCACTGCCGTCTGCGTTTTTGGAGTCGAACTCGACTTCTGCGCTTTATTTCAACAATCACCCGCCCTCTTTCTTGGCCCGGAATCCAACAAACGGTCTTTGGTGGCCTCTACTTTGCTCAAAGCGCATTACCTTTCATCCGCAAACATCTGGCCAAGGGAACGCTGGATAAGCGAACCAGTTAAATCACTGGAGCATTCCCATCATTCTCATCCGTTCCATCAGGCAAAAAAGCTGTTTAAGCCCCGAAGCTCCTATGGCAGGCTTTGCGGTATGCGGGTGGAGCGGCAACTCCGGCATCACCCTAATCGAAGTTGCATGAATGTAATTCACTCGACCGCCGAATTAGAACCCGGTCCGCGCAAAGTCTGCGTGGCCATCGGGGTCTTTGATGGCATCCACTTGGGACATCAGCAGGTGATCCGGCAAACCATTTCCGACGCGCTTCAACACGACGGCATGGCGGTGGTCATCACGTTCGACCGACATCCGAGCGCCGTCGTTGCGCCAGCGCACGCCCCTTCGTTGATCTACCCGCTCGAAAAACGGATCGAGGTCATAGCCTCTTTGGGGGTGGACACCACCTGCCTGATCCATTTCGACAAAGCGTTCAGCGAGATTCCAGGCGAACAGTTCGTCCGAAGCCTGGCAACCGATTTCAAACAGATTCAAAGTGTTTGCGTCGGGCGCGATTTTTGCTTCGGCCACCGCCGCTCGGGCAATCTTGCAGTGCTAAAGACTCTTGGAAACAGTCTCAAATTCGTGGTTCACGGCGTGGCAAGTCTCTCGCTCAATGACCAACCTGCCAGCAGCACGCGGATTCGCGAGGCGATTCGAACAGGCCAGTTTTATCTGGCGGGCCAGATGTTGGGACGCCCCTACTCGCTCTGTGGATGGGTGATCGAAGGCGACCGAGTGGGCCGGACGTTCGGTTTTCCCACCGCCAATCTTGATGTATCCCACTTGGTAATGCCGCCGACGGGTGTCTATGCCGCCCACGCGACGATCGGGGCGTCCACACATCGCGCCGTGGTAAACTTGGGCATGCGCCCCACCCTGCAATCGCCCGATCCGCGATTCCAAGTCGAAGCACACCTGCTCGATTTTGACGCCAACATTTACGGGCGCACCATGGAATTGACGTTTGTCGAAAAACTGCGCGACGAGCGAAAATTCGCTTCAATTGATGCATTAAAGGAGCAGATCCGTTTCGATATCACCGCCGCAAGAGCGTTGTTTTGAACGTTTTTTTGTTTGGCCTGTCCATCTGCTCAGACATAATTGAATTCATGAATACAGGAATCAGTGCGATAAACGATGAGGTTCAACGGGTTAGCGCCTTTGTTCGTCCGCTCATGGGCGAGATGAGCAAAGTGGTCGTAGGCCAGAGTTACCTGGTCGAGCGTCTGATCATCGGCTTGCTGGCCAACGGCCATGTGCTGCTGGAAGGCGTCCCCGGTTTGGCAAAGACCCTGGCCGTAAAATCGCTGGCCAATTGCCTGAGCGTCAAATTCTCGCGTCTGCAATTCACCCCAGATCTGCTGCCCGCGGACTTGATCGGCACTCAGATTTACAACCCGCAAACCGGCGCTTTCACCACGCGCCGTGGACCGCTTTTTGCCAATGTGGTGCTGGCCGACGAAATCAACCGCGCCCCGGCCAAGGTCCAGAGCGCCCTGCTGGAAGCGATGCAGGAAAAACAGGTCACCATCGGCGAGCAGACCTACAAGCTTGAAGAACCATTCCTGGTACTCGCGACGCAAAACCCGATTGAACAGGAAGGCACCTATCCTCTGCCAGAAGCCCAGATCGACCGGTTCATGTTAAAGCTCAAAATTGCCTATCCATCGCGCGGCGAAGAGCGGCAGATACTGGACTTGATGGCCCGCACCAGCCCGCCGCCCGTTACATGCCCCGTAGTCACCCCCAAGGAAATCCTGACCGCGCGCCAAGTCATCAACGACGTTTATATGGACGACAAGGTTAAGGATTACATCGTGGACGTGGTTTGCGCCACGCGTGATCCGGATGTTTACAAGATCACCGGTCTCGCGGGAATGATCCAGTTGGGAGCATCACCTCGCGCGACCATCGCCCTGACCCTTGGAGCAAAGGCTTACGCATTTCTTAAAGGACGCGGTTATGTGACTCCTCAAGATGTCAAGAGCATCGGCATGGATGTCCTTCGACACCGCGTCTCAGTCACCTACGAAGCCGAGGCTGAGGAAAAGACCAGCGAGGATGTCATCAACAAGATTTTTAGCGAACTGCCGGTGCCGTGACAAATTGTTGGCCCGTCTCTACTACCGACGCCGTAAGTCCACTGGATTTCGACTGGTGTGATAGATGGCCAGCACAATGACAGAATCGCCTTCGATAAAAAAGTGAATTACAAAAGGGAACAGTCGAATAACGGCCCGGCGAACTTCGCCTCTGACTTTGTATCCAATCGTGCTTTTGCCTCTTCCCACGAAACCACGTCAGTTGGATTTTCCAAGTGGTCTCGAAGACGTCGGTCAATCTCTTCCGCCTCTCCGGAAGAAAGCGAATCGCCCAAATACGCATACTCATCTTCAATGCTTTCGACCACTTTTCGCTGCTCGTCTTCCGGCAGGCGTCGAATCTGCTCTAAAATTTCTGCTGCGCTCATGATATCTTTTTGCCGAGTTGGGACACTACGGCAGTCGGCGACGAAGGTGGGAAGGATTTCGACTTCCATGCCAAATGGCGACCACCTTAACTTCGCGATGAATGGTGTTAACAGTGAACGTCATCTTTTGAAGCGGTCACGGATTTCCACAAAGACTTGCTCGACTGGTTTGCCTCTACCTGGGTGTTTCAATGCGTCTTCGGCGCGCCGATTCAGTTCGACCGCGTCCTCTGGTAAAAGCGAATCGCCCAAATACGCATACTCGTCTTCAATACTTTCGACTACTTTTCGCTGCTCCTCTTCCGGCAGGCGTCGAATCTGTTCCAAAATTTCTGCTGCGCTCATGATGTCAGTTTACCGCGTCGGCAGGCTGCGGCAAGTGTCGTTTTGGTGTCATTATCTGAAAATGCTTGCAAGCCTTTCTGGCACACCTTTGGGGTGCAGCCTCCTAGTCAGGACAAACAGGCATCGAGCTTTGAGCATTGAGCATCCAGCGTCCAATCTCTACTCCGCTCATCAACCATGATTCCCCGCGAAATCCTCAAGAAAATTCGCCAGATCGAGCTGCGCACCAACCGGCTTGTGACGGAGACTTTGGGTGGACAGTATCATAGTGTGTTCAAGGGACAGGGCATGAACTTTGAGGAGGTACGCGAGTATCAGCCCGGCGACGACGTTCGCGCCATTGACTGGAATGTCACGGCGCGCATGAATCATCCGTTCGTGAAGAAGTTTGTCGAAGAACGCGAACTCACGCTTATGCTGGTGGTCGATCTCAGTGGGTCGGGTTTGTTCGGATCGGGCGAGCAATCCAAGCGCGAACTGGCGGCTGAGATTGCCTCGGTATTGGCCTTTTCAGCCATCCGCAATAATGACAAGGTTGGCCTGATCCTCTTTACAGAAGAAGTCGAAAAATACGTGCCGCCTCGGAAAGGCCGCCGACACGTTTTGCGCGTCATTCGCGAAATCCTCTGTTACGAACCGCGTATGCGCGGCACTCGGCTGAACGAGGCGCTTCAGTTTCTAAGCCGTGTTACCACTCACCGCGCCATCGCCGTCATTTTGTCAGATTTTCTGTCGCCCAACACCACCACGGAAGGCCCCCGCGCGCCGCGCCTGCTGAGCGAGTCTCTGGTTCAGAACTCGCATGTCGCCTTGCGCCAGGCCAACCGACGCCACGACGTCGTTGCGATCCAGATTATTGACCGTTACGAATTGGATTTGCCTGCGTTGGGTCGGCTGATTTTGAAGGACGCCGAGACTGGCGAAGTCATCGAGATCAACACAAACGATACCCGCAAACGGCAAGCGTTCGCCCAGCGTCAAGCAAAGGCGCAGGCCGAGACCGCGCGCATTTTCCGATCTGCCAACATCGATGCCATTCCGGTGCGCACGGATGTGCCTTATGCAGCCGCGTTGGGCAAGTTTTTTGAAACCCGCGAAAAACGCCGCCGCCACGGATAATTCATGACGAACTCCGCGCTTATTGTTCCCGCCCAGCAGACCGCCACCAACACGGCGGAATTGGCTTTTCGCGAAGCCCCCAAGCCCCCGCTGACCATCGCCAATCCCTGGTTTTGGTTCTGGGTCGTTATTATTCTACTGGTCTTGGCAACGGCCTTTTTCCTTTGGCGGCGCTGGCGCAAGAAGAATGCCGTCAAACCGCCGATTCCGGTCATTCCGCCTCATGTGAGAGCTCGTCGGCAATTGGAGGATGCGCTGGCATTCATTTCCGAGCCGAAGCCGTTTTCGATCCGCGTTTCGGACGCCCTTCGCCAGTATCTGGAAGAGCGATTCGATTTTCGCGCGCCTGAGCGCACGACCGAGGAGTTCCTTTACGAGCTGCAAAACACCAATTTACTGGCTCCAGACCAGAAGGAGCGTCTGGCCGAGTTCCTTTCGGCATGCGACCTGGTCAAATTCGCCAAATACGAGCCAACCGAGATTGAACTGCGCGCGCTGCACAGTAGCGCCGTGCAATTGGTCAACGAAACAGAACCCTCGCCGATTGCGGCCGAAATCGGCTCCACTGTCGCCCACCAACCATGACTTTCGCATCCCCATTGTGGTTATTGCTGCTGCTCCTGCTGCCGCTGCTGGCTTGGCTGAAGGGCCGCGCCGGTCAGGGTGTGGCATTCCTCTACTCGTCAGTTGACCTGGTGCGACCGGTCGCTGGTCTGAACCGCTCGCGGGCGGGCCGGATTCTCGCCGCTCTGCGCTGGCTGGCGCTGGCGCTGTTCATTGTCGCCCTGGCCCAACCGCGCCATATCAAGGGCGAATCGCGCATCAAGGCCAGCGGCATTGATATCGTCACCGCCATTGACCTCTCATCGAGCATGCTCTCCGAGGACTTTGTCTTGGACAATCATCGCATCAACCGGATCGACATCGCCAAGAAGGTGCTCACCGACTTTATTGACCACCGCGCCGACGACCGCATCGGGTTGGTGGCATTTGCCAAACGCGCTTACATTGCCTCGCCACTGACACTGGACCACGATTATCTCCAGCAGAATCTCGCCCGCCTGCGCATCGGACTGATCGAAGACTCAACGGCCATTGGCGACGCCCTGATTACGGCAGTCAACCGCCTGCGCGACCTCAAATCCAAGAGCCGAGTTGTCATTCTAATGACCGACGGCCAGAGCAACGCCGGAAAAATCCAGCCGTTGACGGCGGCGGAAGTGGCGCAGACTGTAGGAGTCAAGGTTTACGCCATCGGCGTTGGAATTCGCGGACAGGCGCCCTACCCGGTGGGCGTCGATCCGTTTTCTGGCGAAAAGATATATCGTCCGATCGAAGTGGATATCGATGAGGAAACCCTGACCAAAATCGCCGACCAAACCCACGGCAAATACTTCAGGGCTGATAACACCGAAACATTGCGTCGGATCTATTCTGAAATCGACCGTCTGGAAAAAAACGAGGCGGATGTCAAAAAATACCAGCACTACGATGAACTCTTCGGCTGGGCTATCATTGCTGGGCTGTTTGTGTTCCTGCTGGAAGTGGGGCTCAGCCAGACGGTCTGGAGGAAACTGCCATGAGATTTGCCGCCGCTCAGTTTTTCTGGCTCATACCGGTCATTACAATCCTGCTGACGCTTTTTCTGGTTTGGGCCTGGCGTGTTAAACAGCGGTTGATCGGCCAATTCGTTCAATCCCGATTGCTTGCAAATTTGACAGTAGGCGTCTCGCAGTCCCGGCAGAAGCTCAGGATGGTACTGTTGGTGATCACCACCATGTTCGCGCTTCTTGCCTTGACGCGCCCCCAATGGGGCTACGTGTGGCAGGAAGTCCGGCAGCAGGGGCTGGACATCATTATCGCCATCGACGCTTCGCGTAGCATGCTCGCGCAGGACGTCGCTCCAAACCGTCTGGCCCGCGCCAAACTCGCGGCAATGGATTTAATGACGCAGGCCAGGAACGACCGACTGGGGCTTGTGGCATTTGCCGGCACCGCATTTCTTCAAGCGCCCCTGACGCTCGACGAGGAAGCCTTCCGGCAGAATGTCGAAGCAATTGATCCCGCCAACATGCCCCGGGGCGGAACCGCGCTTGCTGCCGCCATTGAAACCGCTCTCGCCGCGTTTGAAAAGGAGAGCGAAAACCATAAGATACTAGTCCTCTTCACAGATGGCGAAGATCACGATGCCGATGCCCAAACCATCGCTGCCGCCGAAACCGCCGCCAAGGCCGGCATGAAAATCTTCACCATCGGCGTCGGCTCCACCGATGGAGAGATCCTCCAAGTCAAGGATGGCAATGGCAATTACATCAAATCGCGCCTCAACGAAACCCTGCTCCAAAAAATCGCCACCATTGGAAGCGGATTTTATCTTCCCTTGCGCGGAGCCAACCCGATTGAAACGCTCTACTCCCGCGGCTTGGCGCCGCTGCCCAAGTCCGATCCTTCCACCAAGCTGTCCCGTGTTTACCGGGAGCGTTATTACTGGCCGCTGGCGCTGGCAGTTCTCTGTCTGGTGGCCGAAACGTTTTTTCCCGAACGCAAGCGCGTCCGCCAAGTCGCTCCCCCTTCTGCGCCCGTTTCTTCCGGCATTCAAAAAGCAGCCGTTGCCGCTTGCATTTTATTGACTCCATTGATCGCGATGAGTTCGCCTTCCGGCGCGTTGCGCGAATACGACGCCGGGAATTTTGAACTCGCTCAAAAAGAATACGAGCGCCTGGCCGAAAAGAAAACCAACGACTACCGACTGTTCTACAACGCCGGAACAGCAGCTTATCAGGCCAAACAATTCGACGCGGCGGAAAAACATTTTTCCGAAGCCCTCAATTCTCCAGAGATCGCCTCCGACCTTCGCGCTCAAGAGCATGCTTTTTTTAATCTTGGAAACACCCAGTTCAAACAGGGATCCGAGAAATGGGGACACGCCGTCACGAATTTCAGTCGCGCGCTGAAACTCGACCCTGCTGACACCAACGCCGCCGTAAATCTGGCCTACGTCCAACGCAAGCTTGAGGAACTCAAGAAACAACAGCAGCAACAAAAGCAGGATGGCAAAGACGACCAGAAGCAAAATCAGGACAAGCAGGATAATCAACAAAACAAGCCGCAGGATCAGAAGGATCAAAAGAACAAGAAAGATCAACAGTCCGCCCAACAACAACAGCAGAATCAACAGCAAGGCAACAAAGACGATCAACAAAAACAACATCAGGCCGAAAAGGACAAAGAGACGCAGCAACGGGAAGCCAAAGCAAAAGAAGACAAGGAAAAGCAAGAACAGGCAGCCGCTGCCGCCAAGAAATCAGACGATCAGAAAGACAATGACGAAGAGCAACAAGCCGTCGTCCCCGGCCAGATGACCAAGCAAGAGGCCGCCCGCATTCTGAATGCCCAGCAAGAAAACGAAAAGCCGCTGATCTTCACCCCCGACGACCAGAAAAAGCAAAACCCGCAAGGAGTACCGGTCAAAGACTGGTAGAGCAGCGCTTCCAGCCTGCTCTTGGAATAAGGGTAGCCAGAAAAATTGTTGGTCTTTGCCGACCGGATTTGGCGAGGGGGCAATAATTTCCCACCTGTGGGTTTGAGTTTTTTCGTTATTGTGGCCTGTTTCCGCAATTCTCATTATGTGGGGCAGAACTCTGATCTGCCAGCACCTCGTTATCGAGGTGCAGTGATTAGTTGTGCTGACTGTGCGGTGCCTCAGGCTCCGCAGGGAGTCGAAAACTTCGTGCGCAGGCAGATCAGCGTTTTTCCCCTACCTTGCTCAAAATGAGAATTGCTGAACCTGTTTCCGCTTTTTTCCATCTTGGCATGCTCGTTGCTTAACAGAGCATGAGCGGTATGATCAACGCACTATTCAGTCAGCCAAGTTACGTGGCAAGCAAAGTCAGCTTGGACACGACGGCTCTTCGCGCAGAAGCCATATCGAGCAATATTGCCAACCTCGAAAAGCCTGGTTACAAGCGCATCGACGTCGCGCCTACGTTCCAAGCGGAACTGAACCGGGCCATTTCATCCCATGACATCTCGAAAATGGCAGGGTTGCAGCCGCAGTTGGCGGTGGATAGCACGGCCATAGCAGGCAACCGGGATGGTAATACGGTCCAATTGGAAACCGAGTTGCTAAACCTCAGCCAGAACACCATGGCTCATACCTTGGAAACTCAACTTGTGTCGGGAACACTGGGTAAATTGCGTTCCGCGATTACCGCACGATCCGCCTGATGACGTATGATTAACCTGATTCCAGGAGTTGCAACCAGCGCTTCCGCACTCAACGCGGAGCGGATTCGCATGGAGGTTGTTTCGCAGAACATCGCCAATGCAAACACCACGCGGGATGTGAATGGAAAACCTTACCAGCGCCAGCATGTGGTTTTTGAGTCGATGCTGCTGGATGCGCAGAACCAGTTTGGAACCGGCGCGCGGGGAATCCAGGTGGCCCGGATTGAGAAGGACGCCCGACCAGCGAACCTGGTTTATAATCCCAGTCATCCTGACGCCGACGCGCGCGGTTTTGTCGCCACTCCCAATGTCAACATTCACGAGGAAATGGTGGACTTGATTGCCTCGTCCCGGGCGTTTGAAGCCAACCTTGCGGTGGTCAAGAACGCCCGCCAAATGGCGATGCAGAGTCTAAGCATAGCCAAACACTGAGTTTGAACCATGTTGCCCATAACCGCATTGCGAACTCCCTTGGCGGCCGATCTTCAGGCCGTCATCACGCAAGGCTTGGGCAGCGCTACAAAATCCATTCCCGCTCAGGAAATGGAGAAGCTGGCACCGGCAATGCCAGCATCGACGCCAGCGGTTTCTCAAACTGGCGGCGGATCGTTCTCGAACGTGCTGGGGCAGTTCGTTGGCGAGGTCAACTCAAAACAAGCGGCGGCGGGCGACGCTGTCACTGGCTTATTAAGCGGAGGAAATGTCTCGCTGCACCAGGCGATGATTGCCATGGAAGAGGCTAACGTGTCATTCCAACTCATGATCGAGGTTCGCAACAAGCTCCTGGAATCGTACCAGGAACTTATGCGCATGCAGGTATAACGGGCCATGAACAACTTAAGCCAACTACTTCAACAGATCGGGGCGATCTGGAAACAACTGGGGCTAAACCAACGCATCAGCGTGGTGATGGCTGCGGGCGTGGTCGCTCTGGGATTAAGCAGCGTGGTCTTTCTTTCTGTGCGCGTTGATTACGCCCTTCTTTACGGAAAGCTCGACGATGCCGAGGCTGCCAAGGTCATTGCCGCCTTGGACGACGCCAAGGTGCCATACAAAATCAGCCGCGGCGGCGGAGCCATCTCAGTTCCCGCCGATAAGGTTCACCTGATGCGCATGCAACTGGCCGCCAAGGGGATTCCCCGCGCCAGCGGCGGTGTGGGATTCGAAATCCTCGACAAGGCAAACTTCGGCATTTCGGACTTTCTGCAACGGGCCAATTACATCAGGGCGGTGCAGGGTGAATTGGCCCGGACGATTTCACAGGTGGACATGGTTGAGGGCGCAAATGTCATTGTCGCCCAGCCCGAAACCCGCCTGGTGGTGGACAGCCAGAAGCGCACCACGGCGTCGGTCTTTCTTCGAATCCGCGGCGACAATACGCTGCCTCAGCAGGCTGTTAATGCCATCCGTTTCCTCGTGGCCAATGCCGTTGAAGGATTGCAGCCCAACTATGTGAGCATCATGGACAGCAAAGGCAACTCGCTTTCCGACAATAACGAAAATGATCCCATGGGCGGTTTGACATCCAGTCAGTTGTTGGCTCGCAAGAACATGGAAGCCTATCTTGCCAAGAAAGCCGAATCCATGCTGGACCGCGTCCTGGGCGCCGGGCAGTCAGTGGTTCGAGTATCAACTGAAATCAACTACGACACCAGCACGCGCATCGAAGAGAAATTCGACCCGGACGGCCAGGTGATTCGCACGTCAACGGTGAATGACGAGACGGTTGACACAGTGACAAGCAACCCGGAAGGCGCCAATTCCGGCGTTCCAGGGACGCAGCAGAACTCGAGCACAGAGACCAATACGACCGCCGCCACCAGCGCGAACTCGAATAAAACGCGCAAGAAAGTCGCCAACAACCAATACGAGATCAACAAATTGACCAGCAATTTCACGCAAGCCGCCGGGACTATCAAGCGGCTCAGTGCGGCCGTGTTCGTTGCCGTCCAGATGGACGGAACAGGCGCCGCACGCAAGGTCAAACCGCGATCCAAGGAAGACTTGGACAAGATCAGGCGGATTGTTCAAAGCGCCATCGGGATTCAGGATGGAGTGGACAACCTCCGCAAAGACGAAATCGCACTGGAGGAAATTGAGTTTAATGACCGGCCAGTGATCGAGATGACACAGAAAATGGACCAGGAAGAGAAACGGCAATTCTGGTGGAACCTGGCCAAGAATGCGATCTATCCCTTGCTGGCATTGATTACTTTGGGCTACTTCTGGCGGGTGCTCAAACGCACACAGGAGACGATTCCGATCGGCATTCCGCTGGGCGACTCATCGCGCAGCTCCGGCCCAAAAGAAGCGGTGATCAGCGTGGATGCGCTGAACCAGATGATTCGCGAAAACCCAACCAACATGACCCAAGCCATCCGGGGCTGGATGCAGGGTTCCAACAAACGATAATATGGCTTCAACACTCGATTTATCTCCCAATGTGGCGGCACAGTATGAAAGCATGACGCGGGTACAGAAACTGGCGGCTTTGATGATCATGCTCGGACAAGAAGGAGCGGCTCAGGTGCTCAAGAATCTTGACGAGCAGGAAATTGAGGCTGTCTGCACTGAAATGCCCAAGCTGACGATGCTCAGCCACGAAATTCAAAACGAAATTCTTAAGGAATTCACCGGAGTTGCGATCCAGGCGGCGACTTCGCTTTTGGGCGGCATCGAATACACGCAAAGCTCGCTGGAGAAAGCGGTCGGGCTGTTCCGCGCTTCGAATATCATCAGCCGCACCTCTCCCACCCGCGCGCCTGTATCGGCCATGAAACAAATCGCCGATCTGGATGCCCGGCAGATTTACAATCTCATCAAGATGGAGCAACCGCAGACAATCACGCTGGTCGTCAGCTATCTTCCGGCGGACAAGGCTGCGCAATTATTGACAATGCTTCGCACCGAATTGCGGCAGGACGTGATCGAACGCCTGGCGACACTGGCGCCCACGCCGGTCGAAGTGGTCGAAAAGGTGATCGAAGTTTTAAGCAAGAAGATGGGGGGACGAGGAACTCGCGCGCTCAATCAGACCGGCGGGTTGAAATCGGCGGCAAGCCTGCTCAATGCGCTGGATAAGAACCTGGCCAAATCGCTGATCCTCAGCATCGAGGAGCGCAATCACGACCTGGGCCAGGCAATTCGTCAGAAAATGTTCACTTTCGAGGACATCGTCAGCCTCGACATACAGTCAATTCAAAAAATCCTGCGCGAAGTCGATATGCGCGATCTGGCGATTGCGCTCAAAACCGCAAGCGAACAGCTCAAGACCTCGTTGCTCGCGGCGATCTCCAAACGAGCCGCCGAGTCGGTCAAAGACGAAATGATGTACATGGGGCCGCTCAAGATGCGAGAGATCGAAATGGCGCAGGTTCGCATCATCGAAGTGATGCGTCGGCTCGAATCCGAAGGCGAAATCGAAACCGGAAACAACGCGGGGGGCGGCGGTGAATCCGGCTCTTGAAACCATTAAATTCAGCGAGCCGCTGAGGGATGTTCGACTGGTGGACGCTCGCGAGCGCGAGCGTCGTTTTGCCGGGCAATTGGACGAGGCATACGAGCGCGGCATGCTCGACGGCGAACGCAAGCTCAGCGAACAACTAGTCAACCAGCGTTCTGAAATTTTGGATCTCAAGAACGGCGTTCTCAATTCACTGACACAGACGTTGCCAAACGTGATCAACGAATGCCAGGATTCGTTGGTGGCGCTTGCGTTGCAGGTGGCTGAGAAATTGGTTGCCGGTCTGCCGATCAGTGTCGAAATGGTCGAAGCCTCCATACGCGAGGCTTTGGCGCAAATGGAGGAGGCTACCAGCTACACCGTTCAGATCAATCCCGCCGACCTGCAATTGCTCGATCAATACGCCTCACCACTACGGCAGTCGGCTCAAGCCGATGGAATTGAACTCCAAGCCTCACCGGACATCTCTCGCGGCGGCTGCGTGGTTCAGTCTCGATTCGGCGTTGTGGATGCCCAGCGCGCCACTAAAATGGCGTTACTGCAAAAATCCATGCAATCATGACAACACTTCCTCAACCATCCCAGACACCATTGAACCGGATTTCCCGCGCGATCGAACAGACACGCCATGTGCGATTGGTGGAGAACCGTGGACGGGTGGTGAAGTTGATCGGGCTGGTCATTGAATCGGAGGGACCGATGGCGGCGATGGGCGAGGTTTGCCGGATCGAATCCGCCCGGCACGATGGATCGACTCTCGCCGAAGTCGTCGGATTTCGTGATCATCACGTCTTGCTGATGCCTCTGGGCGAAATGCATGGCATTCATACGGGCAGCGAGGTGGTGGCACTGGGCGAGCCATTGAAAGTTCCTGTTGGACCGGGCCTGATGGGACGCGTGATCAGCGGCTTGGGCGAACCCTTGGACGACCTTGGTCCCCTTATAGCGGAACATTCGACATCGCTTCAGTTGGCGCCGCCGCATCCGCTCAAGCGGCAGCGAATCCGGCAGCCGTTCAAGACCTCAATCAAAGCAATTGACACGTTCATTCCGTGCGGGCGCGGACAGCGGCTTGGAATCTTCGCTGGAAGCGGCGTTGGCAAATCAACGCTGCTGGGAATGATGGCCAGCCGCGCGGAAGCCGATGTCAACGTCATTGCGCTGATCGGCGAACGAGGCCGCGAGGTGCGCGAATTTCTCGAAAAAGATCTTGATGAAGCCGGCCGCCGCAAATCTGTTGTGATTGTCGCCACCTCGAACGAGCCCGCGCTGACGCGGCTCAAAGGAGCGTTTGTGGCGATGGCCATTGCCGAGTATTTTCGCGATACTGGACGAAATGTCCTGCTCTTGATGGATTCGGTGACGCGTTTTGCCATGGCCCAACGCGAGATTGGCCTGGCTGTCGGCGAACCCCCGGCGACTCGCGGCTACACGCCGTCGGTCTTCTCATTGTTGCCTCAGCTCTTGGAGCGGGCTGGCACGGGCGAGCAAGGCTCAATTACCGGACTGTTCACCGTCCTGGTGGAGGCGGACGACATGAATGATCCCATCGGCGACGCTGTGCGGTCGATTCTTGACGGCCATATTGTCCTGACTCGAGAGTTGGCGACTCAAAATCACTATCCGGCCATTGACGTTTTGCAAAGCGTCAGCCGGCTTGTTCGCGATCTTCAGACTCCCGAGCAGCTTGAACTCTCCGGCGAGGCCCGGGAGGCGATGGCCATCTATCGGCGAAACCAGGATTTGATCAACATCGGGGCTTATCCATTGGGAAGCAATGCAGCGATTGATCACGCGATCAAGTTGCATGAGCCGATAAAGAAATTTCTGATTCAATCGGTGTCTCAGGGCGTTCCCAGCGACGAAAGTTGGCGACTGCTGGCCGAGACCATGAAATCCGCGCTGCCGCCGGCGCAAAAACGCGCATGAAATCATTTCGGTTCACTCTGCAACCATTGCTGGTCATTCGAGAGCGCCAGGAGCGCGAAGCGATGGAAGCTTACGCCCGTGTGCTGGCAGAACAGCAGCGGCTTATGACATCACTTTATGAAGTCGAGCGTGAGTTGGGGATGGCCTATGGCGACAATCGACGGCGGTTGCTTGATGGCGCGGCGGTGACGCATATTCTTCAACAGCAACTCTACTGCGCGCATCTTGAGGAGCGCCGAAAGGCTGCCGCCACCGAAGTCGCCTCAGCCGGTGAGCGTGTCAAACAGGCCGTTCAAACCATGATGATCGCGCGTCAGCAACGAGAGGTTGTCGAAAAATTCCGCGCCAACCAGCGGACAGTTTACGACCGCGAGCTTTCCATGGAGGAACAGAAAATGCTCGACGAACTGGCAGGGCGCCAGCGTGAACCCGCTTTATCCTGGAAACCCAGCGATCATGATTAAAATATTACAGTCTGAATGGGCCGGCTCTGTCGTGGGGGCGATCATCTATTTCTTGGTGCTGGCGTTTTCGTGGCATCCGCCGCCGATTGTGGAGGAGAGCGCCAGTGTGCCGGTTGTCAAAAAGAATCAACTGATTCTCGATCCACTCAATCCTGAGATTGAGCAGGTCATGGAGGAACTGAAATCAAAGAAGCTGACGTTGGACAAACGCGAGGCCCAACTCCTCGAATTGGCTGCGCGTTTGCAGAACGAGCGCGAGGAGATTGATGCCGTAACCCAGTCAGTTTATCGCATTCAGCAGCAGTTTGACAGCAGCATTCTCAAAGTCCGCGACGCTGAGGTGGCCAACTTGAAGAAACTTGCCAAGACGTACCTGTCGATGTCACCCGAAGGCGCTGCCATGACTTTTAAGACCATGGACGACGATTCTGTGGCTAAAATCCTGCGTAACATGAAGGAGATCGACGCGGCCCAATTTCTGGATGCGCTATCCAAACAGGGGCCTGATGCACCCAGACGAACCGCCCGCATCGTCGAACGGATGAGAGTTGCAATTAGCGAGAGCGCAACACCGCCACCGCCAAAGACACCATGAACCTTCCCGGATTGTCAAATCAGCAGGTCCCCGCCGCCGCCACCACCCAATCTCCAAGGGCTCATTCAGGTCGGAATGAAGCTCAGAGTTGCGGCTTTGGCGCGATGCTCGCAAAAGTCATGACGAACCCCGATCCAGGGCAACCGACTGCGCCGAAAAATGCGGGTGAGTTAAACCATGAAACTTCCAACGCCAAAGAGACGTTCGCAAAGGCCAACAGCAGAGCCAAGACGCCAGAGCGCAACGCGAAGGCGCATTCCGCAAGCGATGCAATGACCACGGCAGGGGAGGAAGGGAATCCCGGCGCGGAATTGCCGGCGTCAAACGAAACAGTCGTTACTGTTGATACGAAATCAGGCCGCGAGGACAATAATAAGGGCGATGTTAACGAGGATCCAGAGACCAAAACCGACACGCTTCAAACCGGTTTGTTGGCGCTGGAGTCCGTCTGCGCTCCCATAGTGATCGTGCCGCCAACACAACCAGATCCGATGACATTGTCACCAAAGAACGCAGCCGGTTTGGGCCAGAATCAGTCGGCCAACTCCAGATCGGCGCTGTTGTTGGAATCCTTGCCGACTTCTGTCGGCGCAGTTGTGACACCCCAAGGTGAGTCGCCTGGACAACCGGTTTCTTCGGCGAGCATCTCCCCTTCAAACCTTACATCCAACACCAACACAGGCTCCACCAACACAACCCCCAGTCAGGTTGCCGGGATTGCTCCCAATACCAAGTCCGCTGATGGTTCATCGCCATCCGTACCGTCGGTGGAGGCTATTATTTCGGATTCGATGGTCAATCCCGATGTACAGGCAACGGCAACGGATCAAAAAGCGTCCAAGGACAACATGTCCGCAGTCAATGCCGAGGCGGCAGTTCCCGCCAAGGCTCTGGGGGCCAGCCCCGGCACCGAGGCCGATGCGGGGGAACCGATCCGAGTGGTGTCGCGCGCGAACCCCACCCGCGTTGATCTCAAGAGGCTCCAAGTGGAACGTTTGGAAGATTCCCAGCCAGACCAGACTGTTGGCACGGGCACTGCTTCCCAAGCCAGACAGATGCAGAGTGAAGAGCAACAGAACCAATTTGCCGACCGACAGAAGCAGAATCTGCCGGAAAAGCCTGAGATCATCCATGCCACAGCGCAAGCTGCCGGTTCGGCCCTTACGGAAGACCGAACCCTTGATGTCAGACAGAACGCTCTGTTCGGGATTCAGAATTCCGACCTATCTTTGCGTGAGCTGGGCGGCGACAAGAGCGGCACGGCAATGACACACGACATTCACCCATCCGTCGGGCGTTTGGTCAGCGACATCAGCCATGAATCCATGATTCTCAGACAGTTCAAGCCTGACAAGCTGGATGTCGTGATCCGTCCCGACGCCGACACGCAGATTTCTCTCCAGTTGCGTCTCAACGGCAATGATGTTCAGGGAATTGCGCGCTGTGAGCGTGGTGATTTTAATTTACTCAATTCCCACTGGAACGAGTTGCAGCGGACCATGGATCAGCAGGGTGTGCGCCTTGCGCCGCTCAGGGAATCCGGTTCGACGATGTCTTTCACAAATGGGAACTCATTTGGCAACTCGTCCCAGACGGCGCATGACCAGCGCGGCCGCAGGCTTGAGGAGATTGTCGTTTCCGAAAGAGAATCCGTGTTGCGTCCGGCAAGTTCCATTGCAACAACTGCGATTCGAGGCTCACGGACGGGCGAACGATTACTACAAACTTGGGCTTAATAACTTATAATATATGTCAACCACAGCCATATCTTCATCGGTCGCCAGCACAAATACCGGCACCAGCAACGTCAGCGCGGTCAACTTTTCCAAGTCATTAACGCAACAGGATTTTCTGTCGCTCTTGGTCAAACAGATGACCTCTCAAGATCCGATGAACCCGCAGTCGAACACCGATTTTGCCGCTCAAATGGCTCAGTTCTCCGCTTTGCAAACGAGTCAGTCAACGGAGAGTAATATTACCAAACTGGTCAGCAGCCAGCAGGCAACACAAGCCAATTCGCTTTTGGGACAAACCGTGGTTTTGCAGGTTGATAAAACCACCACTGCGCAAGGAGTAGTCAGCGCGGTGGATCTTAGCGCAGGGACGCCTCAACTGGTGGTCAATGGCACCAATTACGATTTAAGCCAGGTGATCACCGTAACGCCAACTCCAATCCAATAATTATGCTCTCATCACTTTCTTGCGGCGTCGCAGGGCTCCAAAGCTTCCAGACTAGTTTGGATGTCATCGGCAACAACATCGCCAATTCCAACACGACCGGCTTCAAGTCCGGGCGAGTGGATTTTGCCGACGCATTGAGCCAGACGCTCCAGTCACCGACCTTGGCCAGCGCCACCACCAGCGGCACCGCCCCGATTCAGGTTGGCTCCGGTGTTCAGACGGTTGCGATCCAGAATGAATTCGGCCAGGGCACGATCAATTCAACCGGAATTTCCTCCGACCTAGCCGTTTCCGGAAACGGCTTTTTTGTGGTAAAAGATCCATCGACCACCGCGACCTACGTTACGCGAGCCGGCCAGTTCAAAATGGACAGCAGTGGCTATCTCGTGACCGACAAAGGAATGCGAGTGCAAGGCTATAACGACACCTCGTTGTCAACGGTTGGAGATATACAGATTGACTCGACCGGATCAAGCAACGCGTCAACAGCTTCGTACTCAAGCTACAGCATCGATGCGCAAGGTAAAATCAACGTGAACATGTCCGACAACTCTCAATTTGTTCGTGGGCAGGTGCTGTTGATGTCTTTCCAGAATCCTCAAGCACTGCTCAAGAGTGGCAATAGTCTTTACTCCGGCATCGACATGGCTGGCCCGCTGGGCGGAGCGGGATCAGCCGCGCCGGCCGCGCCGGGCACCAGCGGTTTGGGAGAGATTCAATCGGGAAGTCTGGAATCGTCCAATGTGGATCTGACCTCCGAGTTCGCCAACATGATTACGTCTCAGCGCGCCTTCCAAGCCAACGCGAAGATAATCACGACCAGCGACGAAATTCTCCAGGAAATCGTCAATCTGAAGAGATAATCGTTACTTATGGCAGCAAAACCTGAAGGAAAATCGGGGGCCGATGAAGCCGCAGCCGCACCGAAAGCGGCGGCACCGGCGGGTGGCGGCCTTAAACCGTGGTTGCCGCTGCTGGCAAACCTGGTTTTGATGCCGGTTTTGGGATACGTGACGGTACACTTCTTTCTCGCTCCAAAGACGCACACTGAAACCCCCGCCGACGCAACAGAGGCAAAGGCTGAATCAGGGGAAAAGCCCGCCAAGAGCGAAGGCGAAGGCAAGAAGCCGGGAGGAAAAGGGGAAAAAATCTTGGTGCCACTGGGAAATAAGATTATTGTCAACGTACAAGGCACACAAGGCACGCGTTATCTGCTTGCCAACATCACCCTTGAAGGTTCGGTGCCTGGCTTCAAGGAAATTGTCGAGAAAAACGACGCCGAGTTGCGCGATGCCGCAGGCAGCGTGTTGCTCGGCAAAACCATCAGCGACATTGATAGACCTGGCGCCAAGAATCTGATTCGAGCCGAGATTCTGTCCGCTTTTAACTCCATCCTCGGTCCGGGCGTCATCAAACAGGTTTTCCTCACCGAGTTCGCGATGCAATAAAGACATGGACGATCCCAAACCATCTGAGGAACCTGAGATACTTTCGCAGTCCGACGTCGAGAAGTTACTCGCGCAGGTAGCGGACCAGGAGGCTTGGAACAAGGAGGGCAGCAAAGGGGGCGCGCCTGAGAAAACACGGGAGCGGGCCAGTGTGGTTCAGCCTTACGATTTTCGGATGCCCGTCTTCCTCTCGGCCAATGAGCTGAGAAAATTGAGGGTCGAGCACGATGAATTCGTTCAGTCGCTGGGAGCGCGGCTTTCAAACTATTTACGGCTTGAGGTTGGCCTGCAGATGTCACAGATTAGCACGGTCACATTTCAAGAGTTTGCCGACACGATTTCCAACCCGACCCATGTCACCCTGTTCAAAGTCGAACCGTTGACGGGCGTCTGTGTCTTGGAAGTCAACCCACGCCTCGGTTTGACAATCGTTGATCGTTTGATGGGCGGCGCAGGCCACTCCATGGACGTGGAGCGCGACCTGAGCGAAATCGAAGTCGCGCTGCTGGATCAGGCCACCCAGATCATCATCGGCGAGTGGTGCAATCACTGGACGACGTCAGAGGATTTGCGTCCTTTCATTCTTGGACATGAGAACAACGGACGATTTATTCAGACATCCTCGCCCGCTACGATCACGCTTGCGGTTTCGATGGAGGCGCGCATAGGCGAATGTATGGAGAAAATGCAGATTGGCTTCCCATGCATGATTCTGGAGCCACTGATACGGCGCTTAAGCATGAAGGTGGACTCGGTCGCAAAGGAAGCCGAGGCCAAGCCGCTGGGGCCGCCGAAATGGAAATCGCAATTCAATAGTGTCGAAGTACCATTGACGGCGTATTTCCCTGAGATGACATTTCCCGCCGGTGAATTGGCGAAGCTCAAAGTGGGCGATGTGCTGACTTGGAATCCCGAGGTGGTTAACGAAGTTCAGGTGCGCGTGGCCTCGCTCCCAAAATTTAGCGGACGCTTGGGGCGCAACGGAGCAAAATGGGCGATCCAACTCAATCAAATACTTAAAACCTGACCCTTACCATGGCTGTGAATTCTGAAGAAATACCGGCTAATTTGGAGCTTCTGCTGGACGTTCCGGTCAGCCTTACCGTCGAGTTAGGTTCCACAAAAATGCCCATGAAAGAGGTGCTTGCTCTGTGCGGTGGTTCGGTGGTGACCTTGGACAAAGTGGCTGAAGCACCGGTCGAGTTGCTGGTCAACGGCAAGCTGCTGGCCCGGGGCGAGGTGGTGGTGGTGGACAACAAATTCGGCATCAAAATCACCGAAATTCTCGGTGGCATTTAACAGAATGTCAGCGAATTCCCCAACTCCCTCCTTAATCCCCTCGTGGGGCAGGCCTCCGGCCTGCCGGTTGCGGTGCCTCTGGCTCCGCAGAGAATTGGAAACCTCATGCGCAGGCAGATCAGAGTTTCCTCCTCCATATTCCCTCAAAATGAGAATTGCTGACTTGCTCTGGAGAAAGATAGTTCGAGGGGGCGGAGACCCCTCGAACCGGCAGGCCGGAGGCCTGCCCCACAGGGTTACTTTCCTTTCGCGCATCATAATCGCAGCCGTTTCGCTTATCCTCGTTGCGCCAGATCTCTGGGCGGCGCAGGCCGAGGCCACCAGCATTGTTCCCTCTTCGAGTTCGGTTCTGGTTACGATTTTTAGGATGATTGGGGCGCTGGCGATTGTTTTTGCGGTTTTCTTTTGTGGAGTCTGGTTGTTTCGCAATTGGCAGGGGCTGTTGCGCCAGAGGGGAGTCGCGCCGAAGTTGCGCGTAATGGAGTTCAAGTCGCTAGGCACAAGGCAGGCTCTGTACGTGGTCGCTTATGAACGGCAGCGATTCCTGATCTCGTCATCCTCCGCCGGAGTGGCTCTCTTGACGCCTCTGCCCGAGGCAGATGAGGAGCCTGTGTCGGCAGTCACTCATGCGCCGACATTTGCCGACGCCCTGCTCAAAGTCCTGAACAAGAAATGAGAACGCGCCTTCTGATTGTCCTTATGTGGGTGTTCTCGGCAGCCTGGCAGGCGTCAGGGCAGACCAACACGGGAGGAGTCGCTGGGTTGCCGGGTGGTATCACCCCGTTCCGCCTCAATGTCGGGCTGGAAGCCGCGCAGCAACCGCAGGATGTCGATATCGCCATCAAAGTGCTGTTTACAATCACGCTGCTGGCAATGGCGCCGTCGATTGTCCTGCTGATGACCAGTTTCACGCGCATCGTGATCGTATTGTCGTTTGTTCGCTCCGCCCTCTCGCTTCAGGGCACGCCAGCCAACCAAATACTGATCGGCCTTTCGCTTTTCATCACTTATTTCATCATGGAACCGGTCTGGGGCAAAATCGACGCCAACGCTTTACAACCGTATATCAATAAACAAATCAGCGCGGCGCAGGCGCTGGAAGAAGCTTCCAAGCCGATCCGCGAGTTCATGCTCAAACAGGCGCGGCCCAAGGACATCGACCTGTTCGCGGGCATGGCCAAGCTGCCTCCGACTGCGGTCGAGGATTTGCCGCTCAAAGTGGTCATTCCCGGATTTATTATCAGCGAGCTGCGGACGGCCTTTCAGATGGGTTTTCTGCTTTTTCTGCCATTTATCCTCATTGATTTGGTTGTGGCGACGGTGCTCATGAGCCTGGGCATGATGATGATGCCGCCAGCCACGATTTCGTTGCCTCTAAAAATCCTGCTTTTTGTGCTGGTGGACGGATGGTCCTTGGTGGTCCGTTCGCTGGTGCTGAGTTTTGCCACATGATATGACTCCGGAATTATCCACTGAATTGATCAAGACCATGATGCTTCAAGCCGTGTCCCTTGCAACCCCAATTATCATGACAGCAATGGTAATCGGGCTGGGAATCAGCCTCTTCCAGGCAGTCACATCCATAAACGAACAGACGCTCTCGTTTGTGCCCAAGGCCATCGGAGTGGTTGCCGTGATCATCGTGCTGCTGCCTTGGACAACACGCACGCTGGTCGAGTTTACGACCGCCATAATCGAGAAAATGCCGCAAATGGCGCGATAAACCTGAGGGCAGAAGGTGAAATTAGCGTCTCGCTGACGCTCGCCGGAAAGAGGAGCACAGGCAAGGATGCCTATGCTACGTGAGTAGTTACAACCTGAGATTCAAGTGATCGAGATAGCCAATTTCATTCTGGTGTTTGTGCGGGCAGGGGCGTTGCTGGCTGTTTTTCCTTTGTTTTCGGCCAGCAACGTCCCAATCCAGCTCCGCCTGGCCTTGGGTGCGCTTGCGGCGCTATTGATTGCGCCGCTGTTGCCGCCCATATCCATTGCAAGCCTCTCCATCTGGGGCGTGGTCAAGCTGATCTTCATCGAAGCCAGTGTCGGATTGCTCCTCGGGTTCGTTTGCAGAATCGTCTTTTTTGCCGCGGAATTCGCTGGCGGCATCGCTTCAACGGAGATGGGACTGATGCTTTCAACGACATTCAACCCCGCCGCAGGCGTCGTCATGGGCGCTCCGGGAATGCTTCTTTACTGGTTGACGCTGATCCTGTTCCTGACTCTCGATCTGCACCATTGGATGCTCGCATCCTTCCAAAACAGTTATGTCTGGGTGCCGATTGGCGGGGCGCGCTTGAGCGAAGGCCTTTTGCAAGACATCATCACCCGCAGTGGGCAGATTTTTCGAATTGGCGTTCTGATCGCAGCCCCAATAATATCGGTTTCTTTCGTCATTACCATCGTCTTCTGCACCCTCGGCCGCGCTGTGCCGCAGATGAACGTCTTTAATGACAGTTTCTCGGTACGAACTCTTGTGGGGTTGGGGGCATTTGGCATGACCTGCAACCTCATGGCGCAGTATATTCAAAATTTCCTGCACCGCCTGCCCGAGGATATGCTGCGCGTGGCGCAACTCCTGGGTGGAAAATAAGAGCTAATGCATGGCAATCAGGGAGCCTTGATGCGGAGTTGGCGCACCTTGGCCCGAATGCGTTTGTAGCCGGGGTCCAGCCGCAGGTTTTTTAAATCCGGGTCTTTGGTCATCCATTTAAAGTCGCGGTAGCCGAGGTCGATGGCCAATTCCAGCGCGCGCGCCGCCTGTTCACATTGGCTGAGCAAGGAATAGCTGCACGCAAGATTATAGCGCACCAGAGCGTCTTGAGGGCTCAATGTCGCCAACCGTTCGTCCACTTTCAATCCGTCCTCGAAGCGTCCTCGGCGCGTATAGTCATCTCCCAAGATCTGAAGGGCTTCCACGTATGTGGGGTCACGATGAGTGACGCCTTCCATGAAAGAAATTTCGAAATCCAAGTCCTTCAATTCCTGGTGGATGGGTTTCTTACGCGAACTGTTGGCTTGTTTAGGCATACCTGTCATGATGATTTAGTCATGAGGACAGCCCTGATGTCGAACATTTTTTCATTTAAAGAATTCGTTCTATTATTCCCACGCAATTATTCTTGATGAGATTCCAAGCAGGCATTAACGTCTGACAGGATTTATTGAGTTTGCCAGGGCCCATGGAATGTGGACTTACGAACCCCGCCAGGGCAGGAATGCAGCAACGGCAGTTTGCTCCGCATCCGCCGTGGTCACCCTGGCATTTTTTTCAAGTAGAACAGGCATCTTGCCTGTTCCGGGGAGTGGGGAGTTAGCGTCGCGCTGACGCTCGCCGGGGAGAGGGGCACAGGCAAGGATGCCTGCGCTACCTAATTAGAGTAGAACAGGCATCTTGCCTGTTCGGGGTGTCCGCATTTGCCATGTCATATCAGGTTATAGCCCGAAAATACCGGCCACAGCGGTTTGAAGATGTCGTCGGCCAGGATCACGTCACCCAGACGCTGGCCAATGCCATCACTCAAAACCGCATCGCTCACGCCTATCTATTTGTCGGCCCCCGAGGCACGGGCAAGACCACCATTGCCCGAATTTTCGCCAAATGCCTCAACTGCACAGGCGGTCCAAAAACAACCTTCCCCGACGACGATCCCCGCGCAATAGAAATTACGGAAGGCAGATCGCTCGACGTGATGGAAATCGACGGCGCGAGCAACCGTGGCATCGACGAGATTCGTGAGTTGCGCGACACGGTCAAGTATGCGCCCGCCTCCAGCCAGTTCAAGATTTACATTATCGATGAAGTTCACATGCTCACCAAGGAGGCCTTTAACGCCCTCCTCAAGACCTTGGAAGAGCCGCCTGCGCATGTGAAATTCATGTTCGCCACGACCGAACCAGACAAGGTTCTGCCGACCATTCTTTCGCGCTGCCAACGATTCGACCTGCGCCGAATCCCGTCCGCCCTCATCGTCAAACACCTCGCGCTGATCGCTGGCCAAGAGGGAATCGCCATTGATCAACCGGCTTTGCACGCCATCGCGCGCGGCGCCGACGGCGGCATGCGCGACGCCGAATCGACTTTGGACCAGCTCATCAGTTTTTGCGGCCAGCAGATTGCTGAAGCCGACGTCCTTTCGATGTTTGGGCTTGCCTCGGAAAGCCAGGTTTTCGCGTTAACCGATGCCATTCTCGCTGGAGCGACGGAAGATGCATTGCGCCTATTGAACGACCTCGCCCGTCAAGGCAAGGAACTCAGCCGTATTGTAATTGAGTTGCTCAATCACTTTCGCAATTTGCTGATTTTCCAAGTGGCAGGCGGCGATTTGGGATTGATCGAAGCATCCGAAGCCGAAGCCGCTGTGCTGGCGCGCCAGTCTCCCATGATTTCGTCCGACGCGCTGACTCGAATCATGGAGGTGCTCACCGACTGCGAAGGTCGGCTGCGCGACACGACTTCCAAGAAAATCCTCGTCGAAGTGACGCTGCTCAAACTCATTGATTCTCGCAACTCCGTCAGCATCGACACGGTTCTGAAGCAATTGCAGCAACTCCGTTGCGAAGCAGGCGATGCGCCGCGTCCGAAGCCCAATCTTACTCAAGCCACGCCATTCAAGCCAGCGCAGACGCCCCAACCGATTGTTGCAACTCCAGCGCCAACCGCAAAATTGCACGACTTGGCACTTGCAGACAACAGTGCTTCAGCGACTCCCCCTCCGTCCGCGCCTGTGGTACCCGAGCCCATCGCAGCTCCGGTTGCGCCGTTGATAATCGTTTCAAAACCTGAACCTATCGCTGCCAAACTCGAGTCGCCAGCCCCGGTCGCTGCCGCTGTAGAAGCGGTTTCGCCTGATGTTAATTTAGACACGCTTTGGAACGATCTGCTCGAAGCCATCGGGCGGGCCAGTCCATTTACAAAGACCTATTTGATGCAGGCCCATCCGGTGTCGTTGACCAAGAAGCTCCTAACCGTCGGTTTCGATGCCGAATTCGCGGACCACCTGAGCTTGGTTGACAATCCGAAAACACACGCGGTTCTACACACAAAGCTCAGTGAACTTGGATTGCCAAACATTCAGGTCAAGTTCGTGAAAGCGGTGGACGCGCCAGCCAAGCATAAGGAAAAGACCGAAGCTGCCAAACCCGCAACCATCGCTCCGTTGCCAACGGCGGCGTCAAAACTGGAAGCCAAGCCCGCGAAAACCGCCGCGCCCGAAGCAGCGGCCGCGCCGACTTCCGCGCCCAAACCCAAGATCGAGTCTGTCGTTTTTAACAAAGACGATTTCAAGAACGATCCTTTGATCCAAAAGGCCTTGGAGCTTTTCAAGGCTCAAATTGTCGATGTGCGCTCGTGATAATTGCTTTCGATTTGAACCCAAAACTCTTTAACTCAAAATCCGAACATTTCTCGTATGTCTAGCATTGCAAAACTCATGAAACAGGCTTCTCGAATGAAGGAGCAAATGGAACAGATTCAGGCCCAATTGGCCGCCCGCACCGTCGAGGCGACCGCTGGTGGCAACGCGGTGAAAATCGTGGCCAAGTGCGACGGTTCCCTTGCTTCAATCAAAATCGATCCCCAGGCATTGAACCCGGACGACGCTCAATTGCTCGAAGACATGATCCTTTCGGCCGCCAACCAAGCTCTCTCCCAAGCCAGAGAAATCTCCAACACCGAGATGGGCCGCGCCACCCAAGGCTTCAATCTGCCCGGGCTCACCAGCTAATACCGTAATTCGTAAGTTCGTGAGTCGGATTGACGCTTCTTTTACCCAGTAAAATCTACCAATTCATCGCTCACGAACTTGCGACTTGCTGTATAGGGTGTTGAATTGAGGAAAAATAGTTCATGCTGATAATTGCCGTCTCAGTAACACCCGACTTTAGTCGGGTGTTACGCTTGGAATATGAGTCTTAGCCGTTTTAACGGCTTCAAAGC
>CAIUEN010000069.1 GCA_903898185.1 uncultured Verrucomicrobiales bacterium
ACCCCTTGGGAAGAATGTATTTCTAATCTGATGGATGGCATCTTCAATACATCATTCTCCCTCTTCTTTCCGCGTGTTCTGCGGTTAACCCAACTGCGGTTTCCAAGCTAAAACAAATCGATTCACTGACTTGCCCCTGATACCCATCTGTGACTTTCAAGATAAGCCGTTCACTTCCATTTGATTTGTTACGACATGAATAATGCATGACCTTTTCAGAGCAAAAACCCGATCAATTCAACACCAGAGGTCTACCCCACATAATGAGAATTGCTGCGTGATTGAAGTTGCGGCGGGTTTGGTTTTTCGGGACGGCAAGCTTCTTATCACCCAGCGGTTTCCCGGCGCTCACTGCGGCGGTCTCTGGGAATTTCCCGGTGGCAAACGCGAGCCATCCGAGAGCTTTGAGGAATGCCTGCGGCGCGAACTGCGGGAGGAATTGGGCATTGAAGTCTGCGTCGGTGAACTTGTTGAATCGCTCAGGCACGACTATCCGGAGAAATCGGTTTTCTTGAAATTCTTTCTCGGTCAATGGCTGCAAAACGAGCCTCGTCCGCTGCATTGCCACGACCTCGCGTGGGTAACCCGAGACGAACTTTCCAATTACTCTTTTCCCGCCGCCGATGCGCGCTTGCTAGATAAACTGCGCGCCGCCGATAGATTTTGGTCAAAGTAGAATCGGCGTTCCGCCTGTTCAAAGGGTGAAAATCGCCGGGTCGGAGCATAAGAACTGCCTTTTCAGACGCGCTGGGGGCAGCATTCACCGAACAGAACGAATTGCCTTTCGCCTTGGTGGGGCATATCTCCATATCTCCAGTTTGCGGTATTGCGTCCTCCTGAATTCTGGTTAGAGTATTCGACATGGTTCCTCTTGAATCCAGCAAGCTATTTCTGAATCTGCCGCTCAGGGAAATGGCTGACCTGAGTCAGGTGGTCAGAGAGTTGGAGTTTTCTGCGGGATCGGTCATTTTCAGAGAAGGTGACAGCGGCGACGGGATGTACATCATCAAGGACGGGCAGGTCGAAATCGCCTCCACCCTTGGGCCTGGAGAGCCTTGTCAACTATCCCGATTCGGACCTGGCGAACACTTTGGGGAAATGGCGGTTCTGGATGAGGCGCCCCGCTCAGCGACCGCGATTGCCAGCGGTCCGACTGTTGTTTATTTTATTGAGCGCGACGTCTTGTGCAAGCTGCTCGAATGCATGCCCGGCCTGGCAGTGAGGCTCCTGCGAGAGATCAGCCGACGTCTTCGGAATTTCAATCAGCAATATGTGCGTGAGGTTCTGGAGTCTGAGCGATTGGCGTTGGTTGGCCGGTTTGCCAGCTCAATCGTTCACGACCTCAAGAGTCCCCTGAACGTCATCAGTCTTTCGTCCGAAATGGCCGCGATGGCAACTTCCACGCCAAGAGCGCGCGCGATTTCCACCGAGCGCATCCGCAGGCAGGTCGAGCGCATCACAAACATGGTCAATGAACTGTTGGAATTTGCCCGCGGCTCCCAAACTTCGTTTATCCTTGCGCGGGTGAGCTATGCTGATTTCGTCAATCAATTTCTAGAGGAAACCCGTCATGAAGCGCAGCCCAAGGGGATATCGATTGAACTCGAGAACCCGCCGCCTAACGTCAGTGTGCGCATCAACCCGCCCAGGTTGGCCCGAGTTCTGCACAATTTTGTCAATAATGCGAGCGATGCCATGCCGGCAGGGGGTTGCATTTACCTGCATTTCCAAGTGGATGGAAACCGGCTATTGACGGAGGTGCGCGATTGCGGCGGCGGCATCGCGCCGGAGATAGCTGGACGTCTCTTTCAAGCCTTTGCCACGCACGGCAAGGACAACGGCACCGGGTTGGGGCTGTCGATTTGCAAGAAGATCATCACAGATCACTGCGGTTGCGTCTTTGGACGCAATGCTCCCCAAGGCGGTGCCATTTTTGGATTCACGCTCCCGCTGGAAGCTGGCGAGTGAGGGTTGCTACGTCAAATTCTCCGTAACCTCCATCCCCACCATGCAGACGTCATCTGAAAACGAGCTGGTGATGGAGAATTGCTGGATGTCTGCCAGGATGGAGTCGAAGAGTTCACCGCAATTCGGGCTGCCAATATGTTTTTTGACGACATCAATCAGCATGCCTTGGCTGAACTGTTCCTCGTTCTTGCCTTCAACCTCGTAGAGACCATCGGTGAAGAGCATCACGGTATCGCCCGCGCGCACCGGACAGCGATTGGTGTGGTAGGTGGAGTCGGCGAAAAGCCCCAGCGCGGGATACGATCTGCCGGCCTGGTTCTTGAGCAGATCAATCGTGCCGGTCTGGTTGTGAATGAAAAATGGCTTGGGATGTCCGGCGTTGGCATAAAGCATTTCATGTTTTTCAAGGTCCACCACCAAGTAGAAGGCGGTGGTGAAGAGGGGCGTGCCGGTTTGCTGCAGGATCGCGCGGAGATCCGAGTTGATTCGAGTCAAAAGCAACCCGGGATTGAGCGCCACGGGGCGGAGTTCTTCCACAAGGGCGCGTAACATCGCGGTGACCAGCGCGGAGCGGACGCCATGCCCCATCACGTCGCAGATGAACAGTCCCGCCATTTTTTCCGAGAGCGGCAGGATGTTGAAGAAGTCGCCGCCAACCTGGCCGGTCGGCAGGTAGCGATGGAAAAAGCGCAACATGCTTGCCTGGGGTGCCGCGCCGAGTGGAAAACTGGGATATTGCTGGGGCAGCATCGCCTGTTGGATTTCGCGCGCCATCTTGAGATCGTCTTCCATGATCTCGTTCTTCTTGCGCAGTTCAGCCTGGCTGCGGGCTAGTTCCAAGTTGGCTTGGCGCTCGCGTTCCTCGGCGTGCTTGCGAATGGTGATGTCCCGGAAAACGCTCAGCAGAAGAATGCGTCCCTCCGACGACTCGATAAATGAATTTGACAACTCGAGATCAACGGTTTTGCCGGTGCAAAAGGTCACGCGTCGCTCGACCTGAATGTCGGTCTTGTGCTGGGCAAACCTTTCCTTGTACTGGCGCATGAGCTCCGATTCGTCGCGGGTGCCGGCGTAAATCGCCGCAAACGGCTGTCCAACAAGCTCGGAGGCGGGAAGGCCAACAGTGCGGCAGAAGGATGGGTTGACCGCCAGGGTGAGTCCGTTTTCGTCTGTCAACCGCATTCCGTCGAACGTGCTTTCCCAAACTGACCGGAACCTCTTTTCCGAGAACTGCAGCTTCTCTTCGGCCTCTTTGCGCGCAGTAATATCCTCGACCATCCCTTCGTAATACTGGATTTTGCCCGACGCTTCATAAACCGCCCGCGAGTTTTCAGAAATCCAGATGACCGTTCCATCTTTGCGATAAACCTGCGACTCGAAATTCTGGACGACGCCCTTTTCCTGCATGATCCGCACAAACTCAGCGCGCCGGTTGGGATCGACATACAGCAACCGTCCGATATCCGTCATTCTTGAGGTCAAATCAGCAAGCGAGTCGTAACCGTAAATCCGGGTGAGCGCCGGGTTGACGCTCAAATAGCTGCCCGCGGGTGTGGTCTGGAAAATACCGGAGACGGAGTTTTCGAAAATGCCGCGGTATTTTTCCTCGGCCTCAAGGATGGCTCTGCGCGCCTCGGTGCGTTCGATGGCATAGATGATGGCGCGAGTGATGAGCTGGCTGTCCACACGACCTTTAACCAAGTAATCCTCAGCTCCAGAATGGACTGCATTGACCGCGATGCCTTCGTCATCAATGCCGCTCAGAACGATCACCGGAACGCCGCCACATTGGGCCTTGACCACCAGGAATGTGTCCAAGCCGATGCTGTCGGGCAGGGTGAGGTCCAGCAGGATGATGTCGATGTTGCCTGCGGCAAGGCGCTTGAGACCAAGGGCTAACGTCTCGGCGGGATCCAAATGGAAAACTGTTCCGTCGATTTTTCGCAGAACCATTCGCAAAAAGAAGACATCGTCAGGATTGTCCTCAATGAGCAGGATTCGTACTATTTTCGTTTCCATGTAATGGCCTCGGTCGTGTCCAAACTTTGGACTGGTTCTCTTCTACCATCTGCCGTCAGCGGTGAAAAGGAGTAAAACAGAAGTTCTCTCAACGCCGAAAAAGCGCGAATAATTCAGTTTGACTCTCTTCCATGTTTTAAAGTAGTAGAAAGCAAATCATTAAACGTGGGCGCAATCATAAAAATCATTCTGGTCGATGACCATCCGATGATGCGCGATGGATTGCGCTATGCCATTCAGACGCAGCCAGACATGAAGGTGGTCGCGGAGGCGGGGAATGGCGTGGCGGCGCTGGATGTAGTCGGACAACATAAGCCCGACCTTATCTTGATGGATATCTCGATGCCCGGAGCCAACGGGATTGATGTTTCTCTCCAAATTCGCAATCTGTATCCGCAGATCAAAATCATTATTCTATCCGGTTTGGCCGATGAGGGATATGTCAGCCAGACGATCAAGGCCGGTCTCAACGGTTATATGCTCAAGGCCAACGCTTCCACCGAACTAATTTCCGCGATTCGCGCCGTAATGAATGGCCACATGTTCCTTAGTCCCGAGGTTACCTGCGCGGTAATGGCCCAGTACAAGGAATTTCTCAACACGAAATCAACCCCCGCCGCTTCTCTGCTTTCCAAGCGGGAGTTGGAAGTCCTGAAACTCATCGCTGAAGGACTTCGCACCAAGGAAATCGCCGACCGCCTCAAGATTGGGGTTAAGACTGTTGATACTTACCGGGCTCGATTGATGACCAAGCTCAATTGCAACTCAACCATTGAGTTGGTACGCTACGCCATCCGCCAAGGGATTGTTGAGGCGTAGCCCGGATACTGCGAAAATTGCGTTTTCTGCTAGAGTCGCGTCAAATCATGGAATATTCCTCCAATCCATCAGAACTGCCATTGTCCGCCGCGTCTAAAGACGTTTTTCCGCCGGGGTTGCACAACATTTACCTGTTTATCATCTTCAACAGCCTTTCGTTTCAAATCGTTCTGAACAGTCCGATGGTTCTTTACGCCAAGAGCCTCGGAGCGAGCGCCACCGTTCTTGGTATTCTGTCTGGAATGATGCCGCTGTTGGTGATCTTCCAGATTCCGGCGGCGCATTACCTGCAACGGACTGGCTACAAACGCTTTGTTTTCGCGGGTTGGGGAACCCGCACTCTCTTTATCTTTGGCATGGCGCTGGTGCCGCTGACAGGGGCGTTTCTGGATGCCACCACCCGCCTGGCCCTGATTCTGACACTGCTGTTCTGTTTCAATCTGGCTCGCGGGATCACCAGTTGCGCCTGGCTGCCGTGGATTTCCGCGCTCATTCCGCCCAGCCTGCGGGGGCGCTACCTGGCTCGTGATGTGGCCTGCCAGAATATTGGCGGGCTGGTGGTGTTTGCGTTTTCCGCCTTTTGCCTGGGAGCGCATCCTGGTCCATTGCAGTTTGCCGTGTTGTTTGGATTCAGCGCCATCATGGGAGGAGCAAGTCTGAACTTCCTGCGTCAGGTTCCCGAAGGCCATGCGCCTGCTGAGATTCGAGCTTCGTCCACTGCGGTTCCTTGGAGGGAAATTGCCAAGTACCCGCCGTTTCGCAAGCTTGTCTGGGTCAGCCTCGCATGGGCGGTTGCCTACGGGGGCATCAGCACATTTGTGGTCGCCTACTTGAAAACCGAAGGCAGGATGGTTGAACGCGACATCATGCTCGTCATGGCGGCGGTCTTTGTCGGCGGGCTGGGGAGCCTCTCATTCATGGGCGCACGGCTGGATCGGCTTGGCAGCAAGCCGGTGTTGACCATCGCTATTGGCGCCTGGCTGCTGATTGGAGCCGGTTGGATACTCATGGCCGGCAAGTTCTTTGCGCCGGGACTTGTCTCGGTGGTGGCGCTGCTCTTTGCGACCGGCTTGACCGCTGCGGTCGTCGATATGGCGCGAATGCGTCTTCTCATGGCTGTAGTGCCGCGGATGGGACGCGACCATTTCTTTGCCTACTACTCGGTGGTAACCAACCTGGCCCTGGGGCTGTCGCCGGTTTTCTGGGGATTGTTCATTGACTGCTTTCATGAGTTTCATGGCGCCTGGCATGGCATGGATTGGAATCGGTTCAGCCTGTTTTTCCTCGGCTCATGGATTGGTTTTGCCATCACCCTGCTCCTGACTCGCTGGCTCGTTGAACCGCATGCCGCCAGCATGGACGAGCATGTTCCGCGAATCCCGGCTCAAAGCGTGGATGGCTGAATTGATTGCGTTTCCTGCTTCCCTACCCCCGGCAGTCATGCTAGTACAGTAAGTCGCAAGTTCGTGAGCGATGAATTGGTAGATTTTACTGGGTAAAAGAAGCGTCAATCCGAATCACGAACTTACGAGTTACGGTAATAGAGTGTGCGCTTTGATATGCTGGCAAAACGAGTCATTCCATGCTTGGATGTGCATGACGGCAAGGTCACCCGCGGCGTGCAATTCGGCAAAGCGGAAGCCGGAGAGTTGCGCAATGTGGGCGATCCGGTTGAGCTGGCCATTCGCTACAACGACCAAGGAGCCGATGAAATGGTGTTCTTCGACATTACCGCCAGCGCCCATGGCCGGGCGTCGATGATCGATGTGATCGAACGCGCCGCCGACCATTGCTTCATGCCCCTGACCGTCGGAGGCGGCATCCGGTCGGTCGAAGACATGCGCACGATGCTTCGCGCCGGCGCGGACAAAACCAGCATCAACTCATCCGCGCTGAGCAATCCCGATCTCATTCAGCAGGGCGCCGGGAAATTCGGCAGCCAATGCATTGTCGTTTCCATTGACGCCAAGAAGGTGGCGCCGGATCGCTGGGAAGTATTTTCGCACGGCGGCCGCAAATCGACCGGGATGGACGCGGTCGAATGGGCCAAAAAAGCGGTCGCCTTGGGCGCCGGCGAGATTGTATTGAACAGCATCGACGCCGACGGCACCAAGGCAGGGTTCGACTTGGTCATTACCCGTCGGATCAGCGAATCGGTGGGCGTGCCAGTGGTTGCCAGCGGCGGCGCTGGAAAGCTTGAGCACATGGCTGACGTCCTGATCGAGGGGCGGGCCGACGCGGTCTTGGCAGCGAGTATTTTCCATTTCGGCGAGTTTACGGTCGGCGACGTCAAGAAATACCTGGCATCCCGGAATATTCCGGTTCGGCTGACCTGAAATGAATCCCATCGTCATCCAGTCACGTTGGACACCTGTTGTTCTGCTGGTTCTTTCGAATGTTTTCATGACATTCGCCTGGTACGGGCATCTGAAGCACAAGACCGCCTCGCTGTGGCTGGTGGTCATGGTGAGTTGGGGGATCGCGTTTTTTGAATACTGCTTGATGGTACCCGCCAATCGCTGGGGCAGCGCCACCTATACGCCGGTGCAGTTGAAAATCATGCAAGAGATCATTACATTGAGCGTTTTCAGTGTGTTTGCGATTTCCTATCTCGGCGCCCAAATCCGCTGGAATCATATTGTGGCATTCGGTTTGATTGTTGCCGCCGCAGGCTTTACTTTTCTTCCTAAAGACTGAACTAATACAAAACCAACATACATGAGCTTCTACGACAAACTTAAATACACATCCGATGGCCTCATTCCCGCAATCATCCAAGACCATGCCACCGGGCGAGTCCTGATGATGGCCTGGATGAACCGCAACTCGCTCGAAGCCACCGTCAAGACCGGCAAGACACACTTCTGGAGCCGTTCGCGCCAGAAATACTGGATGAAAGGCGAGGAGAGTGGCCACACGCAAACGGTCAAAGACATTGCATTCGATTGCGATGGCGACACACTGCTTATCCAGGTCGAGCAAGTCGGCGCTGCCTGCCATGAAGGGTATCGCTCTTGTTTCTTCCGCTCTGTCACCGAAGACAACGACCGTATCACAGAGGAGCAGCTCAAGAAGCCTGGCGATATTTACGGCAAGAAATGAGCGGCGACTCGCTTTCATTTGCCAGCTCCGAGTATTATTGGATGCTGGCGTTGCTGCTGTTTGCGCGCGGGATGGATTTTCTGAGCACCTGGGTGGCCACGCCCACCTTGGCGCTTGAGGGCAATCCCATCGCAAAAAAGCTCGGTTGGAAGCTGGGAGGGCTTCTTAACCTGGGCCTCTGTTTTGGATTCGCATTCTGGCCATTGCCTGCTGTGATCATAGCAACCACAGGCGTGCTGGTGGCCGCGCATAATTTCCACTCCGCCTGGCTGATGCGCTCGCTGGGTGAATACGAGTACCGTCTCTGGTTCACGGATCGCCTGTATCGCTCGAACATGCGCCTTTATTTCGGCTGCCTGTTCGGCGAAACCATGCTGACGGCGATCGTCGGTGGAGCTGTTTTCTGGTTCAGTCCCGATGATTCGGTGCCCTTTGCGATTGGCGTCGGCATCATGGCCTTTGCCATCCTTGTGCTTTTCTACACGATGCTCGGCGTGATCCGCATCCGCCGCCGCCACGATTAGACTGAGCCTTGTCCGTAGCAAACTGACCAGTTTCCCGATTCAAGGAATTTCCACTTTTTGAATCCATCAGCGGGAATTTGATGGGAAAAGGAAACACCAAACCGCAAAGGCGCAGAGGCGCGGAGAGAAGGAAGCCATGCATTATTTTCTTCTTCTTACTCCGCGTTCTCCGGTTAAGCCAGAGAAGCTGGCATGTCTGTTTGGCTGAGAAGTGCCAAATATGAAAATAGTCCGTTCAACATATAGATGCGCGGCGGCGAGTCGAAGAGATGAAGCTCGCGAAACGCTGCGGTCTGGGGAAACCCAGGCGAGGGGGAAACGGAAGCCCCCGACAACAAATGCGCGAGCCCTAATCCCGCAAGGGGTGAACTCGGTTCAGCTTCGTTTGATAGTATTCCGCACGACA
>CAIUEN010000070.1 GCA_903898185.1 uncultured Verrucomicrobiales bacterium
CCGTGATCTCGTCGGTGACCTTCAACGCAAACTGAAAATCCGCTGGAACTTGGGAAGCAAGGCATTCCAGGTGCTTCTCGTTTGGAAACGTGTAGTAAGCAGCGTCAACGCAGACCGTCTTGAACACCTGGGCATATTCAGACAGGCAATCGCGCTCAAAACGGGTTTTGGCAACCTTGCCTCGGTATTCGTAACGACTCGGGGTGTAAAGCTGACCAAACCAACCCTCATACTTCCATGAGGACGTTCCGATGAAAACGCCTTTGGCGGCGAGGTCTGCCGCCGTCTGCTTCATGGTGTCTCGGTCAAATGGCATGGTGAAAGATTACCCGTTTATGTGCCGTTTGGCGAGGGGCAGAGGTCGATCAGCGGAAAACCAATCGTCGCTTACGACGAATACGGCGGGTGGCTCTATTAGTCCATGATCTCGATTCAGCAAGAACCCGGTCGTACGGCTGGCGTTCAGCGTGGTAAGTTTGTTGCTCATGATGTTGTGCGTGTTGTTCGGATGCGTGATTGGTTTATTGATATAAGTTGGCGCATGCGCTCCTGTCTTACGCTCCTTGGAGTTGGTCGGCTAGCTGTTTTGCGGGCTTCTTGGAGCGGGTAATCCCATCCGAAAGCAACTTTCCTTGCATCGCATAATCGCAAGAACTTGTTGATGGATTGTTGATTTTTGGAGTCGATCATGCGTTGGAGTCGCAGGAAGCGTAGAACAACCTTCAACGGGTTTCGCTGGTATTGTTTCTGACGGTATAGTGGTGTGTTCCGCACCCAGTTTCCTGGAAAGTCAGAGGGATAACGGGTTTTACGCAAACTCGGATTTCCGCTTGAACCGCAGTCAATATTGCGCATGACACGCCAGTAGTCATTGTTAAGGTGGCGACTTCCAGGGAGAAATACGCCACGAAGGTCTGCGACAGCCAGTTTGTATTTTTCGGTTGTATTCATGGAAAGCAAAGAATTTCAATTTGTTGGTTAGGGGAGATGTTTTTTGCCTCTGCCCCAAGATCAATTTCTATTCGGATCCGGCTCTGATTGCGTCTTCGTTATCGGTGCTGTCTTTTTTCGCCTCTCGGCTTCAATACATATGGTCAGCAGTGAAAGATCGAAAGGGTTTGATATGTCAAACATGACATTAAGTTCGTGGGATTTATCGAACGTTTGATAAGCCAGCCACAACGCCGCTGCCATTATGTACCATTCAGGAGGTTCTGCGTCTTTTAGAGCATTTTTGCGAAGCGATGCCTCGTAGGTGTTCAAAATGTTTTGAAGACCTTGTGATGGCCAAGGATTACTCATAGTTTTGTCTTTGTTTGTGAAAAATTAAACGTGTTCTAATGTTGTTTTGCGCTATGAAAAAGGAACTCCGGTTGCAGTAAACTTTGTGTTCTATTGATTCTCATCTTCACCGACGGCCATTGTTTCACCCTTGCTGGCTTGGAGTTCCTCATCGAGCGGGGCTTGTTTCTTTCGGAGTTGCGCCAGTTTTGCGCCATATAACGGAAGCAAATTGGCCAAAAACTCCGATTGACCCCGAATTATAGCATGATACGGTCAAGGAAAATGGATGAAATTGGAAAAGCAATTCTCCCTTACCGCGCAAGCGTCAAAAAGCACTCTCTCGGTGCGGGCGTACGATGCGGCGGTCAGAAAAGCAAACTCCTATCAGTGTTACATTCACACAAATTACTTTACAAAACTTCTGA
>CAIUEN010000071.1 GCA_903898185.1 uncultured Verrucomicrobiales bacterium
GAGCGTCAGGAGGCGATGAAACAGAGTTTCAAGGTGCAGGTTTTTGCCACCGACATTGACAGTCAGGCGATTGCCACGGCCCGGGCAGGCGTCTATCCGGCCAGCATCGCCACCGACCTTTCGCCGGAACGGCTGGCTCGTTTTTTCACGGCCGAGCCTGGCGGCAGCGCCTACCACATCCACAAAGGCATCCGCGACATGGTGGTTTTCTCCGAGCACGACGTGGCCAAAGATCCGCCCTTCTCCAAACTCGATCTGATCAGTTGCCGCAACCTTCTGATCTATATGGGCGGAGATTTGCAGAAAAGGCTCATACCCCTGTTTCATTTTGCGCTCAATCCGGGCGGCATGCTTTTGCTGGGCACTTCCGAAACCATGGGTGATGCCGACGATCTGTTTGCCGTGCTGGACCGCAAGTTGAAGATCTTTCAACGCAAAGATGAACCTTACAGCCTGCGGCGAATAACCTTGAGCCAGTTTTTACCTCCTGTGACTGCTGTGGATGCATCGCTTTCGCAGGGCGCCAGAAAGACGGCATTTCCTATGAAACTACCGTTGCGCGAGTTGACCGAACAGACGATTCTGTCGCAGGTCTCCCCGGCCAGCGCCTTGGTCAATAGCCAGGGCGACATCCTCTACCTGCATGGACGCACCGGGATGTACTTGGAACCAGTTCCGGGGAAGGCTGAAATCATCAATATCTTGAAGATGGCCCGCGAAGGATTGCGGATGAAACTGACCACAGCCCTGCGCGAAGTTGTGGTGACCAAAGAAATCGTGCGCTGTCCGGGGCTGCGCGTCAAAACCAACTCCCACTTCACCCTGGTTAACCTGACCCTCTTTCCGGTCTCGACAGGCGCAGCCGCGCAGCCTGAGTCGTCTCTGTATCTGGTCGTTCTGGAGGAAGCGATGGAGAACAGTGCGCCGTCAACGGTGAGTAGTGAGAAGCCATCTGACACGGATGAGAGCATTGTGGCGCTCAAGCAGGAATTGAAGGCCAGAGACGAATATATCCAAAGCGCCAATGAGGAACTGGAAACCACCACCGAAGAGCTCAAATCATCCAATGAAGAGATGCAGTCGGTTAACGAGGAATTGCAATCCACCAACGAGGAACTGCAGACCTCCAAGGAGGAATTGCAGTCAGTGAATGAGGAACTGACTACGATCAATACCGAGTTGCAGACCAAAGTGTTGGATTTGTCACGGGCTAACGATGACATGGCCAACCTGATCTCTGGCACCGGCATCGGCACGATCTTCGTGGATTATCAACTGCGCATCCTGCGCTTCACCCCCGCCGTCAGTGCGATCATCAATCTGATTCAGAGCGATATTGGGCGGCCTGTGGGCCTTTTCGTCTTCAATCTGATCGGCTACAGCAGCTTGGTGGCGGACGCGAAAGCCGTGATCAAGACGCTGATTCCCAAAGAGGTGGAAGTGCAAACCACGGATGGCAAATGGTACACGATTCGCATCCAGCCTTACCGCACGCTTAGTAATGTGATTGAGGGCGCGGTGATCACCTTTGTGGATATCACGGAGATCCGGCAAACGCGGGATGCGTTGCGCAAAGCCAATGACCAGCTCCGTCTGGCCGTGGTCGTGCGTGACGCGCACGACGCGATTACGGTGCAGGACTTGGATGGCCGCATTCTGGCTTGGAATCCGGGAGCGGTGAGGATGTACGGCTGGAGTGAAGCCGAAGCTCTGGCCATGAATGTGCGCGACCGAATACCAGAGGAACTGCGGGAGAAAGCGTTGGCCGAGCTGCATCAGCTTAGCTTGGCTAAAATTCTGGAGCCATATCAGACCCAACGGATCGCCAAAGACGGCAGTGTGGTGGATGTTTCTGTGATCTCGACCGCTTTGGTTAATGAGGCTGGCAAGATGTATGCGATTGCGACAACCGAACGGGCGAAAGAAGAGAAGGAATTTCCAATATCCAACAAGGAATTTCCAATTTCCAAGGGAGAAGAGGAAACGCGGACGGGAAAGGAGAGAATTTCCAATATCCAACAAGGAATTTCCAATGATGAAGGAAAGGAGAAAGAGGTTAACCAATTTGGCGACGAAGCCGAGCGGCGGCGGCGGGCTGAGGAAATCACAAGGGAAGACAAGGCTCAATCGCCGGAGCAGCTTGCACACTTGTCGCCCGAAGCAATGCGGCATACGATCCACGAACTGCGCGTTCATCAGATCGAACTGGAGATGCAGAACGAGGAGTTGGGGCGGAAGCAGACAGAACTGAACGCCACGCGGGCGCGCTATTTCGACATCTATGACATGGCACCGGTGGGTTACCTCACCGTCAGCGAAAAGGGATTGATCTTGGAGGCCAATTTTACATCCGCAACACTGTTAGGCCGGGGAAAAGGGGCGTTAGCCAAGCGGCTTCTGTCTCAGTTCATTCTCCTCGAAGACCAAGACATTCTCTACTTGCTCCGCAAGCAGCTCTTTGAAACAGGAAACTTGCAGGCATGCGACCTGCGAATAGGCAAACAGGATGGAACGGCATTCTGGGCGCATCTTATCGCCACCACTGCGCAAGATGCTGATGGCTCACCGGTGTGCCGCCTTGTAATGAGCGACATCACGGAGCGCAAGCAGGCCGAAGAGAGGATTTGCGAACAGGCCGAACTGCTGAACCAAACCAGCGACGCGATATACGTGTGCTCCATGGACGACGTCATCACAGTCTGGAACCGGGGCGCGGAAAAGATGTTTGGCTGGCTGGCATCTGAAATCTTGGGGCGCAAGAGCATGGAAACCCTTGTTTCCCCAGCCGTGCGTGGCATGGCAGAGGAAATCGAGCATCAGACACTTGAACAGGGCCATTGGTTTGGCGAATTAGACTTCGTCAGCAAGACCGGAGCTCAGATTGCTGGCGATGTAAGGATCTCCTTGGTAAATCGCTCCCCCAGCGCGCCCAAGTCCTTCCTTGTTCTGGTAACAGACATCACCGAGAGGAAACAGATGGAAGTCAAATTCATGCGCGCCCAGCGCATGCAATGCATTGGCACATTGGCTGGCGGCGTTGCGCATGACCTCAACAACATTTTTTCACCCATCCTTATGTCGCTGCCGCTGCTTCGTTGTCCCCTTGATCCTGCGGATCTGATCGAAACGCTCAACCTTGTTGAATCCTCCACGAAGCGTGGCGCTTTGATCGTCAAACAACTCCTCACCTATGCCAGAGGCCTCGGTGGCAAAAAGATAAACATACAACTGGCGCATTTGGTCAAAGACATGGACAACATCATTCGCGAGACCTTTCCGAGAAACATAAGCGTGGACTTTCGAAGAATGCAGGAACTGTGGAGTGTGCAAGGCGATCCCACTCAGATACACCAGATTCTGCTCAACCTTTGCGTTAATGCCCGCGACGCCATGCCCCAAGGCGGCGCCTTGCGCGTGGAAATGGAAAACCGGCTTCTGGACGAGGATTTTGCCAGGGTGAACCCCGAATCCAAAGCTGGCCCTTACGTCTGCATCCGAGTTTGCGACACCGGCACCGGCATCTTGCCTGAGCACATGGAAAAAATCTTCGACCCGTTCTTCACCACCAAGGAAATTGGAAAAGGCACGGGCCTTGGACTGGCCACTGTGTTGGGAATTGTCAAAACACACGGAGGCTTTATCAAGGTAAACAGCACTGTCGGTCAGGGCACGACTTTTGAAGTCTTTCTTCCGGCCACACCTGAAGCGGCAGACGCCGTTGTCCTCGCCGAAACTCCCAATCTGCCACCGGGAAACGGTGAGATCCTCCTTGTTGTGGATGATGAAGAAAACATCCGCGCCATCACTGGAAGGATTCTCTCCAGACACGGCTACCAAGTTCTGAGCGCGGCCAATGGAATTGAAGCAAAAAGTCTCTATGAGCAGAATCGCGCAGCCATCAGCCTTGTCGTGGCGGATTACATGATGCCTAACTTGGACGGACTTCAACTTGCGCGCGCGCTGCATCACATGAACCCCGAAGTTAGAATCATTGTTTCCAGCGGCGTCACCGAAGCTCTCACGGATGCCACAGTAGCAGAATTCCAGACCAATGGTGTTGTTGGACAGATCACCAAGCCATATACCGCCGATATTCTCCTCAATATGCTTTACGAGATTCTTCATCCACAACAACGGTCTGGCAAAGAAAGTGAACACGAATGATTCTGCTGAAAAACCCCATCTGATCAAAAGATGAACAGTTGAACCTAAATTCGGCAGTTGGATGCGCCACGGGTGAATTCTCGCCCGTCAATCGCGTCTTTTTTTGCTGATTCCTCTATTTTTCCCGATCAACCGGCTTTCAAGGCTAAGGTGGGTTCTTTGAGGGGGCGACCGCCCAGTTGTTTCTGGAAAACTTTACTCAAAATGCGCCGCCAGCGTTGCACGGAAGTCAACTGCTCAGCACCCTCCATCAGCGCACGCAGGAACATCGAGTTCCCATTGAGCATCTCCTGAATTTTGGCCGCCTGGCGGAATTGGCCGCCACGCGAGCGCGTTATTTCGACCTCTACGATGTGGCTGCTCCGAAGATTACCCCCATTACTCTGTGAAATCACTGACCGGAAAGCCGTGAGGGAAAACCGCCTGTCCGGTTTGGAGGGAGGGGCGCGGTCAACCCCGCATCACTACCTGTATCAGCTATACTGTAAATGGGTAAGATCGTTCCTTCTTCTCGGCGAAAAAAGTAACATCTTCCCCGTTCAAAATATAACAGCCCCCGGTAAGCGCGGTATGGGGTAAACACCCCATAGCATTTGTTCGGCATCTCTTCTACTGTGGTAGCAGTGATAGTTAAAAATAGAACAGATATGGAGCAAAAAATCATTCCGGCCAGTGGCCCCGTTAATGATCCGGGCAGTTCGCATATCCGGGCAGTTCGCATATCCGGGCAGTTCGCATATCCGGGCAGTTCGCATATCCGGGCA
>CAIUEN010000072.1 GCA_903898185.1 uncultured Verrucomicrobiales bacterium
GATATTCAATCCCAGTCATGCACAGGCCCGGAAGGCGGAAATCTTCCATTGATTGGGTATTCTTGCTTGCCTGCCTGCAATAATGAGAACTGCTGGGTTGGAATACGGCAGCGCTACATGGCAGAGCTGATGCTCATAGGGTTGCCCACCAATCGTAACTGCCAGTTCCTCGCCATGCGTCCAATCCAGTTGCATAGCCCGGCCTGGCTCCCAATCCTGCGTGAAAAACACATCCTTGTCGGACCCATTCTCCAAGCGCCACTGTTTGACTTTTCGTTGAAAGCTTCTCAAGTGCTTGGGTTGCGCCAGCAAGGGCGAGCGCTCACACAAATGCTCAAAGAGCGTTACACTTGCCGAAGCAACACAACCATTGGCAACACGGCATCGGATTTAGTTATTGCTTTATCAATACTGAAAACCTCCGTAGCATGACCTCGTCGTTCAACGTACAAATAAACTTATACCATGAAAAAATTTGTCTGTGTCATTTGCGGATATGTTCACGAGGGAGATGCGCCACCGGAAAAGTGCCCTCAATGCCATGCGCCAGCCTCGAAGTTCATTGAACAGAAGGGGCCTCGGGTTTGGGCTGATGAGCACGTCATTGGTGTAGCCAAGGGCGTAGATCCCCGGATTGCTGAAGCGCTCAAAATGAATTTTGCCGGAGAATGCACGGAAGTGGGCATGTACATCGCCATGAGCCGGCAAGCCGACCGGGAAGGTTACCCAGAAATCGCCGAAGCTTATAAGCGCATTGCATTCGAGGAAGCCGAGCATGCGGCGCGGTTCGCCGAAATGCTTGGCGAAGTCCTGTCTGCCAATACCAAGACCAACCTTGAGATGCGGACTGAGGCTGAATGCGGCGCTTGCAATGGGAAAAAGGAAATCGCCACCCTGGCCAAGCAGCTCAATTACGACGCCATCCACGATTCTGTGCATGAAATGTGCAAAGACGAAGCGCGACACGGAAAAGTGTTTGAAGGCTTGCTGAACCGCTATTTCAAAAAGTAGAGCAGGCTTCCAGCCTGCTCGGGAGGGCAGCTTTCTTTTATTCGAAGCGAGTTGCGATTACCACAGTTTGAACAGGCAGGGATGCCTGTTCTACGTTCTAATCGCCAATAAAATCCCGTGCAACAGCGCATACGGGTTTGGCGGACATCCGGGAATATAGACGTCCACCGGCAGCACGGAATCCACGCCGCCGAGGCTGGCGTAGTTCTTGCCGAAGATGCCGCCACTGCAACCGCATGCGCCCACGGCTACAACCAGCTTGGGGCCGGGCATTGCGTCGTACGTTTTGCGCAGGGCCAGCTCCATGTTGCGCGAAACTGGACCGGTCACCAAGAGCATGTCCGCATGCCTCGGCGAAGCTGCAAAATGAATTCCGAATCGCTCGATATCATATATCGGCGAATTCAGTCCGCCGATTTCAATCTCGCACCCGTTGCATGAGCCGGCATCGACCTCGCGGATATGCAAGGAGCGTCCGAACAGGCGATTGATTTCAGAGCGCAAGTGTCCGCCGATTTGTTCCACGCCGGTCTTCGGATCGGTGCTGTACCCAGCCGTGTCGGCCACAGAAGCTCCCCAGCGCACGGTTCTCTTGAGATCTTCTTTTCGCAACGCAGCCAGTTGCCAGCGGTTTGTCATGCGAATGGATAGCGCAGCTTCGGCGCAGAGTCCGCAAAATGCGCAACGGTCCAGCGACAACGTCGCCGCCCGATCTCCCGGCTCGAAGGCAATCGCGCTTGTGGGACAGGCAGCGGCACCCAATCGCGCGTCAGTGAGCGTCGCCTTGCTGATGTCTGGTTCGCCTCGCGCGGCGTCCGAGACTTCAGCCGCCCCTTGCGGGTAATCCGTGGTTACAATGCCAGTGGCCAGACTTTTTTTGAGTATCTCAAACATGCTATCGGTCAGTCCCCGAGTAGGAGAGATTGAAGCTCTTGTTGATAACCGGAAAATCCGGGATAATATTCCCCATCACTGCCTCGCTCATGGCGGGCCAGTTCTGGAGCGATGGATCCTTGATCTTGCATCGGCCCAGGCGATTGCCTGGCAGTGTCCGAATCCAATGGTAAATCTCGCCGCGCCAGCCTTCCACGTATCCCAGCGCAACCTGCCCGGCGGGAATTGTCCCGATGGGGACGCGAATCGGGCCTTCGGAAAGCTTCGACACGAGTTCGCAAATTAGGCGCATCGACTCGCGAACCTCGTCGATCCGCACCTGCATTCGGTGAAAAACATCCCCAACTGTGTAAACCGGAACTGCCACCTTGACCTGGTCGTAGGCGTCATGCGGATAATCGCGTCGAAGATCGTGATCAAAGCCCGATGCGCGACCGCCGATGCCGACAATACCAAGGTCGAGCGCGGTTTGCGGACTGAGGAAACCAGTGGTCTGCAAACGCTCGCGAGTGGAGGACGAGCCATAAATCAGCGCAACCAAGCTGTCAAACTCTGGAGCCAATTCATCGAGCATTCGCTCCAACGCAAGGATCTGGGGTGCGCTCCAGTCGCGGCGGATGCCGCCCAGGCAAGACATGCCTCGAAGCAGCCGGTTGCCGGTCAGCAATTCGTTCACACGCAGCACGCGCTCTTTGAGGCGCATGGCATGGGCGTTGGCCACGACGAACGCGACATCGGTCGCTATGGCGCCTATATCGGCAATGTGATTGTAAATACGCTCCAATTCCAGGCAGACGCTTCGCAAAACCCGTCCCCGCTGGGGAACCTCGACGCCCGCAGCGCGCTCCACCGCGTGGCAAAACGCCGTCGCATGGGCAAAGCTGGAATCGCCCGAGATGCTTTCCGCCAACGTCACTCCATGCTCGACGGGCAGGTTTTCAAACAGCTTCTCCGTCCCCTTGTGTGTGTAAAATAAACGGATTTGCAGATTGAGAATCGGCTCGCCGGCAACGCTGAAAAGAAAATGCCCCGGTTCAATGATCCCCGCATGGACCGGGCCGACCGGCACCTGGAAAACGCCTTCGCCTTCGACGCGCCGGAACTGGTGGCGCTCACCGATGAAGGGAGCCATCTGTGTTTTCAGGTCGAAATCCTTGCGCAACGGATGAACTTGCGGCCAGTCGTCGTGCAGCGCGCAACGCCGGGGATTGGGATGCCCAATAAGCTCAATGCCAAACAGATCCTGGATTTCGCGTTCCTGCCAGTTGACGGCTGGGACAGCATTGGTGAGGGAGATCAGTTCCGGTTTCCCATCCGCAATCGGAATGCGCCCGATGAAAAAGCCGCCAGATCGATCGAGCGCAAACTGGTAGTAAACATAAAACACGCCGTCATCCTCCCGCGCGTCATCGGCGAACACCCCCGCCAGTCGTCCATTCCACTTGCGATAAAAATAGGCGCACAGCGCGGGGATGATCTCCATGCGTGTGTGCAGATAAATCTCATTCGGAGCCGCCGCCCGGATTTCGTCGATCTGCTCCTCAAACCGTTTGGAGAGATCGTCGAGGATTGGCTGCAGGCTGGGCATGACGGTGTTCACTGAGCGCCTCCAATCACCCCAGCCGCAGCCTGAACCAACTGAAACACCGATTCCGGCAGATGAAACCCGATCACGACAATGCCCACTGCCAGCGCAAGCATCGCGCCGTTTTTCCATGGGCATATAGTCGCCGTGGGAGTGCCTCCACCGCTGCCAAACGTCAAATGAACAATATGCTGAAGAAAGCCGGCAAAGATTGCCACAGCGCAGATCATGAAAAGCCCCCCCAACAAAGGGTGATTGGCTGCAAAGCCGCCCGCAAGAATAGTGAACTCGCTTTGAAACAATCCGAATGGCGGCACCGCTGTGACTGCCAGGGTCACCAGGATCAAGAGTCCGCCGGTCAAAGGCATGGCGCGAATGGCGCCGCGGACTTTGCGCGAATAAGGAGTGCCAAAATGCTGCTGGATATTCCCGGCGCAAAAGAACAGCAGCGGCTTTGTGGTGGCGTGGAAGACCATGTGCAACATCGCCCCGAGCATGCCAAGTTTGCCGCCGAACCCAACCGCTGTCACCATGATGCCGGCGTGCTCAATGCTTGAGTAGGCAAGCAGACGGCGGTAGTTACGCTGCACGACCACAAACGGCACAGCAACCATCATTGACGCCAATCCGAACACCAGCAGCAGTTGGCCAGGAAATTCAGTTCCAAGGCATTTGGAAGCAAGAACGTAAAAGCGCAGAATTCCATACAGAGCGCAATTGAGCAGGCCCGCGCCCAAGAGGGCGGCGGCTGGAATCGGAGCCTCGGCGTAGGCGTCAGGCTTCCATGTATGCATTGGAGCAAGGCCGGCCTTGGTGCCGTAACCAAGCAGCACCATGACAAACCCCAAGCGCATTGCGGCGGGATCGAATTTCTCCGCCGAAGTGACCAGCCACGACCAGTTCATGCCCATTCCTTCGGGCACCACAGAGGTCGCTGCGGCGGAATAATAGGTAAGAATCGTGCCGAACAGAGCCAGCGCGATGCCCACCGAGCCGATGATGATATATTTCCAAGCGGCTTCGAGTGATGTCTTTTCGTTGTAAAATGCAATCAACAAGACGCAAGCCAGTCCAGTGCCTTCCAGAGCCACCCACATCACACCCAGATTGTTGGCCAAGGTCACCAGCAGCATGGTGAACACAAACAGCGGCGTCAGCGCATAATACCGGCGCACCTGCCTGGAGCCCGCTTTCAGATTTTGCCGGTCAAAGCGGAAATATCCCACCGCATAGACCCCGCATGCCAGTGATACGAACGCCGTCAATAGAATCACCAGCGCGCTGAGGGCATCGGCGTACAAAAAGCCGTTCCAAGCTTTCACCGGACCGCGCCCCAGAACTTCGCGCGCCAGCGCGACGGCCAGTCCAGCCACCCCCAGGAACGCCAGCAGGTTGACTCGTTCAAGCCATCGCGTTGAACGAATCACCACACAGGCCAACCCGGCGATCAATGGAACCAGCAATAGGGCGACCAGCAACATCATCAGCCTTTCAATTGGTTGAGACGCTCCACATCAATCGATGCAAACGTCTCGCGAATGCGAAACACCAGGATTCCAAGCACCATGACCGCCACAAAAAGGTCAAAGAAAATGCCCAATTCGACCACCAACGGCATGCCGAAGGTGGTCAGCGAAATGGCGGCCAGGAAAAGTCCGTTTTCCGCGCATAAGAGAGCCAGCACCTGGTTGATGGCAGTGCGGCGATTGATCATGAGGAACAGCCCCATCAACACCAGGGCAATGGCGATCCCAAACGTGCTGTTGATCAGTGGTGAACGGCCAGCGAAGGGGCGTGCCACCACATGACCAAGCAGGGCAAACCCGCCACACAACAGCATCCCCACCGGCGAGTTGAACATCGGTTTAAGTTCCTCGTTGATTTTGATTCGGCGCACCAGCTTTATCAAAAACAGGGGCAGCGCGATTACTTTGCCCACCAGCATTAGCGCGAGCACAAAATAAACATGAGTAGCTTGGTGAACCCAGGCAATCGTCCCGGCGACACCGCACAGCAACAGCGATTGCACGGCGAACAGGTGGATATTCCCCACCAGCGTGCGTTGTGTCACCATCATCAACTGCACCACCAGGACGAACGTGGTCAGCAGCATGATGATGCGCGAGGAGAAATCGGGGTCAACAGGCATCGGGGTCATTGGAAGATAAAGGTTGAAAGCAACGCGAGCGCCGCAAGGACAAACGCGCCGGCAAGCAGGTTCGGCACGCGAAAGAGGCGCAACTTGGCGTTGACTGTCTCAACCAAAACAATCACGCCCGCCAGAAACAACAACTTCACAAGAAGCGCTCCAACCGCCAGCGGCACGGAACTGCCTTCGCCAACCGCCAAGCCGTGGGGAAAGAACAAGTTGATCACCAGGCTCATCAGGGCAAATTGCTTGATGGATGCCCCCAACTCCAGCAGGGCAAGGTAGCGGCCCGAATACTCGATGATCATGGCTTCGTGAATCATGGTCAGTTCGAGGTGAGTGGCTGGATTGTCAATCGGCACGCGCCCTGTCTCTGCCAGCAGAACGATGAACAAGGCGGCAAACGCCAATAGATTCACCGAGTTCAGCAGCGGCCAATCCTGACTGGCAGCGTGATGAACCATCACGCTCAGGCTGGTCGATCCTGCGGCAATGGCCAGAGTGAAAATCGAGAGCATCAGCGCCGGTTCCGCCACCGAGGAGAGAGTCATTTCGCGACTGCTTCCCATTCCGCCAAAGGCGCTGCCGGGATCCAACCCTCCCAGCGCCAGGAAAAAACGTCCGAGCGCCAGCAGTCCGATGAAGGCAAGAGCGCCTCCAAACATCCCAAGCGGAGCCTCCACCCCAATCATAGGCACCATCAAGGCCGCAACCAGGGATGTCAGAAAAACAACATACGGAGCGGATGCAAATACCCACGAAGCGTGTTCCGAAATTACCATGTCCTTACGCAGAAACTTGGCAATGTCAAGATACACCTGCCACGGCGGCGATCCGCGCCGGTTCTGCAATTTGGCCTTCCAGTTGCGAATGATGCTTGACATCAACGGCGCCATAACCAGTGTCATGGCGATTTGGAGAGCGATGTCAAGCAGTGGTGAAGTCATAGGCACACAACCAATAAGATAAGAAATGTGACAAAGATGTAGATCAGGTAGGCCTGCAGGCTGCCGGCCTGCAATGCCCGCATCCGGCGTGACCCGACCAAAATCAACCGTTGCATTGGACGATAAAACCGTTTCTCAAACGTTTCCTCGACCCGCGTCTCAAACCGGATCGTGGTGGCAAAATAGCGTGAGAACTCAAAGCTCGAACTTAACGCCCGGTGCGGCCGAAAAATCCCGCGAAAAATGATACGTAACGGTTTCGAGAAACCGGTGGCAGTGTATTCCATCCTCGGCGTCAGTTCGCGCAACCCACAATCCCAGGTTGGACCGACGCGCCGCTCTGCGCCGCGTCCGAACCACCACCAGAGCGCCAGCGGAATCGGCAACAGGCAGATCGCCGCGATCCCGATTCCCAGCGGAGCCAGCGTTTCGGCGTTTTCGCCCAACCCGCTCAGGATTACGGTGTCCGATCCAATCTGCCCGCTGATGGCGCAACCGGTCAACTGAAGTGTCAGCGAGTCAAATATCGCGACAAATTGCGCAGGGAACAGCCCCAGGCCGAAACAAAGCGCGCTTAGCATCCCCATTCCCGCCAGCATGGTCTTGGAAACTTCATGCGCCTGGGCGGCGCGCGCGCTGCGCGGTTGGGCCAGGAAGGTGATCGCAAACGCTTTGACAAAGCAGGCGGCGGCAAGCGCGCCGGTCAGCGCCAGCAGCGCCGCTCCAATGGGAAAGAGCAAGCGCGCCAGGCTGGGAGTCGCGTTAAAACCCTGCAACAATGCTTGATAGGTCAGCCATTCGCTGACGAAGCCGTTGAGCGGCGGCAGCGCTGAAATTGCCACCGAGCCAATCAGGAAATAGAGAGCCGTTCGGGGCATCCGTTTCACCAAGCCGCCCATTTCCTCCATGTTGCGAAGTCCGGTCGAATGAAGCACCGCGCCCGCTCCAAGGAACAGCAATGCCTTGAAAATCGCGTGATTGAGAGTGTGGTAAAGACCAGCGATCAGGGCCAACGCCGCCAGCACCGGATGATGCGTTGTCAAAAAGATCAGCGCCGCTCCCAGACCCATCCAGATGATTCCGATGTTTTCGATGCTATGATACGCCAGCAGGCGTTTAAGGTCGTGTTCCATCAACGCATAAAGCACACCGATTAACGCCGAAATCGTGCCCATTACCAGAATCACCACCCCCCACCATAGCGGCGGTTCGCCCAAGAAATCGAAGCAGACCCGCGTCAGCCCATAAATGCCCGTTTTGATAATCACGCCCGAAAGAAGCGCGGAGACATTGCTCGGCGCCACCGGATGCGCCACCGGCAACCAGATGTGGAACGGCACGATGCCAGCTTTAACCCCAAAGCCGATTACGAACAGCAGAAACGCGGCGTCGCGCGGACCAGACGCCATGCTCATTCCAATATTGTGGAAACTGCTGAACGAATAAGAACCCGACGCTTGAAAGAGCAGGAGAAACCCGAGGATCAGGCATCCCGTGCCAATGTGCGACATCACAAAAAAGACGATGCCTGCGCGTCGCGTCTCGCTATCCTCATGCTCGAAACTGATAAGCAGGTACGATACCGCAGCCATGATTTCCCAGACGAACACGAAGGAAAACGCATTGTCCGCCAGGAATACGATTGAGGTTGCCAACAGCAATGCGTTAAAAAGAGAACCCATCACGCCAACCGACTTGCGCATGGCGAAGTCGCGCGCGTAACCGACCGAGTAAATGGATAGCGCCAATCCGACAACCGAAATGATCAGAGTGAAAAACGCGCTCAGCGAGTCTAGGCGGATCGTTAGTCCGACATTCGGAAGCGACAATGGCAGTAACTCGGCATTCAACGTCGGTAGATTGTGAGCTCCCAAAAAGCTGATTGCCGCGAGCAACCCGAAGCCTCCACCCAAGGCTGCCGCACCAAACGTCAGAACCGCCCCGATCTGCCCTTTATTGACGCAAATCGCTCCCGCCAGAATTCCGAGCATATAGCTCAGAAATGCCAGATACAATAATGGCAGCGCCATGCTTTCCATTGTGCCTCAGTTTAGTAAACCTGACCGCAAGCGCCATACATATTTTGTAACTATTCACATAGCATAGGCATCCTTGCCTGTGCTCATCTTTCCGGCGAGCGTCAGCGAGACGCTAATTTCTCCCTCTGAATTGCTTGCTTTTAATCAGCGATTCAACATATCCAATCAACACTTGTCACCGAGTCATCTTTCCCCCTAGTATCTCCCCGCCAGTTCACCGGATCGGGCTCTTACAATGAAGCAATCAGGAGACAACGGAAACGCCAGCGCATCCCACGCCACCCGCTTCGCCAGCGCCGAGGGTAAGAACGGCGGTCAGTTCAACACCCCGTCCTGCGTCGTGCGCTGCCTTGTCGAGATGCTCGGCCCCTACGAAGGTCGAATTTACGACTGCGCTTGCGGCACCGGCGGCATGTTCACGGTCGCTGAAGAAACACTCCAGAAGATCGCCAAAGACCACCGCAAGCAGGTCGCCACCCACCTTTACGGGCAGGAGATCAACGGCGAGACCTATGCCATCTGCAAAGCCGACCTCCTCCTCAAAGGCGACGGCGACGCGGCGGACAACATCATCGGCGGCCCCGCCTTTTCCACCCTGTCCAACGACCAGTTCCGCTCTCGCGCCTTCGACTTCATGCTCGCCAATCCGCCCTACGGCAAAAGCTGGAAGAGCGACTTGGAGCGCATGAGCGGCGAGGGATCGAAGAAGGATGTCAAAGACCCGCGCTTCATCATCGAACACGCGGGCGATCCCGAATACTCCCTCATCACCCGCAGCAGCGACGGCCAGATGCTTTTTCTGGCCAACATGCTCAGCAAGATGAAGCACGATACCCCCCTCGGCAGCCGCATCGCCGAGGTACACAACGGCTCATCCCTCTTTACCGGTGACGCCGGGCAGGGCGACAGCGACGAGGATGACGAGGAAGGCGACACCGATACGCCGAAAAAGAGCCTCTCCGACAAAAAGAAAAAGAAGCTTCTCGGTGAAGCCACATGGAAGCGTGACGCTCAGCTCCTCGATATTGCGAGCAAACTCCGCAAGGCCCTCGGGGACAAACTTTTCGAGGATCACAATGTCTTTCTTGAGAAAGTGGACGCCACCCTCAAGGATCTCGACCTCACCCCCAGCGCCTCAGAACTCAAGCTGATCGTCAACGCCGTCAGTTGGCGCGTGGAGGATGCGCCTCGCGTCATCAAGAAAATCCACAAACCCGGCAAGACCAAGCCAGCCCCCTTGCACGGCCTCTTCGATGCGAAAATCGACGGCAAAACTTGCGTCGTCGAATACGAGCCCGACAGCGAACTCCGCGACTTCGAGCAAATCCCGTTGCTGGAGGTGGGCGGCATCGGCGCCTTCATCCGCCGCGAAGTCCTGCCCTAGGGTGTTGAATTGAGGAGAAAGAGTTCATGCATCAAGAGTTCCTTGAATTCCATGGGTTTTATCTTACAATCTGAACTCAAGAAACCAAATGAACACCAAACCCTACAAAAGCCCAAAGCACAAGCTCATCTGC
>CAIUEN010000073.1 GCA_903898185.1 uncultured Verrucomicrobiales bacterium
CGAACACACTGATTGTCTCGACCCTGCCACCAACACCTTGGCCGGAGCGTGGTATTTAAAGAAAGTTCTCAAACGCTACACTCAGACCGATGATCCGATTCCCTACGCGCTGGCTGATTACAACGCCGGTCGCGGCAATCTCCTCAAATGGAAGCACGGCTTGGCCGAAACCAACAGCGCCGCTTTTATCGCCCAGGTGGAGTTTCCAACCACACGCGCCTACATTCAGGCCATCACCGCCCAATCACACTGCTATAAATTCCAAGAAAAGTAGAACAGGCATCCTTGCCTGTTTTGGGCAAGGGGGAAAGTTCATGACTGAATAGTTACGTTTTTATAGCCGATTACAAACCAATCACCTTCATCACCGCTTCTTTGAGTGGTGGCACGACGATGGGCTCGAACCCGGCAGTCTTGATGGCGTTGTCGGGATCTTTGAGTCCGTGACCTGTCATGGTTGCGGTGATCACGCTGCCGACTGGAATGCGTCCGGCTTTGACACACTGGATCAATCCCGCCAGACAGGCGGCGGATGCCGGCTCGACAAACACGCCGTCAGTCCGGGCAATCAATTTGTATGCGGCCAGGATTTCATCATCGGTGACTTTGTCAATAAAACCATTGGATTCCTTGAGAGCGTCGGTTGCGCCCTGCCAGCTTGCCGGGTTGCCAATGCGAATGGCCGTGGCAACGGTATGCGGCTTGAGCACCGGCGCGCCATCGACAATCGGCGCTGAACCGGCGGCTTGGAATCCGAACATGCGGGGCAGGCTGCTTGATTTGCCGACGGCATGGTATTCCTTGTAGCCCTTCCAATAAGCGGTGATGTTGCCGGCGTTGCCGACGGGCAGGAAATGGAAATCTGGGGCTCGGCCCAGTTGATCGCAGATTTCGAACGATGCCGTCTTTTGCCCTTCGATGCGAAAGGGATTGATGCTGTTGACCACTTCAACCTTCCCGGTTTCGCCTAACTCACGGACGATGCGAAGGGCTTCGTCAAAGTTGCCTTCAACCGAAATGGTGGTCGCCCCATACATGAGCGCTTGGGCAAGTTTGCCAAGGGCGATCTTGCCATGAGGCAGCAGCACGATGCATTTCATGCCGGCCCGGGTCGCATACGCTGCGGCGGCGGCCGAGGTGTTGCCGGTGCTGGCGCAGATGACGATTTCTGAGCCGCGCTCCTTGGCCTTCGATACGGCCATGGTCATTCCGCGATCTTTGAACGAGCAGGTCGGGTTGAGTCCCTCGTACTTGAGCCAGAGCTGGAATTCGCCGCCGATGGCTTTGACAAAGTTGTCCACCCGGACCAGCGGGGTGTTGCCTTCGTTAAGCGAAACGATCGGTGTTTTCTCCGTCACTGGAAGAAAACTGCTATATGCGTGAATGATTCCGCGCCAGCGGCAGCCAGCGGTGGGTTGAATTGAATTCATATTTAAAATTTCAGACCGGGATAATTCTCAATTTTGCCGTAAATCCGCTCGAACAATTGGCGGCGGAGTTCCTGCGGTGGCAGATCTTTGGGCAAAGATGCAATGATCATGGCGCGCGCATCATCGAACATCGCAGCTCCCATGATAAACCGCTGTTCCCCGGATAACGCCATCATCCGATCAAAAACCATCTTCTCAATCTCCGGCGGTGTGTCGTTCATAGGCACTCCTGAAACAAGCCAAACAGGCCAAGTTCGCGCGTCCAGCGCACAAGATAAGGCTCATCGAACCCCGTCGCCAGGAGATTCCTAACATCACGAAGCTGAATCTCGGAATGGGAGTCCTTTGCCCAATCCAGCTTTGATATAATCAAATCTTCCTTGGAAACTATCCACGTTTCAAAGCCGTCCAGTTGCACCCGCTGCCGTCGCAGAAACTCTGTGCGTCTGTAATCGCTGTCCTTGCGAACGATAAAATCAACCTTCACAATCGTTTCCTGATGAATCAGATTGAACATCGTCCTGGTTTTGATCGAGCCTGCAACCGCTTCCCGCGCCACATAGTAATCTGGAGAGAAAAGACGAACAACGATATCGACTTGTGCCGACACCAGTTCGACTACGATGTCAATGTCTCTCGTCATTCGAGGCTGCGCGTAATAATTCATCGCCATCGAACCCGTCAACATGTACGCGATTTCCGCTGCCTCCAGCCTGCGGGAGACATCATGCACAATGTTGAGTTCGCTTTGCATCCGCCTTAGTCAAACGTCTCGACTCGCAGAAGCACGGGTGGCGCTTTTACAACGGGCAGTTTGCTGATCTTGGCCAATGCCTTTTTCATGGCGGAGTTGGGAGCGTCGTGGATCATGAGGATTAGTGGCACGCTTTCCCCTTCGTGGCCTTCAGGCTGAATGACAGAGGAGATCCCGATTTTAGAAGCTGCCAGAATGGTGGCAATGCGAGCGAGCGTTCCCGGTTTATCAATCACCGAAAGGCGGACGTAATAGCGGCAGACGGCGTCATCGATGGGCAAAACCTCCGTATCGCTGGCATGGGAAACAAACGGAGGAATGCGACGCCGGGTCTGGTGTTTCAGATCAAGAGCCGCATCGGCGATGTCGCTGAGCACGGCGCTGGCTGTGGCATCCTTGCCCGCGCCGCGACCATAAAAAAGGGTGTCGCCCACCACGTCGCCTCGCACAAATACCGCGTTGAATACGTGGTTGACGCTCGCCAGAACATGCGTGTTTGGAATCAGCGCTGGATAAACAGAAACCTGAATGGATTTGCGTTCGGCCTTCTTGGATTTAACCGCTTTTTCAACCGACTTTACGACGCCGAGCAGTTTAATTGTGTACCCGAGTTTGCCGGCAAATTCGATGTCTGTTTTGCCAACTGGGCGGATGCCCTCGACATGAATATCGCCAGGGCGAATCCAAATGCCGTGCGCCAGCGAACCGAGTATCCCGATTTTGTGTTCGGAATCAAAACCATCAATGTCGAGTGACGGATCTGCCTCGGCATAGCCCAGATGCTGAGCGTCCCGCAAGGTGGGTTCAAAATCCGAACCCTCCAGTTTCATCCGGGTGAGGATGTAATTGCAGGTGCCATTGACGATGCCATAGAGATGGGTAATGCGGTTGCCAACAAATCCCTCGCGCAAGACTTTGATGATCGGAATGCCGCCTGCAACGCTGGCTTCGTAATACAGGTTGGTTCCGTGCTTCTGAGCAGCGGCGAACAGTTCCTCTCCATAAGCCGAGATCAATGCCTTATTGGCCGTAATCACCGGTTTTCCGAGCTTAAGCGCCGTCAGGATGATGGTTTTGGCAATCGTCGTGCCACCGACCAACTCAATGACGACATGGACTTCAGGATCGTTCACAACAGTGGTCCAATCGGTGGTCATCAGCGACTCGGGAATGGCGTAGGGGCGAGGTTCATCCAGCGCCTTGACCGCAATTCTGCGCAAACCGATTTTGATGCCGAGCCGAGACTCAAGGAGAGCGCCGTTTACCTGTAGGTGATGGTAAACACCGCTTCCCACTGTGCCGCCGCCGATTATTCCAAGGTTAACCTGTTGCATAAGGCTGCAAACATTGGCGAAAAATCCCAGCTAAAACAATATCATTTTTCCACATGGGGTGCGTGACAGGAAAGTTCTCTTGGTCTGTCTTGGTTTGAGTAAAAACGCAGCCGCCATAGATCATTGAGGTTTTTGCACTGCCATCCTCCTGTTTGCCCACTACCCCCTCCAGTTCTTCCTTGCGCATGGGCAGACCGGTGGCGTCGCCGCTC
>CAIUEN010000074.1 GCA_903898185.1 uncultured Verrucomicrobiales bacterium
AAAGCCCTTAAAACGGCTCGATTTCATTGGCTTGCGCCTGACACCTGGCTAAAGCCAGGTGTTGCTGAAAAGAAGAAAACAGGGAACAAATGCAGCAGTAACTTATTAGAGCGAAATCCCGATCAATTCAACACCCTAGGGTGAACCCCACGTCTGCCGCGAGGAGTTTCACCGAATTGGTTCCGACGTCGATCACAGCGCGTCTTTCCACAAGTGTCGCAGAGGATGGCGAAGAACTCTGAAAATTCAAAAGCTGGCTCATAAATCGACGTTCATCGGCAATCGAATAACTCACTTGTTACACGGACGTAACAAATTTGTAACCCAAGAGCTACCATAGCCGTCAGTGAATTCAATACATATTTGCTCACACTAAAAAGTGCGAGGGCTCAACCTACATCACCAATCAGCAGGAGCGCCATCGGAAGAAAACGTTTCGAGAAAAGTGGGTGGCCTTTCTGCGAAAATTTACTTTTTCTGACTTGGCATTCTCACTCTACGGTTCGCGCAGCACTCAGGGCGGCTACTCCCACTCAATGGTTGCCGGGGGCTTGCTTGAAATGTCGAGGCACACCCGATTGACGCCTTTGACTTCGTTGATGATCCGACTCGAAAGCTTTTCGAGCAAATCGTAGGGCAGTTTCACCCAGTCGGCGGTCATGCCGTCCTGAGATTCAACTGCCCGGATGGCGATGGTGTATTCGTAAGTTCGTTCGTCGCCCATCACGCCGACACTGCGCACGGGCAGCAGAACCGCGAAGCTCTGCCAAATTTTGTAATACCAGTCGGTGGACTTCATCTCCTCGACAACGATGGTGTCCGCAGCTCGCAGGATATCGCACCGTTTCTGGGTGACTTCGCCCAAGATGCGCACGGCCAGGCCGGGGCCTGGGAACGGTTGGCGATAGACGATTTCCTTGGGCAGTCCCAGTTCGAGGCCGAGTTGCCGCACTTCGTCCTTGAAAAGGCATTTGAGCGGTTCGACCAGCTTGAACTTCATGTTCTTGGGCAGGCCACCGACGTTGTGATGGCTCTTGATCATGGCGGCGGGATTGCCGGCGATGGGCACCGACTCAATCACATCCGGGTAGAGTGTTCCTTGGGCCAAAAACTTGACGGCACCGGCCTTCTTGGTGGCGGCTTGGAACACTTCGATGAACGTCTTGCCGATGATCTTGCGCTTGCGTTCGGGATCGGTCACGCCTTTGAGGCGGCCCAGAAAGAGTTTCGAAGCGTCTTCATATTGCAGCTTGATCTTGAAATGCTTGCCGAACACCTCCCGGACGCTCGCGGCTTCGCGTCCGCGCAAGAGCCCGTTATTAACGAAAATGCAGGTCAACTGCGCGCCAATGGCTTTGTGAAGCAACGCGGCCGCAACACTGGAATCGACGCCACCGCTGAGTCCCAAGATCACCCGTTCGCTGCCCACCTGGGTCTGGATCTGCTCGACGGCTTGGTCGATGAAACTGCGCATGTTCCAATTCTTGCCGCACTTGCAGATGGTGTGGACAAAATTGGCGATGATCTCGCGTCCGCGCGGTGTATGCACCACTTCCGGGTGGAATTGGAGTCCGAAATAGTTTCGTTCCTTATTTTCAATGGCCGCGAAATCTGAGTTCTCCGTGGCAGCCACCGGTTTGAACCCTTTGGGTAGCTTTGTCAGCTTATCGCCGTGGGAATTCCATACTTGGAGCGTCTCTGGAAGGCCGGCAAAGAGAGCGCACGAAGCATCCTTGATCGAGAGAGCGCTTTTGCCGTATTCCCGCTTGAGACCGCGTTCGACCTTTCCGCCAAGGAAATGCGCAAACAACTGCACACCGTAGCAGACCCCAAGAATCGGCACCCCGAGCTTGAATATTTCCTTATCTGGTAGCGGGGCATCCTCATTATAGACGCTGGAAGGACCGCCAGAAAGGATCAGCCCGCTGGGTTTGAGAGACGCGATCTCGGCGGCGGGAGTGTCGTAACGCAGGATTTGCGAATAGACATTGCATTCGCGAATACGCCGGGCGATGACCTGTGTGTATTGCGATCCAAAATCAAGAATGACGATTTGCTCGGGCATGCTACAAAGTCGAATTGTTTGCCTGCCAACATGACCCTTGGCGAGCAAAATCTACGCGGTATTGAATAAATCGGTGACTTTCAAGCTCCCCGCGCCACCGTCCAGACGCAAACAGGGCCGGCCCCAGCCATACGCAAAGCCTTGGCGCAGGCATTGGTTGTCGAACAGGTGGTCAATATGTCGTCCACCAAAACCACACGTTCGCCATTGAGTTTTGCCGTGGGCGCAAAGGCGTTGCGGACATTCGCCGCGCGGTGGGCGCGGTCGAGCCGGGTTTGACTCTCGGTCTGGATGACCCGTCGAGCCGCGTGATGGTTTACGGGGATTCCAGTGGCCCTGCTAAGGCATTCGGCAAGACGCTCAGCCTGGTTGAATTCGCGCTCGCGTTTTTTGACTGGGTGCAACGGCACCGGCACGATCAAATCCCATTCCGTTCCCAATGCCGGACCTGCCTGCCCGGTCAGCAATTCCGCCAGGAACGGCTCAAAATAAAGAGCCCGTTGATATTTGTAACGATGGATCACTTCGAGGATGGCCGTATTGACGCGCGCCGCCCCCCGTGCGCTTACGAAATGGAATTCCGTTTCCCGGCAACTGGCGCAGACAAAGTTCGTGGTCACAGCGCCCTCAACCGGAAGTCCGCAACGCGAACAGAACGGCGGCTCAATGCGCTGAATTTTCTTGCGGCATTCAATCCCAAGATATCCTTGTTTTGCGGTAGCGCGCTCTTCCCTGCAAAGCTGGCAAACATTGGGGTAAAAGAGCCCCAATCCAATTTCAGCAAAAGCCCGCGCGCCACCTTTGATTGCCTCAAACATGCGAACCCTATCAATGACACTCGACCGATGCTGCAGTTATCGGCCAGCGATGTAGGCTTCCATCTGGTCGATGGTGGAGTTCTGCGCAGAAATGATCCACGTCACCAGATCGCCAATCGAGATCATGCCCACCATCTTGTCGCCCTCCAAAACCGGGAGGTGGCGGATGTGTTTCTCAGACATCAGACGCATCGCGTCTTCGATTGAGTGCTGGGGGGTGATTGAAATCACGGGCGCGGAAACAATCTCGCGCACTCGGGTATCACGGGACGATCGTCCCTCCAACGCGACTTTGCGGGTATAGTCGCGTTCCGAAAAAATTCCAACCAGCCTGCCGCCATCCACAACGGGAAGAGCGCCGATATTCTTTTCAGCCAAAATGCCTATGGCATCATAGACCGTTGCGTTCAGGGGCACCGACCAAACGGCAACCCCTTTATGATGCAAAATCATTCCAATAGTTCCAATGGATTTCATAAAATAAGCTTTATCACAAAATTAGAAAATGCAAAATCGAATTAAGCAAAAAATCTTGGGAATGGAAGAACTCGCCCCTCATAAATCCGCATCTCCCCTCCCATTGCTCTCATCCTTCCCATTCTTCCCATCCTGCGCCTCCGCCTGCTGCGCCCGCAAGCGCTGGAGCGCAGACAACGCCGCTTCACTTTCAGCGGCTTTTTTGCTCTTGCCAAATCCACGCCCGAATTCCACATCGCGATGAGTCACGACGCACTCGAAAACGCGGTCGTGGTCCGGCCCGATCGTGCTCATCAGCTTGTATTGCGGCGCTTCCGGCGACTTGGATTGCAGCATCTCCTGGAGTTCGCCTTTGGGATTCTCAAGGGTTGGGATGGAAGTCAATTCCCCAAAAGCCGATCTGAACGAGCGCAATACAAATTCACGGGCCATGTCGAAGCCTCCGTCCATGAAAATAGCCCCAATAACCGCCTCAAGTGCGTCAGCCATGGCTGAGGCTCGGTTTCGTCCCAGGTTAGCCTCTTCGCCACGGCTTAGGATCAGAAACTCGTTGAGACCAATCTGCCGGGCTTGTTCGGCCAGTGTCCTGCAATTGATCATTTGCGCCCGCGCCTTGGTCAGCGGGCCTTCGCTTACCTCACTGAATTTTTCGTAAAGCTCGTGGGTTAAAGCCAACCCCAGCACAGCATCACCCAAAAACTCCAGACGCTGGTTATGCTTGACTGATCGTCCCTGCTCGTGAGCGACAGACGGGTGCGTCAGCGCCAGTCGAAGCAATTCGAGATCGCGAAACTCATACCCCAGGATGGCCTGGAGTTCGCTGCAGTTGCGCGCGGGCGAAAGGGGTGGGTTTGACGCCCCCTCAGTTTCCGGCATGGGATTCGATGGAAAGTGCGTTTGAGGCTCCGGATTCATGGGGCAAAGAAGGTTCTGAGGTTTCATTCTGATAACTATTCAGGTAGCATAGGCATCCTTGCCTGTGCTCCCCTTTCCGGCGAGCGTCAGCGAGACGCTAATTTCTTCCGCCGACCTGACCGGTTGCTCATTCTGAGAAGGCTGGGGGGTGCTGTTTGGCAATAAAGTCGCCTCGCTTGGCGGCGAATTGTCCACGGAGCCGGAGACTCCGGGAACCGGCAGACCGGAGGTCTGCCCCACGGTGGCATGCTTGTCTGGCAGGCCATGCGCCATTAGTTCGCTTACATTCCGCTGCACTTCTTCCAACTGATTGAGCTGCAAATCAGGATCGGTGATGGTGAAAATATCTCCGCTTTTGGGGTGCTCGTACACGAAAACACGCGTTCCTCCCCGTTTGAACTGCTCTTTGACTTTGAGCAACCGTTTGCGCTCAAGCATGACGGCAAGGATGTAGCAGGCCGGACCGTGCTTCGGATCGTTGTCCTCAATAAGCCTCCGAAGCAGCGTCTCGGCGGTTTCCTTTTGGATCGCTTCCGGCGGCGCGGGCGGCGGAACGTGATACAAGGCGTGCCAATGCGAGATGAAGCCCTTGCGTTCGGGTTTGGCATGCTCCGTCTCCCAGCAACTCTTGCAAACATCCAACCGCTGCAATTCCTGTTTGTGGGTCATCAGCAGTGTGTGATAGACCTCCTTGTTGGCAAAACCCTTTCCGCACGCCTGGCAGGCGTGGGCGCGCGACTGAATGTTCCATTCGTTCATCGAAGACTCACCTGCTCAACTATTAAGGCTGATGCCCGGTAACTGCAATCCCGAACTCAAAAACAGAATTCTGGCAAGCGTCAGCGAGACGCAAATCAAAAGAATTGACACCGTCGGCGGAAGCGGGTTTCTATCAGGCATGCGAGCCACAACCCGAATTAACAAAGCTTCCCAACCCGAGGTACCATCACCGCATAATTGGCGCACCACGGACCAGGAAGAAATCCTTCGCCGCCGCGAACGGGCGCGAACGGAGGAGTTTCGAATTTCCAACTTGGACGCCCGGCATCCGATCTTCTCAAATTTCCGCGTCCACTCCGGCAGCGGGTTGGTGTATTCCGTCGAAATTCGCGACGTTGCACAACGGCAATTTGCGTGCGATTGCGTCGATTTTCGGATCAATGGACTGGGCACCTGCAAGCATGTTGAAGCCGTGTTGCTTTACTTGGAAGCGCGTTTGAAAGGAGTTTTCAAAGAGGCCGCAAAGTCACGGTCTCCTCGTTGGGATGTCGTGCCCGATTCCAATCGCGAAACGCTCCGGTTGAATGGGCCGGATGGCCCGCCGTCTGCGCCTCTGGCCGAATGGTTTGGCGCGGACGGATTGCTGATTTCCGAGGACTTCGATGAAGCCATCGCAGCGCTCAGGGCGATGGTGGTGGATATTCCCGAACTCCGAGTTTCTCAAGAGGTGGGGCTCTGGCTGGAGAATCGCCTGCGGGTTGCGGAACGCACCGAGTCGCGGCGCGAATACGAACTGAAAGCGCAAAGCGGCGAGTGGCCGACGCACGAAACATTGGTTCCGCTTTTTCCGTATCAACGCGAGGGAATGCTCCACCTGGCGTTTACCGAACGCGCGCTGCTGGCCGACGAGATGGGGCTGGGTAAGACCATTCAGGCCATCGCAGCCTGCGCATTGCTGCACCGCATGGGCAAAGCCGCGCGCGTCCTGGTTGTCACGCCGGCATCTCTTAAAACCGAATGGGAAGAGCAAATTCAGCGATTCACAAAACTGGAATACCAGTTGGTCTTCGGCGGACGGTTCCAGCGGCTCAAGGCCTACGAAGCGCCGCCTTTCTTTACCATTGTCAATTATGAGCAAATGCTGGCCGACAGCCTGGAAGTCAACGCCAGGCTTCAGCCGGATATTGTGATCCTCGATGAAGCTCAGCGCATCAAGAACTGGAGCACGAAGACCACTCAGGCCATCAAACGGCTGCGCAGCCGCTATGCGTTTGTGCTCACCGGAACGCCGGTTGAAAACCGCATCGACGAACTCTATTCGTTGATGGACTTTCTCAACCCTTCCATCTTGGGGCCGCTGTTCCGGTTCAATCGTGAGTATTATGTTCTGGATGACCGGGGCCGTCCGACGGATTACCAGAATCTTGATAAGCTGCACCAAAGGATCAGTCCCTACATGCTGCGCCGACGCAAGGCGGATGTGGAAACCGAACTGCCAGCGCGGCTTGAGCGGAATTTTTTTGTTCAGCTCAGCGACGAGCAAGCTGGCGATTACGAGGGATTCTCAGCGGTTGTTGCCCGTCTGGTGGCGATCTCCAAACGGCGTTCATTGAGCAAGCCCGAGCAGGACAAGCTTCTGCGGTATCTGGGAATGATGCGGATGGTGTGCGATACCAGCTACATTCTCAATTCGTCGATGCGCAAGTGTCCGAAGCTGGATGAACTGGAAAAAATCCTCGACGAATGCCGCGAAAACCCGGAGGTCAAAGTCATCATTTTTTCTGAGTGGGAACGCATGCTCGAACTGGTTCGTGAACTCTGCCGCAAGATGGAGATCGGCTTTGCCTGGCACACGGGAACCGTCCCCCAAAAGCGACGTCGCGCCGAGATCAACGCATTCAAGTCCGATTCCAATTGCCGCGTCTTTCTGAGCACCGACTCCGGTGCCACCGGCCTGAACTTGCAAGTGGCGAGTGTTGTCATCAATTGCGATTTGCCCTGGAATCCGGCCAAGCTCGAACAACGCATCGCCCGCGCCTGGCGCAAGCATCAGACCCGGGCGGTCAACGTCATCAATTTGGTCTCGGAAAACACCATTGAGCACAAAATGCTCGGCACTTTGTCCAATAAGCAGGCGCTTGCCGACGGCGTGCTCGACCTCAAAGGCGACCTGAAGGCGATCAAGCTGAAGGGGGGCGGCCAGGCGTTTCTCTCGAAGCTCGACCAAATTCTCACACCCTTGGTCCGCGTGCCCACCCAGGCTCCGCCGGTCAAGCCGCCGCTTCCAGCCGACCGCTCGCTTGGATTTGCGCAAGCCGCAAGTCAACAAATCAACGGCGCGCTGGTGCGATGCGAGGAACGCTATCCCGACAATGGGCCGCATTCGGTGCTGTATGTGGTGGTTGATCGCGATGCCGCCCAATGGCGCGAGAAACTGTCTGCGCTGCACACTGAGTATTTCGCCCCCGGAAGCGTTGATCCGCTTGCCCCGGTGCAACTTGAGGTGATTGATCGCGCGACTGACGAGGCGCTAAAACGCCTGATTGAGTCCGGGCTGATCAGCCGTACCACCCGCGCCTGCCGTCCGCTCTGGCCCGCCGATTCCACCAGCGCAACGCCCTCGCCCCTTTCTGCAACCGAACTCCAGCAAGCGGCAGCCCATCGCCAGCTCGCGCGGCGCAAGTTAAAGATGGCCCGTTTGCTATGTGACACTGAGTTTGCCGATGAATCCCGCGCCGCCGTGCGCGACGCGCTTCTGCCTTTGGCGCGCGCGATAGCGGTGGAGAACCGCCTGCCTGAACCGGCGTCACTCGATCAAATCACGATGGCCCCTCTGACCTTGGCGTGGAAAGACGCGCTCCCCACAGTGCGGCAGTTCATGCAGGAAGCCACAGGCGACATGGGGCAGGTGGTGGAAGCACTGGAACGGATATGAGGAATTGAACCGCAGGGGCGCAAAGAATACAAACAACTTCTTCTCCTTTGCGTCATTGCGCCTTTTGTGGTTAGAAAATTGTTATCCGCAGATGACGCAGATTAACGCAGATGAAGAACAAGGCATTTATACTTTGAACGGGTAAGAATGTTATTTTTGCGCCGATAAGAAGGAACGATCTTACCCGTTTACACTATAATCCCGCATCCCTGCCCCTATCAGAAAAATGTGAGATGCGCACATTTTTGATTATCTGCTGCGATTTTTATTGCGCACAAGTGGAGAAACTGGTTTAACTGGGGGGCATGCAATCTATCATTAGCACTGACCAGTTGCGTACGCTTCTTAATGACACGTTCAGGATCATGGGCGAACAGCCTTGGATTGGAGCGGCAACTGATAGCGAAACCATGGTTAACATTCCCCGAGGCAAGATGGAGACCCTCTATCGGCTGGAACATAATGAATGGGTATTTGTGCCAGTGGTGCGAACCCAGAAAAAGGGCGCCAAAGTGGTTGAACACGGTTTTGAGGTTCACCGCGATGAAGCCGGTTGGAAAATAGTCACTGCGGCACTCGAAATTGATGGCAGCGCCACCGCCAAAGTCCATTCCGAAGCGGCGAGAAACCACGCGGTACAACAAGAACTCGAAAAACTCCGGATGCTCGCCAAGAATGCCAGGGCGACAGCATAATCGTCTGTTACCTTAGGGTTTTTGAATGCTTGAGCAAATTTGACCAGCAATTCTCATTTTGAGCAAGGAATGGGAAAAACGCTGATCTGCCTGCGCACGAAGTTTTCGACTCCCTGCGGAGCCAGAGGCACCGCAACAGTCAGCACAATAATCACTGCAACTCGATACAGCAGTTCTCATTATGGCAGGCAGGCAAGCAAGAATACCCAATCAATGGAAGATTTCCGCCTTCCGGGCCTGCGCATGACTGGGATCGAATATCCAATATCGAACAAGGAATGTCCAATAATGAAGTAGGCAGTCCGCTTTTCTCACTATCCGAAGTCTTTTGCCCGGCAATTCGCATTTTGGCAGAGGGCTGTTGGGTTGAATCTCAAATTTGAAATTTGAAATCCACAACTGAATGTCTGACGTTACATGAGAATAAGGATGGGCGCGAGAAACAGAAGTTGTTGTCAGAATTCCTCACTTCATT
>CAIUEN010000075.1 GCA_903898185.1 uncultured Verrucomicrobiales bacterium
CCAAAACGGTGAATTTTCGATAAAAATCCAGGGGGAGAGAAAAAGAGGGTGGTTTTGATGTTTAACGATAATTGTATATTATATACTTCAATTTGTTTTCTAATGCATTTTTGAAAAAGAGTCGTTTTCTGCCAGACACTATATATTGAGTCGGCTGTTCTTGGACGAGGTCAGGGTGTGTTTTCAGATATGATAAATCCCATCTTTAGCGATACGGAAATCAAGGCTCTGGAAGTCGAACAAGAAAAGCTGTAACCGCCCCGATCAGCTAGGTGGAGACATTGGCAAAAAACCCCACTCCCTTTCATAGCACTGCGGGCACATCCCGTGAGAGGCATTGGCACCGGAAATATCCATGATATATTTCTCTACCGAGATCCACTTGCCTGTTTCTTCACGCACCTTCTTGCAGTAGCTGCAGATCGGATAAATCTTACTCAAGCCATCAAGCAAACGATCCCGATGGTCAATCTCATCTTTGTCGAAGACTATGCGAAGGGACAGTTCAATCATCCTCTTGGCCTGATGTAACAGTCTTATGTGTAGGTCATTATGTGCGTTCTCCTTGTTGTCCAGGAAACAAACTGTCCCGAACTCTCCGCCATCGGGGCGCTCAATGGGCATGCCCACATAGGAGATCATGTGCAGTCCGACCGCAGCGGGATTGTCTTTCCACTCAGGATCCTGGAGCGCATTTGGAATGAGATTAAGTCCCTTGTTCTTCAGAGTACGCTCACAATACCATCCAGAATTCGGGTAATGTGTCGTGTACGCTGCCGTATAAGGATTGCCTTTAGATTCACTTGAAAGGAGGATCTCTATTTCCTTGCCGTCAACGCGTGTGATCAGCCCGGCAGGCACACCAAGCATTTCAGCCACCCCATTGAGCAGATTCTGCCATTCTTTAAGAACGTCTTCGGTAAGCTTCTTCCTATTGAACGGGTTTGCTTTCATGTTTTCCATACTCACTACCTCTCGCTTTTCTATGAGACACCCAAGTCCACGCGCATTTCATCTAAACCTTGGCTCCGCCGATGCCTTCCCATTTGGTGGACTGCTGCTTGAGCGCCGGGCGCAAGACCAGCCCATGCCAAACCACCGCCTGAAACAGATTCCGAATGCGCATTGTCGCAAGGGGCTGTAGGACTAGATTCCGGCCAGCTTGCGGAAATCATTGACGGCGTGGCTGCAATTAGCCGCGCTCCAGCCGCCCCCCAGAAAGAAGAGGCGTCCCCCGCGCTTGCGCAATTCCGCGAGGAATAAGCCATTTTTTTCAATCATTTCCGAGTCGATGCCGACGGCAATTTGACTGACCTGCTGAAGATACATTTGGGCAGATGTCATAGCAAATGCACAATAAGGGAGTCCTCTGGCTTGCGCCAGTTTTTTCAGGAGGAAATTGAAGTTTGCCAAATCTTATCACATTTGTGTAATGACAATTGCGCCTGCTCAGCAGAATTTGTGGGTAAATCCAGTATCTGGTTCGGGTAATCTTCCGAGGTTGTGGTAGAGGGCAATCTCCATCGCTCGATAGGTGCGAAAACCATAGGATCTTCTGGTTACCACTCGAATCTTATTGTTCA